>NZ_JASIAL010000435.1:0-3449 GCF_030042015.1 Trebonia sp. | reverse complement strand
GGGTTGTCCAGCCGTCCGGCACCGGGGAGACCGCGATGAACGTCGGGAGCGGCGCGGTCTCCAGCGGTCCCGGCGAGTCGCAGTACGCCACCGCGACACCGCGATCGATCTCCGGCATGTCGATGACCTCGACCGGGTCCTCGTGCACCGTGACCAGGTCGTGGTCGCGGACGAAGCGCGTCTGCGCGGCGAAGGCGTCCGCGCAGAACCGCAGGATCGTGTCGCCGTCGGGGGCGTCCGCCGCCAGCTGGTCGAGCACCGCGCGCGGCGTGCCGCCGAGCGAGGCCGCGACCCTGTTGACCTCTTCGGTGACCCGGTCCAGGTCGGCTTCCGCGCGGGCCAGGATGGCGTCGGCGTCCGCGGCGGCGCTCAGCGTCAGCGACAGCTTGCGCGCGAACCGCTCCGGGCCGATCCGCGGATCGGCGAAGTCGCCGCCGTCGGCGAGCTTCGCCTTCAGCCAGTCGCGGTGCGCCACGAGCGCTTCGAGTGCGGCCGGGCGGACCTTGGCCATCTCGGCGGCCACCGTGTCGGTGGCCTTCGCCAGTGCCCGGTCGACCTCGTCGCGGACCATCCGGATCGTCCCGTCGAACTGCGTGATCGCGGTCTCCAGGTGGACCTGCGGCATCGCGCCGAGCAGGCCGCGGGCGTCCGCCAGGGCGGCGGGGACCTGCGCGAGCCGGCCGGCGAGGGACATCAGCCGCTCAGGCAGCGGCGCGAAATCCCTGACAAGCAGCCCGTAGATCGCCCGGCCAGGATTGGCGGCCAGCGGGTTCCACGTTTCCTCCCGCAACTCGTCGAGTCCGAACAGCCGGCGGGCGACGTCGTCGGCGAGCATCGCGGCGTCCACCGCGAGCTGGCGGCCGAGCGATCCGGAATCCAGCGCCGCCAGCCGGTCCGCGAACCCCGCCAGGGCGGAGCGTTCGGCGTCGAGAGCCGCCTGTGTCTGTTCGGCGAGACGGTCGTCGAAGCGGTGGTCGCCGAGTCTGGTCGCGGTATCCGGGTGGCGCTGTGTCAGGTCATCCAGGTATTCGCGCGCCAGGACCGTGAATTCCTCGTCAGCGCGCACTCAGTCACCGTCTTTCCTGAATATCGACACCAGGTCGTTCATGTCTTCGATCCTGGCGCGGTAGCCGGGGTCGACAATGGACACGAGGTTTACGGCGGCCCACAGCAGCGCCACGAGAACCACCACGTCATCGAGCGGGCCGGCCAGCGTTACGCCAAAGTGCCGGGCGGCAATGACGCAGCCGATCGGTATGACGGCCACGAGGAGTTTTTTCGTCACCCGGAAGACCCTGGCCGTGACTGCCCGCTTGAAGGTCGCTGCCGCCATGGTCGGCAGCAGCCCGTATTCGCTCAAGGCGAAGATGGCGATGTACCGAGCGACGATTACCGGCAGGTCGCTGGCCGTCGAGTCATCGCCAAGCGCGACCCGCACCTGCAATTGCCGGAGATAAGTGGCCGCGTCGTCGCAGTGCAGTCGCAAATTCTCGCGCGCGACCGGGTCCGGCACCGCCAGCGCGGCCGGCAGCCTGATCTGCAGGTAGACGGCGACCTGTTCGAGATCCCGGCACACGAGACCCTTGACGCGGACGCTGTCGAACCGCTGCGGTGCCCTCTGCAGGTTCCGAAGCAGCCTGATCAGCGTGCCAGTTACCACGATGTCGGGCCGGCGCTTCGCCAATGACGTATCCATGGCCGCGTCGATGATCACGATGAGCACCATGCTGACCGCGACGATGGCTATCTGAGCGGCGCAGAGGGCAATTCCGGCGACTATCGCCGCGGCGACCTGGCCGTCATGGCGCGGAACTACGTCCCAGGGACGCTGGAAGCTGCCGTGGTCGACCGCGAGCGTGACGCCGATAATCGCTACCGGCGTCAAGAGCATGACGGCCAGCGTGGACAGTCTGGCTGTCCCTGATGGCGTAAGCTCCACGATGACGCTCAGGATGGCCATGGTCACGAAGAAGGCCACGACAGGCACAATGAAAAGCACCGCCGGCTTACGGGAGTAATCGAGGAGCGCGCTCACCCAAATGGTGCCGCCGAGCAGCAGGGCGATGAGAGCACCCAGGTAGGCATTGGCCAGGTACCCGCGGACGACGTCGGCGCGAGCGCGCACCACCGCATAGCGCCGCAAGCCGGCCCGCACATTGGGCCAATCGGCCTCGTCGATGTAAAAGAGCGTTATCAGGCCATAGGCGTATATTTCCTTGGCACGCTTGAATGTCGCCTTTAGGGTGGCATCCCGGATGGGCGCTTGCGTCGCCTTCAGCAGCACGGCTGTTTCGCGGCGTCGGGCCCTCGGTCTGTCACCCTCCGTGGCAGAGTCAGCAGTAGCCACTCGACGACCCTTCCTGAGCGCGGCACCGTGCGGATCCCAGTTCGGCCGCGGGCTCTTCCGTTGAATATAGTCCCGATCCCGCCCGCCGTCCGCGCCCCCTTTCCGGGGTGCCGGGCACGCAACACCAGCCTCTGCTGTTCAGTTGAGCTGACCCCGGCGACCTCCGTTGGCTCCTGGCAGGTCCGTTTCGCTGTCGCGGAACTAGGGGCCCAGGACGGGACGGGGCGGGGCGGCTGGCGGGCTAGGCCGGGCCGCGGCGCGTCCAGCCGGGGCTCAGGACCCGCAGCCTCAGGTCGTCGGGGTTGACCTCCTCGCCGCAGTGGCGGCAGACGACCGCGGTGTCCAGGTCGTGCCCGCACGAGTGGCCGAACACCGCGGGCGGGGTGTCGACCGCCCACTTGTCGCCCCAGGTGCGCAGCGCGAGGAGCACCGCCCGCAGTTCCTCGCCGGCCTGGGTGAGCTCGTATTCGTAGCGCGGCGGGTGGTCGCTGTACTGGCGGCGCGCCACCACGCCCGCCGCCTCGAGCGCGCGCAGCCGGGCGGCGAGCCGGTCGCGGGGCGCGCCGGTGTTCCGCGCGATCACGTCGAAGCGCTTGTTGCCGAAGGAGATCTCGCGCACGGCAAGCAGCGCCCACTTCTCGCCCACCAGGTTCAGGGCGGCGGCCATCGAGCACGGGCGGCCGGGCAGATCATCGCGCATGCCAGGCAGTCTACATCAGTTGCGAAATCAAACCTACTCAGGTTAGGCTCGGGTTGGATTTTCAAACTTGAAGGGAGGCGCGTGGATAACAGCAAGAAAATGGCGTTCGCGCCGGTGTTCGCGGTCGTCGCCGCGGGCATCGCGATGGTGAACCTGGACCTGTTCATCGTGAACGTCGCGCTGCCGTCCATCGGCCGGGCGTTCGGCGGCACGGACCTGGCGTCGCTGTCGTGGGTGCTGAACGCCTACGCGATCGTGTTCGCCGCGCTGCTCGTCCCGGCCGGGCGGGCCGCCGACCGGATCGGGCGGCGCACCGCCTTCCTGGCCGGCGTCGTCGTGTTCGCGCTCGCGTCCGCGGCCTGCGCCGCCGCGCCGAACGTCTGGGTGCTCGTCGCCGCGCGG
>NZ_JASIAL010000011.1:0-7578 GCF_030042015.1 Trebonia sp. | reverse complement strand
GCAAGTACGGCGGCACCGTGCTGAAGACCTCGCTGACGAAGGAAGGCGAGGAGCAGCTGCAGGAGGCGCTGCACGGCGGGAAGGTCCCGCAAAGCTGACCAGGCGGCAGGTGACGGACCGCCGGCGGTCCCCGGTCGCGGTCTTCCTGCCCGCGGCCGGGACCGCCGGCAGGCGCGCGGCAAACGCGGCAAACGCGGCAAAGCCGCCGACCGCACGTTCGCGGGCCACGACAGATGCCTGACATCCCTGAGCCGCTGCTGACGGCGAAGTTGTCACCGCCGGAACTGCAGGGCTGGCTCGTGCCGCGCCAGAGGATCGACAGGTGCATCGACAAGGGCGTGCAGCAGGGGACGGTCACCGTGGTCTCCGGCCCGCCCGGAGCGGGCAAGACCACGGCCCTCGCCCAGTGGCTGGCGGCCGGCCCGTGGCCCGGTCCGGTCGCCCGGCTCACGCTAGACGACTACGACAACACCCCCGGCCGCTTCTGGCGCAACCTCGGGGCCGCGCTGGCCAGGGCAGGAATCCGCCCGCCCGCCGCCGGATCCGCAGGCGGCCGGGCCGCTGCTGATCGCGTCGGCGCTGGCCGCGCGGCGGCCGCCCGCCGTCCTTGTCCTTGACGACCTGCACCTGCTCCACGCGCCTGAGCTTGGAGCCGGACTCGGCTACCTGCTGCGGCATGCCAAGCCAGGGCTGCGCGTCGTGGCCGGCACCCGCGCCGAGCAGCCGCTGCCCCTGCATCGGTACCTGCTGACCGGGGATCTCACCGAGATCCGCGCCGGCCAGCTCGCCTTCACCGGCCCCGAGACCCGGCTGCTGCTCGAGCGGCACGACGTCGCGGCATACCGGGAGGCGCTGATGCCGCTGGTGACGAGGATGGAAGGCTGGGTGACCGGGCTGCGCCTGGTCGCGATCGCGCTGCGCGGCGATCCCGCCGCGGGGACCGCCGGCCCCGGCGACGTCGACCAGCTGATAGCCGGCTACCTGACCAGCGAGGCATACGACAGCCAGCCCAGGGCAACGCGGGACGTCCTGCTGCGCACCAGCGTGCCCGAGCAGGTCACGCCCGACCTGGCGCGGGTGCTGGCGGACCGAGGCGCCGGCCGCGGCATGGCGTCCCTGCCGGAGCTCGTGCGCGCCAACGTGTTCCTCCAGCCGGCCGGCGGTGGCTGGTACCGGTACCATCCGCTGTTTCGCGCCGTGCTGCAGGCGAGGCTGAAGGAGGAGGACCCCGGCCTGCTCGCCCGCCTGCTGCGGCGCACCGCCGAATGGCACCGCCAGCGCGGGCAGCTGGCCGACGCCGTGCGATACACCGCAAGCGCGGGCGACGGCCGGCTCGCCGCGCGGATCGTCGTCGACGAACTCGCGGTGAGCCGCCTGCTTGACCCCGATCGCGGCCAGGCCCTGATCCAGGGCCTGGCCGATCTTCCCGCGCCTGCGGGGCGCGTCCAGTGCAGGGACTGCGTGACCGCCGCCGCCCTGGCCGCCGCGCGTCATGATCGCCGCTCGGCCGCCAGCTGGCTCGGCCGCGCGGACGACATCCTGCGGCGGCTGCCCACGGACGCCGAGATCACGTCGCGGCTGGCCGCCGCGCTCGTCAGGTTCGGCCTGGCCCGCTGCGACGGAGACCTGCCCGGGCTCGCCGCGGCCGCGGCTGAGCAGGGCCGGGTGCTGACCCGGCTGCCCGCCGATGTGCTGTCCAGCCATCAGGAGCTCGCGCTGCGCCCGCGCTCGAGCGAGGGCGAGGCGGCGCTGTGGGCCGGCCGGTTCGACGACGCTGAACAGGCTCTCGCGCAGGCCCTGGACCTGCCGTGCCCGCAGTCGGCCGCCGCGGTGCGGGCAGGCTGCCTCGGCCGGCTCGCCCTGGCGCAGGCGCTGTGCGGCCGGCTCATGCGGGCAGGCGAGCTCGCCGGGAAGGCGGCGCAGGCTGACCCGGGGACCGCGTGCTGCGACGCGGACACCGGAGCACCGGTGAGCGTGCCCGCCGGCATCGCGCTCGCCCTGGTCCACCTGGAGCGCCATGAACTGGCCCAGGTGCGGGCGGAGCTGCGCCGGGTAGACCTCGGCCTGCGCGCGTGCGAGGACCGGGCGGCCGGCGCGGTGGCAAGCCTGGCCGCAGCCTGGCTGCACCTGGCCGAAGGCCGCGTGGCGGACGCCGTCGCCATGCTCGGCTGCGCGCGGGACGGCTGGTCGCCCGCCGCGCGCCGGCAGCTTGGACACGTTCCCGCGCTCACCCCGGCCGAGCCCGCACGCGCGCCTGACCGCGCCGTTCTCGACCCCCTGCTCGTCGAGGCCAGGATCGGCTACGCCACCGGCGACGCCGTGGCGGGGCGTGCCTCGCTCGCGCGGGCGCTGCGCATCGCCCGCGCGGAGGACGTCCGGCTGCCGTTCGAGCTCGAGCACACCTGGCTGTTCCCCGTGCTGCGGGCCGACGCCGCACTCGCGCGCGGTTACCGCGCCTTGTCTCAGCCAGGCCCGGCACCACCGGGCGGCGCGCTGGGCTCGATCTCCGCCGCCATGGCCGGGCCCGCCGTGGCCGGGCCCGCCATGGTCGAGCCGCTGACCGAGCGGGAACAGGAGGTCCTGCGGCGCGTGGCGCAGTTGCTGAGCACCGCCGAGATAGCCGAAGAGCTCTACATTTCCGTCAACACCGTGAAAACACATCTCAAGAGCGTGCACCGCAAGCTCGCGGTCACCCACCGCAGGAAGGCCGTGCGCCGTGCCAGGCAGCTCAGGCTGCTCTAGCTGGCGGCCCAGAGCGTGACCTTCTGCTTGACTCGCGCCGCGCGCCGGAACAATCCGGCGCGGATGCGCTCTACCCGCGGCATGGCCTCGAACACGCTGAGCTTGGCGAACATCGAGTACAGCCCCGCCAGGCGCGGATCGCTGCTTGTGATGCCTTGTTCGATCTCGCGAAGCTTGCGGCGTTCGCTGAGGGGCAGGCTCATCGTGGCCTCCAGTCTCGTCCGGGTCGCTGACATTCTCGGCGCGCAGGTGGCACCGGACATCACCCGCCGCGGGTACCTGCCGGGCACCGGACTCTGCCCGCGGGCAGCCAGCAGACCACCCCGCGGGGGTGACGTGCGGGCGCCGGCCGGCCGACCAGCCTTGACGTGAGACCGCCGATAGTGCCCGCCCCTCATCGACGGAATCGACGGAATCGGCGGAAAGGAGCCAACCGATGACAAGTCCACTCAGGGCGCAGGTCGATGACGTGACCAGAGACGCGCTCATGGGGCTCTCGGCGGGCGACATCGACTTGCTGGCCGAGGGCCTGGAATACCGCGAGCAGTGGCGGCACACGAGCGGCCTGGACGCGCGCACGTTCTCGCTCGTCAAGATAGCCGCCCTGGTGGCGCTCGACGCGCCCCCCGCGTCCTACCAGTGGCAGGTGGAAAACGCCGTGGCCGCGGGCGTCTCGCCCAAGGACATCCTGGGCGTGCTCTTCGCGATCGCGCCGCAGGTCGGCGGTCCCAAGGTGATGGCCGCGGCGCCCGAGATCATGCTCGCGCTCGGCCTGCCGCTGCCCGGCCAGTCGCCGGACGTGGACGCAGGAGGCTGACCGGCCGGGACCGTAAAGCAAGAGCCGCGGGGAACCCCGCCCGCTCGCCGTCTCGCCTGGCTTCATCCGCAAGGGGTGAGGTTAGGCGGCGCATGCGCGTGCGAATGTGACAGTTGTGGCGGAGGAGTTCGACATCATCATCGTCGGGAGTGGTGCAGGGGGCGGGACTCTGGCGCACACGCTGGCCCCTACGGGGAAGCGGATCTTGATCATAGAACGCGGCGGGTTCGCGCCGATGGCCCGGCAGGGCAGCGCGCAGACCGCGGAGACGTGGTACGACGCGCACGGCCGCCCGTTCTCGCCTGCCGTCCACTACTACGTGGGCGGCGCCACCAAGGTGTACGGCGCGGCGTTGTGCAGGCTCCGCCCGATGGACTTCGCCAGCATCGGTCACATCGACGGCGCGTCCCCGGCGTGGCCGTTCGGCTATGCCGAGTTCGAGCCCTGGTACGACAAGGCGGAGTGGCTGTACCAGGTGCACGGCAAGCACGGGGAGGACCCCACCGAGGGTTCCTGGTCGCTGGAGTACCTGTGGCCTCCGGTCACCCACGACCCGATCGTTCAGCAGCTCGCCGACGAGCTGACCCTGGCCGGCTATCAGCCCTTCCACACGCCGACAGGCGTGCTGCCCGGCGAGCCGGACCCGCCGGGGACGGGGGCGCGGGCGCGGCAAGCCGGTCCCGGCCGGTGCGCCCGCTGCGGCACGAGCGATGGTTCCCCGTGCGTGCGGCACGCCAGGGCGGACGCGGACGTCATCGCGGTGCGACCGCTGCTCGACCTCCCGAACGTCACCCTGCTTGTCGGCGCCGAGGTCACCCGGCTGGAGACCGACTCCCGTGGCCGGTCGGTCACCGGTGTCGTGGCCACCCGCGCCGGCGCGCGCGAGGTGTACCGCGGCGACATCGTGGTGCTCGCCGCGGGCGCAGTCAACTCCGCGAGGATCCTGCTCGGGTCCGCGTGCGAGGCCCACCCGGGCGGGCTGGGCAACGGATCGGGGCAGGTTGGCCGCAACCTCATGTGCCACAACCACACTGACGTGACGTGCGTTGTCAAGGGGCCTCATTGCGCCGGATTCCAGGAGACCCTCGGCCTGAACGACTTCTATCTCGGCGGCCGTCAGGCGAGGTGGCCGCTCGGCAGCATCCAGCTGCTCGCCGGCCGCGCCGTCGGTTTCCGGCTGACCACCGAGGACCTGCCCAGGCCGGCCAACCGGGTCACCGTCGATGGCCAGGGCCGGGTGCGCCTGGCGCACGTCGCCACTGGCGACGGGGCGGCCCGGCTGCTCTACCGGAGCCTGCGCACGATGCTGAGCGGAACGAAGATGATCGCGCAGGCGGCCCCGAGCGGACCGGCCAGGGGCGGCCCCCCCGCCGCGGATTACGCGGGCACCTGCCGGGCGGGCGCCGACCCGGCCACGTCCGTCCTTGACCCGAGCTGCCGGGCGCACGAACTGGACAACCTGTACGTCGTCGACGCCAGCTTCTTTCCGAGCATCGGCGCGGTGAGCCCGGCGCTGACGATCATGGCGAACGCCATCCGGGTCGGCGAGCACCTGGCGGCACGGCTGTGCTGCGCGCCGGCGGCCGGCGCGCTGACGGCACGCGACAGGCCCAGTGAGCTGACGTCGGTGGGTCTTTCGGTCAGGCAGGCCCGTGATCTAGCGCTTCCCGCCAGCGGTTGGTGATCGGCAGCCTGCGGTCGCGGCCGAAGTTCTTCTGGCTGATCTTGGGCCCAGGCGGGTACTGGCGCCGTTTGTACTCGGCGGTGTCGACAAGCCGGATGACCCGTTCGACCAGCGCCGGGTCGTGGCCGGCCGCGATCAGCTCGGCCGAGCCCATGTCCTTTTCCACGTAGTCGTCGAGCAGCGCGTCGAGCACCTCGTACGGCGGCAGGGAGTCGGTGTCCAGCTGCCCGGGAGCCAGCTCGGCGGACGGCGGCTTGGCGATCGAGCTGGGCGGGATCGGGGGAGTCGCCCCGTTCCGTTCGGCATGATCATTGCGCCATCTCGACAGCTCCCACACCAGCGTCTTGGGCACGTCCTTGATCGGGCCGAACCCGCCGGCCGAGTCGCCATACAGCGTCGAGTAGCCGGTCGCGAGCTCGCTCTTGTTGCCGGTGGTGAGCACGAGGTGCCCGCCGGCGTTGGACAGCGCCATGTTGATCACGCCGCGCACCCGGGACTGCAGGTTCTCGGCGGGCAGCCCCAAGACGGGGAAGCCGTCGAGCTCGGCGGTGAACGCGTCCACGATCGGCTGGATCGGCACGGTCCGCGCGTGCAGCCCCTGGCGCTTGACCAGGTCCTCGGCGTCGGTGATCGAGTGGCCTGAGGAGTAGCGGCTCGGCATCAGCACCACGTGCACGTTCTGCGGCCCGATCGCGTCGGCGGCGATCGTCGCGGTCAGCGCCGAGTCGATGCCGCCCGACAGCGCGAGGATCACCGACCGGAAGCCGTTCTTCCGCGCGTAGTCCCTGACCCCGGTCACCAGCGCCGCGTACACCTGCGCCGGGTCGGAAAGCCGGGGCCAGAACGGCCCGCCGGCCGGCTCGGCGCCCTCCTCCCGCACGCCCGTCGATGCCGGCCCGGCCGCACCGTCGTCCATCGCGGGCATCACGACGGTCGGCTGCGCGACCGCGGGCAGCGTCACCCGCTCGATCGTGATCACGCTCCCGTCGCCCGCGTCCACCGCCGTCTGCGCCGGGACGCCCCCCGCCGCGGGCAGCTCCAGGTCGGCGACGATCAGCACCTCCTCGAACTGCGGGCCGCGCGCGAGCAGCTCGCCGGCGGCGGACACCAGGATCGAGTCACCGTCGAAGACCAGCTCGTCCTGCCCGCCGATCAGGTTGCAGTAGGCGAGCGCCGCCCCCGCCTCGCGCGCCCGCCGCACGCACAGCTCCAGCCGCACGTCATCCTTGCCGCGCTCGTACGGCGAGGCGTTCGGCACCACGAGCAGGCCCGCCCCGGCCCGCCGGCACACCGCCACCGGCCCGCCGTCCTGCCACAGGTCCTCGCAGATCGCGACCGCGACGTCGACCGCCGCCCCGCCGGAGCCCGCGGCAGGAAGCCGGAACACAGGCAGCGTGTTGCCCGGCACGAAGTAGCGGTACTCGTCGAACACGCCGTAGTTCGGCAGGTGATGCTTGGCGCTGGTGATCACGACCCGCCCGCCGTACAGCACGGCCGCCGCGTCAAGCGGCGCGCCGGCCGGCAGCCCGGTGCGCGGCGCCAGGTCGGTCCGCCGGTCCAGGTACCCCACGACGACCGCGACCCCGCCCAGCCCCTCCACGCCCAGCCGCTCGGCCACATCGTGCACGGCGGCGACGGACGCCTCGACGAACGAGGCCCGCAGCGCCAGGTCCTCCACGGGGTACCCGGTGAGCGCCATCTCGGGAAAGAGCACGACCCGGGCCCCGCGCCGCGCGCCGCGCCTCGTCCACTCGACGATCAGCTCGGCGTTCCCCGTCAGGTCACCGACGGTGGCGTTCACCTGGGCAAGGGCGATCCGCAGTTGAGGCACGCATAAAGCTTAGGCCGCCCGCCGCTGTCCCTCCGTTCCCGGCATTGTCCCCTTCATCCCGAACGATCCGTGGCGCCTGCCCCGCCGCCCCGCCTCCTGGCGAATTCGCGCCGACCTTGACGAAAAGGGAACAACTGGCACACTAGCGGCAAGATCACCGCAAGATCGCCTTCCCGGCGGTCGCATCTGAGTAGGGGTTCCGATGAAGCTACGCACGACCATCGCCATAACGGCAGCAGCCGCCCTCGCCGGTGCCGGGGCATTCCTGCTCCCCGCCGCCGCCAGTGCGAGCACCGCATCGCACACCCTGAAGTTCACCTCGGTGACGAAGGCCACCGACGATTTCAGCCTGACGACGGGCGCCCTGCAGGACACCGACGTGAACAGCAAGGGCACGACCGTCGGCTACGACATGCTCTACTACGCGTACGTCTCGGGGCTGACCGCCCCGGTCAACCTCGTGTTTGACACCGCAGGCGGCTTCATCTACGGCACCGGCCAGGT
>NZ_JASIAL010000434.1:0-5705 GCF_030042015.1 Trebonia sp. | reverse complement strand
GCCGCGGCTTCGGCGTCCTTGCCGGTCAGGTAGCCGGGCTCGCCGAGCTGGGCGGCCAGCCAGGCGGCCTCCAGTTCGGAGGCGCCGGGCAGGTCGCGCAGCGCCGACAGCGGCACGTGCACGTGCACGTGGGTGTCAGCGCCGGCCCGGCCGGGCACCATCTTGGCCCGGATCAGCAGCTCACAGCCCTCCTGCAGGGCGTCGTGGAAGCGCTGCTGCTCGGTGCGGTGGTCTTCCGGCCCGCGCTTCTTGCCCAGTGCCTCCAGCACCGCCCGGACCGCGGCCGCGCACTCGGGGGTCAGCCCGCCGCGCAGGCACGCCGCGCCGCCGAACGTGAAGCCCAGCTGCACGAACCGGTCATCGAACCCGTCGTCGTCATCGGGGTCGGGCCGCTGGGAGCGCCACTTCTCCAGCGCGTAGGCCGCGATCAGCTTCAGGTCATCCAGGTCCGCGCCCGCCGCCGCGGCCTGCAGGAGGATCTGCTCGGTCTCGCCCCGCAGCTCACTGGGGAGCTTGCGGATCCACTCGGCCATCTCGCGGCCCAGCGACTCTGAGATCTGGCCTCCTGCCAGCGCGTCCTGAATGCCGGGGTGCTCGCCGAGCCGGCGCATCCGCTTGACATCCGCCCGGGCGTCCCGCAGCGTCATCCTCGTCTTGGCCGCCAGCCAGGACGCCGAGGTGGGATACCCGTCCGCGTCATGGGCGCCGGCCGCGTCGAACCGGCGCAGCAAAGCGGCGTGCGCGGCGGTGAACTTCGCCCGGATCTCCCCCAGCGACACCAGCACCTCCCCCAGCGCCGCGGCCTCCGCCCACGCCCCGCCCGGGCCGTTAAGGTAATCCAGGCCCGCGTGCACCAGCCGCAGCGCCTCACCGATATCGCCGGGCGACCGGTCATCTGCACCGCACATCCTGGATCACCTCCTGCCTGGTATAGCCTACTTAAACGTACTGATGTTCTAACTTCCAGATTAGCACCCGCATTCTGGTAGCACAACATGAAAAACAAGATCATCTAAAAAATTCAAAAAAGGGAGAGGATTGCATAGCAGAGGCGGCCCGATGCTTTAGGGAATTGCGGGAAGTACGGATAGGAATATCCCATGTCCGCCTGCAGGCCCGGGCACGGGACCGGACGGAGTGGTGGGACGGCGCCGGCGCCGGGGCCGGGGCCGGGGCTGGGGCCTTACCGGGATATCGACCGGACACGGGCCGACGTCTCACCCGGCTAAACGGTTGACGCGCTACGCGGTGCGCTGAACCGCTACCGCGGCGGGCCTCCTTCGCCCACGCTTGAGGCGTGGGCGAAGATCTCGGCTTCGGCGGCGAGGTCGCCGGGTTCTACCACCAGTACCGGCGCGGCTACCCGGCGGCCGTGATCGACATGCTCACCGGCGCGTTCGGCCTGACCGGCGACGATCTTGTCATCGACCTTGGCTGCGGGACCGGGCAGCTCACCTTGCCGATCGCCCGCCGGGTGCGGGCCGTCGCCGGAGTGGACCCCGAGCCGGACATGCTGGCCCGCGCCAGGCAAGCCGCCACCGAACAGGGTGTCACGAACGTTAGCTGGCTGCTCGGCGCCGACACCGACATCCCCGCATTCGCGGCGCTGCTCGGCGGCCGCCGCGCCGGGGCGGTCACGATCGCGCAGGCCCTGCACTGGATGCGCTACCGCGAGCTGATCCTCGCGCTCGTCCCGCTGCTGCGCCCGGGCGGCGGGATCGCGGTGGTCACCAACGGCACACCGATGTGGCTGCAGGACAGTGCCTGGTCACGGGCGCTGCGCGGCTTCCTCTACCAGTGGCAGGGCAGCAGCCCCAGCAACGCCTGCGGCACCGACGACGCCAGCCAGCAGCGCTACCGCGACGCGATCACCGAAGCCGGGCTTGACGTAACCGAGATCCGCTACGACTACACCGACGAACTCGACTTCGACCACCTTGTCGGCGGCGTCTACTCCGCGCTGTCAGTCCAGCGGCTGCCCCCGCCGGGCCAGCGGGCCGCCTTCGCTGACGAGATCCGCCGCGCCGTCACCCCGCACGCGCCGTTCGTCGAGCCCGTTCCCGTGCGAATGCTGATCGGGCGCGTGCCGGGCCAACCGGACGTGTGTTAGCGTGCGAGCGTGGCCGGTAGCGAAGCGCGGGCGACCTCATTCGGCCAGGTGGCCGACGACTACGACCGGGTGCGGCCCGGTCCGCCGGAAGCGGCGCTCGACTGGCTGGTACCCGAGAACTGCGAGGTCGCGGTGGACCTCGCCGCCGGCACGGGGCTTTTCACCCGGGCGCTGCAACGCAGGAGCAGGCAGGTCATCGCCGTCGAGCCCGACGACCGGATGCGCGCCGTGCTGGCGGACCGGTCGCCAGGCGTCCGCGCCGTCGCGGGCCGGGGCGAGGACATCCCGGTTCCTGACGCGAGCGCGGACGGGGTGTTCGTGTCGTCGGCGTGGCACTGGCTAGATCATGGCCAGGCCGTTCCCGAGATCGCCAGGGTGCTGCGTGACGGCGGCCGCCTGGGAGTGATCTGGACGAGCCGGGACCGCCGGGTGGACTGGATCGCCGAACTCGACCGGCTCCGCGGGCCGTACGCCGTCCGGCCGGGCGAGGACGCCAGACCACGCCCGCACCGCGGGCGGGAGGTCATGCTGCCGGAGAACGCGCCGTTCGAGAACATCGCCAGCGCGTCGTTCACGTTCACCAGGATGATGACGGTCGACGACGCCGTCGACTGGATGGCCACCTACAGCGGCGTCATCACGGCACCCGCCGGGGAACGGGCAGCAGGGCTGGCCCGCGCGCGCGAAGCGCTGCGGCAGCGGGCCGACGGGGACGGGCTGGTCGAGTTCCCGATGCGGTCGTCCTGCTGGCGGGCCGACCGTGTCCCCCGTCCCGCATAGCGCCGTTCAACCCGCTTCCGCGTCGTTATGTTTCGTATCAGATATGATACGAGAGCTATCGACCGGGGAAGGGCGACGCCGATGCCTGAAAGCGCGGACGTGACCCAAGGGCTGAACCGTCCTGAACTGGTGCGCGTGCTTGAGTCGGCGGCGCGCCTTCAGGCTGTCGTCCCCGACGTCATCCTGGTCGGCGGTTCGCCCGCGGCGCCGTGGGCCAGCCATCGCACGTCGTTCGATCACGACCAGGTGCTGGCGGACCTGAACGTGCGCTTCGACACCGTCCTTGAGGCGATTGAGGCAGCAGAAGGATGGGTCACCAACAGGGTTACCCCAGGGAAGGTCATTCTCGGCGAGCTTGGCGGCATCGAGTCCGGCGTCCGCCAGCTCATCCGGAGCAGGCCGCTCGAGGTTACCGAGGTTGAGTTGCCTTCCGGGCACAAGCTGCGCGTACCCACACCGGAGGAGACCCTGCGGATCAAGGGTTACCTGATCGTCCGGCGGAACCAGGTCCGGGACTATCTCGACGTGGCCGCCCTGTCCGACCGGTACGGGATCCCGCATTCCGGGCAAGTCCTCGCCCGCATCGACCAGTACTACACCGACCAGCGCGGCCCTGAGGCGGAGGGCGTCGCAACGCAGCTCGCCCGCCAGCTCGCCGATCCCCGTCCAGCCGATGAGCGGACGATCAGGCAGCTGGGCAGCTATAAGAGCCTCGACGCGCGCTGGACCAGCTGGGAAACTGTTGTCGGCGTGTGCCGGTCACTGGCCGTGGAGATGACACGATGAGCGCGCTGAGGTTCCGGAACATCACCGCCTCCGTCGACGATCCCGTCGAGACCTGGCCCTTCGAGGGCATCCTCGCCGCGGTGGAGCGCGGCACGCTGCCCGACTGGCGGCGGCTGGCCGCCGCTATCCGCGCCGACCCGTGGGGACCGGTCGCGCAGCAGGTCCTTGAGGCACTCGGAATATCACGGCCCTACGGCACCAGCGAGCTGCTGACAACCGTCATCGAGCGGGCCCGCCAAGACGCCGCCGACGCCGAGCGTGACGAGGTCGCGGGCGAGATACGCGACCTCGTCGGCCGGTCCGGCCTGTCGCAGCAGGACTTCGCACTCCGGCTCGGCACCTCCCGTCCGCGCCTATCCACTTACATGTCAGGCAAGGTCACGCCATCTGCCTCCCTCATGCTCCGGATGCGACGGGTCGCCGCCCAGGCGCAAGCCAAGGACGGGTGACGGCGGGCGGGCGTCAGTCGGCGGGGCCGGTGGCGAGGACGACCGTTGCCGTATGAGTCTGGCCGGAGACATCCTGCCAGCCGATGCTGACCCGGGCGCCGGGATGGTACGGCTCCAGCAGTGCCTGTATGCCGGATGGGGAGGTCACGGCGTGGCCGTTGACCGAGACGATGACGTCGCCGGGCACGAGGCCCGCCCTGGCGGCGGGCAGTCCCGCCATGACGCCGAGGACCAGCGCCTCGGTCCGGGAGGTGAAGGGCACCGGGTACTCGGCGACCTCGACGCCCAGGAAGCCGGTGGCGCCGACGTGGACCGTTGCCGAGGCGCGGCCCGCCGCGATCTGCCTGGCGGCCGAGACCGCCTGGCCGATCGGTATCGCGAAAGCCGCTGTAACGCTGGGCTGGCTGGACTGGAACTGATACGCCGAGGAGGCCGCGGTGTCCAGGCCGATCACGGTTCCGGCGGTGGTGAGCAACGGCCCGCCGGAGTCTCCGGACTGCAGCGGCACGTTCGTCTGGATCAGCCCGGTTAGCTGCTCGGAGGTGTGCTCTGCCTCATTGGTGGCGGTGATCGCCTCGTTCAGGCCGGTGACCTTGCCGGTGGCGACCGACGGGGTGCCGCCCTTGCCCCCGGCGTTGCCCAGGGCGATGACCGCCTCGCCGACCGTGACCTTCGATGACAGGCCCAGCGTGACGGTCTTCAGCCCGGACGCCCCCTGCGCCTGCAGCACGGCGATGTCGGCGGACTGGTCGTAGCCGACCACGGTCGCCGTGTAGGTGCGGCCGTTGCCCACGTCGGTGACCTTGACCGCGGTGGCGCCGTCGATCACGTGATTATTGGTCAGCACCTCACCTGAGCTTGTCAGCACCAGCCCGGTGCCCTCCGAGATCGCGTTCTGGTACCCCAGGGTGGCGACCACGTCGACCAGCCCGGGGTCGACCGCGGCGGCGACCGCGGACGTGCGCGACACCGGCTTGGGCGGCGCGGCCGGCGTGGTGCTCAGCGCCAGGCCGGTGCCGAGCGCGGCGGCCAGCACGAGCACGACGCAGGCTGCCGTGATGGCCAGGGTTCGACGGCGGCGCGGCCGGCGGACCGGCCCGCCTGGCTCGTTCCCTGCCCCGCCGTCACCGCCCGGCCCGCCGGGGGGCCGCCAGGGCATGGGCGGCGGCTGTTCTCCTGACGCCGGAACTGGCGGACCGTAGATGGTGCTCACCGGATCCGCCTCCCTCCACGTGGAATGATCAAGCTGCGCTATTTGAGGCCAAGGCTGCCTGGTGTCTGGCAAGTACGGCTGTCCCCCCGCTGATGCCGCATGGTTTGCCGTCGCTGCTCTTTCCTAAAGGTGAATCACCACATCGTCGCTGGCCAGGGGCGAACAGCCCGGCACGACGGGGCTTACGACCCAGAAGGTGAGACCGGCTGCGGGAGCGAAGAAACGGCGGTCCCTGCACGCCGGGAGAAATGGCGGGAAAGCAGAAAAGAAAGACGGGCTGCGCGGGCACTGGGGGGCCCTGGGGCCCTGCCGCATTGCGCTTACCGCTGTCAGCCCCGGATGTACACCGGCGTGCCCGGCGTCGGGA
>NZ_JASIAL010000433.1:0-14437 GCF_030042015.1 Trebonia sp. | reverse complement strand
GGTCCGGGATCACGAGGGACCCGTGCAGCGCTACCCCGCCGGCGTCCACGGTGACGTCCCGCGGATCGGCCGCGGCGCCCTGGCCGCCTCGCGACTTCGCCGCCGCGGCGAGCACCTTGATCACTTCCTCGTCGGTGGTCTGGGAGAAGTTGGCGTACGACTCCCCGATCGCGAAGAATCCTTCCGGGGTGCGCAGGCATACCACCTCGTCGGCGGCATCGCGCAGCGCCGCGATCGTGTCCGTCTGGCCCACGGGCACCGCCAGCACGACCTTGGCCGCGCCGCGTGCACGGGCCACCTGGCAGGCGGCACGGGCGGTCGATCCGGTCGCGACGCCGTCGTCGACCACGACGACGGTGCGGCCGGCCAGCTCCAGCGGCGGACGGCCGGCGCGCAGCTGCCCGGTCCGGCGTTCCAGCTGCCCGCGCTCGCGCGCTTCCACCGCCGCGGCCTGCGACTCGGTCAGGCCGGTGAGCCGCACAACGGCGTCGTCGATAACCCGCGCGCCCTCCTCGCCGATGGCACCGAAACCGAACTCGGGCTGGAACGGCACGCCGAGCTTGCGCACGACGATGACGTCAAGCGGGGCATCCAACTCCTTCGCCACCTCGGCCGCGACCACCACCCCGCCGCGGGGCAGCCCGACGACCACGACATCCCGGCCGCGCAGGTACCGCAGGCGCTCGGCCAGCCGCCGTCCCGCAGCAACTCGATCGGTGAACAACATCGCGCCGCCCATGCATGGAGACGATCCCCCTTTGTGACATCTACCCTGCCTGGAACGGCCGCACCAGGGCCGATGGTCCGGCGTCCGCACCAGGGCCGATGGGGTCCTGGAATGCCGCGGGAATGAGTTGGCATGGTGAGACGGCACGGTACGTTCGGAATCATTCATGATGGGTACTGTTTGGGGCCTTGCGTATACGTGCGGCCCGACGGCGTGGTCCATTGGTGCCAGCCGGGGCGGGGCTGGGTCACTTTCCAGCCCGGGGACTGCTTAACCCGGTGGCATTTCCTGCTGCGCGCTCCTCCGTTGCAGGCGCACGTCCTCCCGCCTTTATCGTACGGAATCGCGTGCTCGAAATCAGAGTCGCGGGCGTGCCTGGAGCATGGCGGGAAGGTACATTCCCCGTCGCGGACCTGGACCAGATGGCGGAGCGTGTCATTGGCCTGGTAGGCATGCGACTCATACCTATGGTCGCAGGTGTGGACAGGCACGGGGCCGAGCTGCACGGTGAGTTCCTTCCCGCCGGGCAGGGTGAGCGTCCAGGTGCCGTACCCGTCCGGGGGACCCGGGCCCTCGCGCTGGGTGAACGCCCACCGGGAGGACGGCCCGCGCGGGGACTTGCCGGCGGGCCTGGCGCACCCGTGACCGACCGCGATCCCGTCGGCGTCCACGACAGTGACACACCACTGGCTGCCGGGGCTGCCGGCCGCGGTGGCGGCGAGGTCGCGGGCCAGGGCGGGGTCGAGCGGGCCGAGGCCGTGGCCCTCACCGGGCCGGTTAGCCAGGTTAAGCAGGGTAGCCAGCGGGATGGTCAGGTTGGTCCTGGCCGGGAGCGCGGGCAAGGCCGGCCCGCCGGGCTGGCAGTCCGGCCCGGGGCCGCCGCCTGGTTCGCCGCCGCCTGGGCCATCATCGCGGGGATCCCCGGCCGGGCCCTCACCAGGCAGGTCATCGTCGCTACCGTGATCGGTGCCCGGCGGCCGTCCCGGCGCCTGTGCTGCGTCGGCGGCTGCTGTCATGGCGCGGGCGCGGGCGACGCGGGCGGCCGCGGAGACCCCATTGAGGAGGTCCAGGTAGCCCAGGACGCGGAGCTGATCCATCCGCGCGTCGGGGAACGCCTTCGACTTCTTGTACTCCTCGGCGCGGGCGTTGACGTTGGCGTGGGCGGCCAGGGCCTCGTCGGTAGGCAGCCCGTAGGCGGCCAGGGCGGCGGCACCTGTGTGCTCGCGCCAGAACCGGACCCTGGCTTCTTCCTTCTCGGCCAGCTCGCGCCGTTTCGCCGCGCCCTCGGGATCGACGGTGCAGGCCGCCTGGGCGGCGAGCTTCATGATCTGGCCGGGTGTCTTGCCGGCGAGCTTGTCCACGATCAGCGCCGCGGCCTGCGCGGCGTGGTCGTCGCTGAGGACGGCCAGTTCGTCCGCGATGGCACGGGCCTTGACGTAGGTGATGGTCCCGTCGGTGAGCTTCGCGCCGATGCCGGGCAGGCGGGCCTCCAGTTCCCAGGCCAGCCAGATGAGCTTGTCCGCCGCCTGTGCCGACATGCCCAGCGCGGCGGCAAGCTCATGCTCCAGCGTCTCGTCCCAGGTATCGGGCAGGTCGCCGTGCCGCTGCTTGCTGAGCCAGGGCTGGTCGCCGCGGCGGATCATCTCCCGGACCACGCCCAGCTTCGCCGCGGCCGCCCATGACTCCAGCGCCGCCCACCGGCCAAGCAGCCCGGTCAGCTCGTCGTCGGTCGCACCCGTGCACCGCCACTGTGGGCCGGACAGCTCAGCGGCCAGGGCAGCCAGCTCCGGTCCGGGCGGGCAGGTGTCCGCACCGCCGCCCTTGGCGAACCCGGCCAGCCGGGAGTCGCGGGCAGGCTCCGTGCCCGCGCCCGTCCCGGGGCTCGACTGATCCGCCATCACTACTCCGTTTGGTTTGATAAATCTTCATGTGTATAACTCGAATACTAGTCTGATTAGCGACAAAAAGCAGCGCAACGCGCCTTACCAAACGGATACATTTGGGTGACCTGCGGTCGTGCTCGCCGGCCGACGCTAGCCGCGGCACAGCCTCCATGCCGGGGCGCTCAGCTCCAGGTCTTGCCGTTCCAGTGCAGGATCAGGGTCTGCCCCTGCTCCGCGCCCACCGCCCACGCGTTGTCCGGTGAGGTCGCGGTCACGCCGATCAGGTTGCTGAGCGTCCCGTGCTCCGGATTGGCCACCTGCGCCCAGCCGTGCCCGGTCCATCGCAGGATGAGCACCCGGACGCCCTCGCCTGTCCCGTCGTAGCCGACAGCCCAGGCTGTGCCGCCGGGGATAACTGCGGCGCCAGTGAGAATGCTGCGTGTGGGAAGGGGCCCAACGGGTACTTTCCGCCAGGTTTTGCCATTCCACAACATGCTGGTCGCGGCGCGGATCGTGAGGCTTGGGTTGTAGTCGGCTCCGACTGCCCAGGCATCGCCTCCCGGGCTGGCGGCTATCGCGTAAAAAGCGTTGTTAAGGCCTTGCAGTGGGTTGGCGACGGGCTTCCACACGGCACCGTTCCACCGCATGACGAGGCCGCCGATGCCGCCTTTGCTAGCTGATTCACCGTCCGCCCAGGCGCTGTCGCCGCCTGCCACCGCACTGCCGTAAAGAACCGAGGACGCGGGCGCTTCGGCGGGAACCACGTACCAGCGGTTGGCGGTCCGGTGCAGGATCAGGGTCTTGTGGTCCGTGCCCTTTGCCGTGTTGGTCTCGCCGACAGCCCACGCGTCGTCAGCCGAGACGGCGGTCACGTCATAAAGGACGCCCGCCGTACATGGGCTTGGGGTTGGTCACCTGCGACCATTTGACGCCATTCCGGTGCAGGAGCAGGGTCTTGCCGGCGTTGCTTGCTCCGACGGCCCACGCGTTACTTGCGGAGGTGGCGGCGACCGTCCACAGACCGCCGGGGATGGTGAATGACGTGTCGGCAGGCGGGGCGATCGCCGCCGCCGAGCGCGCCGGGCCACTTTATGCGCCGCACACCCTGATGTTAGGCACCGGCGATATTGATGGGGAGAGCGGGTGAGCCCAGCGGGATTTCCCTGAATAGCGCCGGCTCGGCGTCCGGGGTTAGCGCGGTGGTCCGGTAGAGCCAGTCGGTGAACGAGTAGTCGTGGATGTCGCGGGCGCGCAGGATTTCGTTGCGGCGGTCGCGCTTTGCGCCGTCGAGGTGCCACAGCTCGCCCCATTTGCGGGAGGCGGTCAGGACGTGGCGGCAGTGCTCGGGGCGGACCGCCTCGTAGGCGGCCAGGGCCTTGTCGATGCTGTCGCTCGCGGCCAGGTGCTCGGCGAGGACGTAGCCGTCTTCGATGGCCATGATCGCGCCCTGGGCGATGTACTGCAGCGGCGGGTGGGCGGCGTCGCCGAGCAGCGCGATCCGCCCGTAGACCCACGTCATGATCGGGTCGCGGTCGAACATGCGCCACCACCGGTCCCGCCACATCAGCGGCAGGCCCTTGCGGATGTTCGCGCAGGTGTGCGCGAACGCGGCGTCGAGCTCGTCGGGGGTGCCCCAGTCCTCCTCCCCGGCCCGCGCCCTGGGCGACTCGAAGACCGCGACCTGGTTGAAGATCTCGCCGCCGCGCAGCGGGTACTGCACGAAATGGCAGCGAGGGCCGATGTAGACGACCACGTCGGTCGCGGAGACGTCGTTCTCGCGGACGCGGTCGATCGGGACGGCGCCGCGGTAGGCGACGTAGGCGGAGTTGACCGGCTGGTCGCCGACCAGCTGCCGGCGGGCGACCGAGTGCAGGCCGTCGGCGGCGACGACGAGCGGGGCCTGGTAGACGGTGCCGTCGCCAAGCCAGGCCCGGCCGGCGTCGGCGCAGTTCTCGTACTCGGCGACCTGCTGGCTGGTGCGCAGGTCCACGCCCGCGTCCTGGCAGGCGCGCAGGAACAGGCCGTGCAGGTCGCTGCGGTGGATGACCATGTAAGGGAAGCCGTAGCGGCGCTCCAGGTCGGCCAGGTCGAGGCGGGTCAGCTCGCTGCCGTCGAGCGCGTCCCGCATGACTATGGCCCGCGGGAGCACGCCCAGCTTGGCCGCCTCGTCGAGCAGGCCGTAGGAGGCCAGGATGCGCGTGCAGTTCGGCGCGATCTGGATGCCCGCGCCGACCTCGCCGAACGCGCCGGCCCGTTCCAGGACGCGCACCCGCAGCCCCTTGCGGGCCAGGGCGCACGCGGCGGACAGGCCGCCGATGCCGCCGCCGACGACGATCACGTCGGGCTGGTGGACGCCGGCGGGCGTCATGGGACGGCCTGGGCGCGGTGCAGCCCGAGGGCCTCGAAGACGGGCGAGTCGCTGAACCGGAACAGGTCGAGGGCGCGTGCGGCGGAGTCGCTGGCGCCGGCCTCGGAACGTGCCGAGAACGGCTCCCAGGACGGGACCACGAACAGGTCGCCGCGCGTCACCGACCAGGTCCGCGCGCCGACGGTGACGGTGCCCGAGCCGTCGAAGACCGCGTAGACCGACGATCCGGTCTCCCGGGCCGGCGCGGTCTGCGCCCCGCGCGCGATCCGGTGCATCTCGGCGCGGATCGTCGGCAGGACGTCGGCGCCGGTGGCCGGGTCGGTGAACCGGACCGCGGCGTGGCCTGGCTCGACGGTGCCGGCGTACCCTTCGGCCTCGAGGGTGAGCTGGTCGGCGAGCGCGCGGTCGGTGTGTTCCCAGCGGTAGGCCAGCAGCGGCGAGCCGGGCGCGGACGGCGCCGCGGCGGCCGCGACCGGGCGCAGCCCCGGGTGGCCCCACAGGCGCTCGGCGCGCGACCGGCCGGGCGCGGCCCGCTCGGCGTCGGTGAGCTGGTCGCGGCCGGGCTCGAAGAACTGGGCTTCCGTGACGTACTGGAAGGGGATGTCCAGGCCGTCGATCCACGCCATCGGCTCGGCCGTCGCGTTGTGGTGGGCGTGCCAGTTCCAGCCCGCCTGCGGGAGGAAGTCGCCGCGCCGCATCGCCACCGGGTCGCCGCCGACGACCGTCCACACGCCCTCACCCTCGACCACGAACCGGAACGCGTGCTGCGTGTGCCGGTGCTCGGGGGCGTCCTCCCCCGGCATCAGGTACTGGATGGCCGCCCACAGCGTCGGCGTCGCGAACGGCCGGCCGCCGAGGCCGGGGTTGGCCAGGGCGATCGCGCGCCGCTCTCCGCCGCGCCCGACCGGGACGAGCTCGCCGGCCCGCGCGGCGAGCTCGCGCAGCCGCTCCCACCGCCACAGGTGCGGCACCGCTTTGGACCGCGGGTGGGCCGGCATCAGGTCGCCGATCTCCGTCCACAGCGGCACGAGCAGTTCCCGCTCGAAGCCGCGGTACAGGTCCTGCAGCGCGGGGGTCACGGCCGGCAGGTGTGGCGCCGCCACTGCGCGCAGCCGGACCGGACCACCTGGGCCGAGGTCAACCGAGGACGTGGTCATACCCTCTAGCGTGCATCGGTTTGCGCAGGAAAGATCCACGATTCCGGTTAACAGAATCCGCTGGCGGGAGCGGGCTGGGGCCGGGGAGGCGGCACGCCGGTGTCGATGCCGGGCCGGTCATCGAAGCGAGCGTCGGCTGCCCTTGGGCCTGCAGGCACGAATATATCGGCTGGACTTAGTGGCGAACCGACAAATTTGACACCGCTTGACCCGGTTTGACGAATGTGCAAGCATCGGCGCTAGCTGACAGGAGGGAGACGCGATGGCCTTCGTGATGCAGGACGGGTGGAAAGAAGAGCCCATTTCAATTACCGGTGCCGACTACGTCGAGCCGTCCGCTGAAATGCCACTGCAATCAGGGCAGCGGGTCTCGCACCTGTTCCCGCGCAGCGTCATGGAGGAATACGTCCTGCAGCGGGTGACCGAGCACACTTATTGGGTTTCCCGGCACTTCTACGGAGCGCTGTTCTACGTCGGCAAGCACGGCGTCCTTTTGCTGGATCCTTTCCAGGGCGCGGCCGATTCTATCCTGAAGGCGATCGCGTCGGTGACGTCGCTGCCGGTGACCGCGATCTGCTATTCGCACTTCCACGCCGACCACATCGGCGGCGCGCGAAAGCTGGTTGGCTCGCTTGAGGTGGCGCCGCGCGTGATCGCGAGCGAGCACACCGCGATCTGGATGGACAGATTCGGCAGCGACCTGCCCCGTCCTACCGACATCCTCCGGTGGCCCGACGGCGCCATCGAGTTCGAGGACGTGGAGCTCGCACTCCGCGGCCTGCCCAGGCCCGGCCATTCACCCGACCACGCCGTATTCCTGCTGACGCAGGAGCGGGTCGGCCATTCCGCGGACCTGATCAATATCGACCAGCTGCCGTTCGGCGGCTTTGCCGGGCAAGATCCGCTGGTATTGTTCCGGCCCAATCTGCAGTTCGCCCGCGACCTTGAGTTCGACTGGTTCTGCGGCGGGCACGGCAACATCGGTGAGAAATCTGATTTTGACTTCTACCTCAACTACATGGACGAGGTCGCCGCGCTCATCGCGGAGGAGGTCCCGCGACCTGAGGTCGTGCCCGAGCTCTCCCTGACCGACTACCTGGGCGACCTCGACACGGAAAGCAGAATGCGGCTGCTTTCCGAACTCGACAACCACTTTTCCTTCTACCTGTACGGCCGGCAGATCGTGAAAGGCGAAAAGCCCGACCGGGCCGCGGCGGCCGGCGGGCCCGGGGGGATGATGGGCGGCCTCGTCGGCGAGTGGGCGGCCCAGCGGCAGCAGGCGGTCGCGGAGGCGGTGCCCCGGATCCTCGAGCGGCTGCGGCCGAAGTACGGGCGGATGTACAACTTCGACGACGCGCAGCCGATCAACATCCGGCTGCTCGCCATGTCGATGCAGCCGAGCCTGCCGAATCGCTGACGGTCCTGGTCGGCCGGGGCGTTTTCCCTGGCGCCTCTGGAGTCACAGGAGTGCCACTTTGGACACTCCTTGCATGGACAAATCGCCCATAACGGACGACGAAATGGTCACAGAGTGTACAAAGTCGCATGCCAGGGGCCACTGTGAGCAAAGAGGCCGACCGGAGCGGGGCGGAGAGCGGGCGGGGCGGGGCGGCCGGGAATGCCCGGCTCGTAACAGTCGCGCAATAAGTCTCGGTCATCCGCGGCTGGTCGGTTATGTTCGCAGCTATGGGCTTCTTTGACAGGCTGGGCGCCCAGGGCGCCTACGACCAGGTCTATGGCGGCGGAATGCCGCATCATGAGATGACGCACGAACTGCTGGCGGGCGCGGCCGGCTTCGAGGCCGTCCGCATGTACGAGCATCACCGCGAGCGTGAGGGCATCATCGAGCACCACGAACTCGGCAAGGAATTGCTGGCCGGCTTCGCCGCGGCGGAGGTCGACAAGCACTTCGACAGCGGACGCTACGGTCACCTGGACCGCGATCAGGCCAGGCTCCAGGCCCAGCAGCAGGCGGACTACCTCTGGCAGCAGCAGTACGGCCGGTACTGAACCGGGCCGGAAGCCTACCCTTTACCGCTTCCCGCGCCGGAGGGGCGAATCTCCAGGACGGCCAGGTCGCGTTCGGCGTAAAGCCGGTGTTCCCACTCCTCGTTGAGGATGACAAGCAGGCAGTCGCGCACCGGGTACGCGCGCGGCTTGGGCCAGCCGGGGCCCTCCACCGGCGTGGTGGTACCGGCCAGCGCCTGATCGGTCAGCCCGGCGAGGAAGTCGCGCACGCCGGACATGCGGTCCCGCCGCAGTTCGAGCACCACCTCCAGCGGGGGCCGGGCCGCGCGGTCGCGGGGTACCCCCGGCGCGTCCGGCATCTCGTCCCAGGGGAGGTCAAGCGGATCCCAGGGCGCCGGGTCGCCGAGGATCGCCCGGCGGAACCAGGCGTCGGTCGCGAACACGAGATGGCGCAGCGTCTGGATGAACGACCACTCCCCGTGCACCGACTCCTGCAGCGCCGCGGGCGGGAGCCGGCGGGCCCGCGCCACTGTCTGGTCCCACAGGCGCTCCAGGATGCCCCATGCCTCGCGGAAGCCGGCCGGGTCCGCGGGGCGCATCCTGGCCCGGTCCGGGTAGCGCCGGTTCAGCTCGGCCTCGATCAGCGGCCCGATGTCGACGCCGTTGACGCTCACGTTCACGATCTCGCCGTGGATGTCGACGTCGACCAGCTCGACGCCGCGCAGCACCGCCCGGCTCAGGTCCACGCCGCGGAACGTGGCGTCCGTCAGTTTGCTTGCGAAGAACTCCGAGCCGGCCAGGTCGCAGCGGCCGAACCGCGACCCGCGCAGATCCGCACCAGAGAAGTCAGCCATGCCCGACCATAACTCCGGCCGGCCGCCGTTAGCTGCCGGTTTCCGGCCACCAGGCCTGATGTGCCCTGGTGTGGTCGGCGGCGGGGCCGAGTTCGCCAAGCGCCTTCGCCCAGCGCTCGTCGGCGAGGGCGACCATCGGCGCGTCGATCCCCGCGGCGGCGGCCACGCTCGCCGCGATGTGCACGTCCTTGGCAAGCAGGCCGAGCGCGAACCCGGTCCCGTAGCGGCCGGTGAGCACCTGCGCGCCGAAGGTCTGGCTGACGAAGCTCCGCCCGGTCGAGGCGTTGATAATGTCGATCATGACTTGCGGGTCGAGGCCGAACCGCTTCCCGGCGGCCAGCGCCTCCGCGGTGGCGCAGTGCGTCGCCGCGGCGACGACGTTGTTCAGCGCCTTCATGGCGTGCCCGCTGCCGAGGCCGCCGGTCACGAACTGCCTGGCCGGGTCGCCGAGCACCCGCAGCACGTCCTGCGCCCTGGCGATGTCGTCCGGCGCGCCGCCGGCCATGATCGCGAGCTCGCCGGCGACCGCCCCTGGCACTCCCCCGGACACCGGCGCGTCGACGACCCGCACGCGCAGCGGCTCGAGCTCACCGGCGAGCCGCAGCGTGTCCGAAGGATCCGACGAGCTCATCTCGACGACAAGCGTGCCCGCCCGCAGCGCCCGCCCGATGCCGCCGTCCCACCGCAGCAGCGCGTCCTGGACCACGGTGCCGTCCGGGAGCATGGTCACCACGATGTCCGCGGCCGAGAACGCGTCCGGTGACCCGGCGACGGTCACGCCGGGGTGCGCGGCGGCGAAACGCTCTTCGGCCGCTGGCGCGCTGTCGCGCACGACGAGCGCGAAGCCCGCGCTGTGCAGGTTGTGCGCCATCGGCCGGCCCATGTTGCCGAGTCCGACGAAGCCGATCGTGAGGTGCTGCCCTGTGCTTGTTCCACTCATCGACGCTGCCGTTCTTCCGCTGGTGGCCTGGCCTTTCGCCTCGATTCTCACCGACGGCAGGCCGGCGCGGCCATAGGGCGAAGTGACGGGATCGTTCGGGATAAATAAGGGGTGCGGCACCAGCGGGCACCGGCGGGCACCTTTTACGCGGCGTGAATGTCGACCACCTCGATGTCGATGGGGCCCAGCGTGAGGCCCAGCTGGGCGCGGGCGGCCATCCGGACCGCCCGGCGGACGGCCCCGGCGGCGGACAGCGCCGGTATGCCGTAGCGGACGCTGATCGTGAGCTTGAGGCCCGCGCAGGCGCTCGTGTCACGGGCGGCCGGGATGAGCCTGCAGCTTCTGGCGCGGACGCCGTCGACGGCGTCGCCGGCCGCGCGCAGCACGGCGGCGGCGGCGCGCTCGCTGACGCACAGCCGGATTCCCGCCGGGCCGGGCAGCGCGATCAGGGGCGCCGGGAGGATCCGGGCCCCGACCACCGCCATGACCCGGCCGGAAAGGTCGGCGGGCGGCCGCACCGGTTCGGCGGCGAGCTCACTGGTGGCCGTGCGCAGGAGGCGGATCTGGCTCAGCGCGGCCTGGCAGTGCTCGCACGCCCTGGCGTGCTCGTCCGGGGTGCCGCCGGCGAGGTGGTCCCACAGCTCGTCGACGTGGTGTCCGCAGGGTAGGCGGTCGCCCGGCGGGGTCACCGCCACGGCCTCAGTTCGGCTGCCAGCTGGGGGCGGGCCCGGTGCAGCCGCCCGCGGACGGCGTCGGGAGTCGTGTGCAGGATGGTGGCGACCTCCTCATAGGTCATTCCCTCCATTTCCCGAAGGACCCAGCACGCCCGCTGCTCGGGTGTCAGATGGCTCAGGGCGCACCGCAGCGCGGTCGCCAGGCCGTCGGCGAGCGCGTGCTCCTCCGGCCCGGGCGACCGGTCACTGGCGGCGGCCGTCGCCGTGGCGTCGAGCGGGACCAGCGGCCGTGTCGTGCGCAGCGCGCTCAGCGCCCGCGTGACGGCGATGCGGTACAGCCAGGCGGCGAAGGCCTGTTCGGCCTTGATCCCGTGCAGCAGCCGCCAGGCCGCGGTGAACGCCTCCTGAGCCGTGTCGGCGGCGCCGCCGGGGTCGGCGAGGATGCGCAGCGCGATCCGGTAAACCGGGACCCGGTAGCGCCGGACGAGCGCCTCGAACGCGGCGATGTCCCCTTCGCGGGCCCGCACGACGAGGGTGGCGTCATCGAGGGCATCGACGATCGGCCTGCGCGCCATATAGTCCGGATGCCCAAGCCACAATGAATCAACCTTCACGCTGTGTGACGCATTTCACATCTGCCTCTCCCGTGACATTCTGTACTGGCGCCGCGTCTTGCTGTCATGTCCTGCCACCGGGATGACGCAGCGGAGGACGTGGCTCACGGACGGCAGGGACGCAAGTCACACACCGACGTGAGGAGCCCAGACCGTGAGCACATCCGACACTGAGAGCACCACCTCCACCTCGAGCACGACGACTGCCACTGTGCCCGCGCCGCGCAGGTCCGCCGCCGAACTAGTGAGCGAGCACGGGAACACGACGATCGCCGACGTGGTGGTGGCGAAGATCGTCGCGCTGGCCACCCGCGAGGTAGACGGCGTGTACGCGATGGGCGGCGGCACCGCGCGCATGATGGGGGCCGTGCGCCAGCGGGTGCCCGGCGTCGCGGCAAGCAGCACTCAGGGAGTGGCCGTCGAGGTCGGCGCCCGGCAGGCCGCCGCCGATATCGACCTCGTGGTCGAGTACGGCGTGTCCATCCCTGACCTGGCCAACGCGGTCCGCAACAACGTGATCAGCCAGGTGGAAAGCATCTGCGGCCTCGAGGTCACCGAGGTCAACGTCGGCATCGACGACATTCACCTTCCTGGCGAGCAGGACAGTGACACGTCGCCGCGGGTCCAGTGACGAGCCGGACGACGCGCGCGGCGACGGGCAAGGGCCGCGCGGCGACGCCGCCGGGGGCCGAGCTCGCCGAGCTCGCCGACCTGATCGTCACGGCCGTCACCGGCTGCCCTTCGGTGGCCGGGCTGACCCAGATCCCCGGCGCCCCTGTGGCCACGTACCTGCGGGGCCGGACCGTGTCCGGCGTGGCGGTACGGGCCCATGAGGTCGAGGTCTGCGTCGTGGCCAGGTTCGGCGTGCCGCTGCCGGAAGTCGCCGCGGAAATCAGGCAGGCCGTCGCGCCGCTGGTCCCGGACCGGGTGGTGGACGTCGTCATCGCCGACATCACCGCTCCGGAAGCTGGGGCAGAAGCCGCGCTGGCGCCAGCGTCGGCCCCGGCGCTGAGCGTCGCCGGACGAACTACTACGAAACGGGAGGAAGCTGCCAATGGATGAGGCTCGCCTCGTACCGATCCTCGGCCTGGTGTTCGGAATCGCGCTGGGCTTCGCCGGCGCGTTCGGCGGCTGGTCGGCGTTCGTGATCGTGCTCGTGCTCGGCCTTGTCGGCTACCTGGCCGGGCGGGCGCTCGTCGGCGAACTCGACCTGACCAGGCTGTTCGCAGTCCGGGAGCGGAGGCCGCAGTGACCGCTGCCACGGCGGACGCTGTCGGAACGGCACTGAACAGGCCCGGACAGCGGGGCCGCACCACCCTCGCCGACCGCGTGGTGACCAAGGTGGCCGCCCAGGCGGTCTCTGAGGTCGAGCAGACCGGCGGGGCCGCCAGGCAGATCATCGGGATCACGTTCGGCCGCCAGACCGGTCAGGGGCTCGCTCGTGTCGCCACCCGGATCGACGGCCACCTGGCGATGATCGAGCTGCGCCTGACCCTGGCCTACCCGGCCCCGGTACGTACCCTGACCCGCGAGGTTCGCAGGCACGTGATCGAGCGGGTCACCGACCTTACCGGCCTGGAGGTACGCCACGTGGACATCGAGGTGGCCAGCCTGCTGCGCGGGAGGGGACTGTGAGCGACACCGCGGGCCACCGCGGTCCGACGCTGGTGATCCCGCAGCGCGCCGGGCCGCCGCCGCGCCAGGCACGGGCCGACGCATGGTCACAGCCCGGCGCACGCCGCAGCGCGCGCCGGGTGTTCCGGCCCAGGCGGACCATCCCCGGGGTCCTGGTCGCGGCGGTGCTGGCCGCGGCGGGGATCCTCGGCTGCATCTGGGCGGCGTCCGCCGCGCTGAGCCACGCCCTGTGGAAGGTGCCGCACAGCGATTTCGCCGGCCCGCTGCAGACCACCGCGCACTGGTCCGGCACGGCCACGCTCGCGGTCGCCTCGGCGGTCGCGTTCGTCGGCTTCCTGCTCATCCTCATCGGCGTGCTCCCGGGCCGGACGCGCGCCATCCCGGTGGCTTCCGGCGACGGCTCGGTCATCATCGGCGTGCCACGGCGCAACCTGCGCCGGTCGCTCGGCTGGCTCGCCGAAGAGGTTCCAGGCATCGACAAGGCCAAGGTCAGGGCCGGACGCCGCTCCGTGAGAGTGCGCGCGACGACCCGGCTGCGCGACACCACCGGCCTGCGCGAGCAGGTGCAGGCGGTCGTACAGCAGCGGCTGGCCGCGCTCGATCCGCTGTGGCCCACCCAGGTCAAGGTCAAGCTGCGCAGGAAGAAAGGCTGACGGCGATGACACGGCACACCGCGCACATCAGCCGTACGTGGCTGGTCATCATCGGCCTGATCCTGCTGCTTGGCGCCGGCACCGTGCTGGCCCGCGCCCTGGGCGCTTCCACCTCCGTCCTCGGCAGCTCAAGCGCGCCCCTGCTCACCCACACCCAGGTCGCCTACCCGACCCAGCACAGCTGGGTGTGGCCGGTCGTGGCCGCGGTCTGCGCGGTGATCGCCGCGCTCGCCCTGTGGTGGATGGCCGCCCAGACCAGCACCAAGACCGTGCGCAGCCTGCCGCTGGAACCCGACCATCGCAACGGAAGGACGGTGCTGCCCGCCGCCACGGTCACCAACGCGGTCACGGACGAGCTGGAGAGCTATCCGACCATCCGGTCCGCCGGCGCGGTGCTGCGCGGATCATCGACCCGGCCCGGCCTCCAGCTGGCGGTCACCGCGGAAAACCGCGCCGACCCGGTCACAGTGCGCCGCAGCGTCGAAACCGAGGCGCTCCCCCACCTGCGTACCGCGCTGGAGCTCGACACGATCCCCACGGTCATGCGCATGCAGTTCAGCCGCGCGTTCGACAGGCACCTCGCCTGATGCCCGTGTTCGGCGTGAGACGCCTGGAAACGGACCCGGCCGCGGCGCGCTAGGACGTCAGCGTCCTGGCTGCCCGCGGGCGGAAGGCGGCGAACGGGTTGGTGACCACGAGCTCGCGCGACGCGAACCGGTAGAGCGTGGCGGGCCGTCCGCCGCTCGCGGCCGGGCGGATGACGTCCCGCGTCGGCTCGATCACTCCCCGCCGGGTGAGGATGCGCTGCAGGTTGGTCGCCGACACCGGGTGGCCGAGCGCGGCCGCGTAGGTGTCCCGCAGCTGCGAGATCGTGAACGTCTGCGGTGCCAGCGCGAAGCCGATGTTCGTGTAGGACAGCTTGGCGCGCAGCCGCTCCCGCGCCGACCCGATGATCGAGCCGTGG
>NZ_JASIAL010000432.1:0-2915 GCF_030042015.1 Trebonia sp. | reverse complement strand
GCGTCGGCTCGATCACTCCCCGCCGGGTGAGGATGCGCTGCAGGTTGGTCGCCGACACCGGGTGGCCGAGCGCGGCCGCGTAGGTGTCCCGCAGCTGCGAGATCGTGAACGTCTGCGGTGCCAGCGCGAAGCCGATGTTCGTGTAGGACAGCTTGGCGCGCAGCCGCTCCCGCGCCGACCCGATGATCGAGCCGTGGTCGAACGCGGTCGGCGGCAGCTCGTCGACCCGATGCCATGCGGTGTCGGCCGGCAGCCGCGGCCTGGCGCCCGGGGTGACCAGCGCCAGGTAGGCGGTCGCGAGCACGCGCTCGCGGGGGTCCCTGGCCGGGTCGCTGCGGGTCTCGAGCTGCTCCAGGTGGGCTATCTCAGGGATGTCCGCCTTGGCCGCCAGATGCCGCCCGGCGGACGCGCCGAGCCGCTCGTCGGCGCGCAGCAGGCCGCCTGGCAGCATCCAGAAACCCTCGAACGGCTGCTCGGCGCGCTGCCAGAGCAGCACCGTCAGCCGCTTGTCGCGGACCTGGAAGACGACCCCAAGCGCCTCGTGACGGAAACAGTCGGCGGGCACAGTGCTCATCGTAGCGAGTTCGGGAAGTTTTAGACTCACAGTAGAAATCTACAAGTTTTCGACTTATAGTCGAGAACTATGGTCAGTACAGAGCTTTCCTGGGCCGAGCGGATCAGGCGGCTCGCCGCGCAGCGCGGCGCCGTGATCCTCGCCCACAACTACCAGCGCCCCGAGATCCAGGACGTCGCCGACCACGTCGGCGACTCACTCGCCCTGGCCCGCCTCGCGGCCGCAAGCACCGCGCGGGTGATCGTGCTCGCCGGCGTCTACTTCATGGCGGAAACAGCGAAAATCCTTTCCCCGGAACGGACAGTGCTGATTCCGGACGCCGCCGCCGGCTGCTCACTGGCGGACAGCATCACGGCGGAGCAGCTGCGGGAGTGGAAGAGCGAGCACCCCGGCGCGGCGGTCGTCGCCTACGTGAACACGAGCGCCGAGGTCAAGGCCGAAGCCGACGTCTGCTGCACGTCGGCCAACGCCGCCGAGATCGTCGCCGCGATCCCCGCAGAACGCGACGTGCTCTTCCTCCCCGACCAGTTCCTCGGCGCCCACGTCCGGCGCGTCACCGGGCGCGCCAACCTGCACGTCTGGCTCGGGGAATGCCACGTGCACGCGGGCATCAGCCCGCAGGAGCTGCGCCGCAAGGCGGCGGCGAACCCGGACGCTGAGCTGTTCGTGCACCCGGAGTGCGGGTGCGGGACTTCGGCGCTGTGGCAGTCGGGCACTGGCGACCTGCCGGCGGAGCGCACCCGGGTGCTGTCCACCGGCGGGATGCTGCAGGCCGCCCGGTCGACCCGCGCCACCGCGGTGCTCGTGGCGACGGAGACCGGGATGCTGCACCAGCTGCGGAAGGCGAACCCGGCGGTGCGCTGGGAGCCGGTCAACCCGGACGCGGTCTGCCGCTACATGAAGATGACCACGCCGCAGGCCCTGGAACGGTGCCTGCGCGACGGCGTCACGGAGGTCCATGTCGATCCCGGCGTCGCCGAGCGCGCCCGCCGCGCGGTCGAGGCGATGATCGCGGATGTTAGCCCGGGGGGGGCCTCCCAGGGTGGTGCGGCTGTGACCGATCCGAACCCGGGACCAGGGAGCGTGGCGTGAGCGCCGGGATCCGGGCGCTGCCCGCGGTGCGGCCGCGGTGGCGGCGGGACGCCGACGTCGTGGTCGTGGGATCGGGCGCCGCCGGGATCGCGGCGGCGCTTGCCGCCGCCGCCGACGGCATGCAGGTGCTCGTGGTCACCAAGGAACTGGCGGGCGGCGCCACCCCGCTCGCGCAGGGCGGCCTGGCCGCCGCGATCGGCCCGGGTGACAGCGCGGCGGCGCACGCGCACGACACGCTGGTCGCCGGCGCCGGGCTCTGCGACCGGGACACGGTGGCCGCGCTGGCGGCGGGCGCGCCCGCCGCCATCACCTGGCTGGCCGCGCAAGGGGCCCGGCTTGAGCAGGCGGCGCTGCGGCTGGAAGGCGGCCACGGCAGCCACCGGATCGTGCATTCGGGTAACGACGCGACCGGCGCCGAAGTGCACCGGGCGCTGCGCACGGCGCTGCTCGCCAGCCCCGTCGAGGTGCTCGACCGGGCGATCGCGCTGGATCTGCTGCTCGAGGACGAGGGCGCGGCGGCCGGGCTGCTCGCCGCGACGATTGGGTCCTGCGGCGAGCTCGACCCGGGCATCATCACCGCGCGCTCGGTTGTGCTGGCGGCCGGCGGCCTTGGCCAGGCCTTCGCGACCACCACGAACCCGCCGGGCGCGACCGGGGACGCGCTCGCGATCGCGGCGCGCGCCGGGGCCGAGCTGCGGGATCCCGAGTTCGTCCAGTTCCATCCCACGGTGCTGTGGGTGGACGGGGCGACCGGGCAGTGCCCGCTGATCACCGAGGCGCTGCGCGGCGCCGGGGCGGTGCTGCGCGACCTGGCCGGGCGCCCGCTGATGGCCGGGCACGATCCGCGCGGCGACCTGGCGCCGCGCGACGTCGTGGCGGCCCGGATGCACGCGGCGATCGCCGGCGAAGGCGGCAGCGGCGGCGGCGGGCACCTGTGGCTGGACGCCACCGGGGTCGGCCGCGACGTGCTCGAGCAGGGCTTCCCCACCGTGACCGCCGCCTGCCGCGGGCACGGCATCGACCCGGTCAGCGAGCCGATCCCTGTCGCGCCAGGCGCCCACTACTCCTGCGGCGGCATCCGCGCCGACCTGGACGGGCACACCAGCGTCCCCGGGCTGTACGCGGTCGGCGAGGCCGCGAGCACCGGCGTGCACGGCGCCAACCGGCTGGCGTCCAACTCGGTCACCGAGGCGGTGATCGCCGGGCGGCGGGCGGGCGCGGCCATCGGCCGCGACCCGGCCGGCGCGCG
>NZ_JASIAL010000431.1:0-3194 GCF_030042015.1 Trebonia sp. | reverse complement strand
CCTGTGCCGAGTCGGTGACATCGGTCACCTTCCACGCGGCGCTGCCGCCGAGCTCGGCCGCGCCATTCTTCAGGTCGGGTTCGGAAATCCCAGCCAGGAAGACGCTCGCGCCTTCGGCGGCGAACGCGCGCGCGGTCGCCATGCCGATGCTGCCCTCGCCGCTGGTGATAATGGCGGCCTTGCCGTCGAGTCGACCCACAGTAGGGGATGTTATACCTGGTAAGGTAAAGAGTTCGTGGGTGGCGTTCGCCTGGGTGCCAGGTGGCAGTCGCCGGCCGCCATGCCGCGTCGCTGGCTGGCCGGCGTGTTCGCCGTATCCGCGCTCTGGGCGGTGCTTGTCGCGATCTTCAGCACCGACACGGTGCACCAGCTCTGGGGCGGGATAGCGGCCTGCGGCTACGTGCTCGCGCTCGTGGCCGTGTTCGCCTGGAAGGCGCGCGGCGCCGATGTGGCGCTGGCGCTGTCCTTCTGCGGCGCGCTGCTCGTCCCGCTCGGCTGGATGGCGGCCAGAGGGCTCGAGCAACCCGAGGTCGCGGTCGTGGCGCAGTCGGCGGTGACGCTGCTCCACCACGGCACCCCGTACGCCGATCCCGCCTCGCTCGCCGCCACGAGGAATCCGAACAACTACAACCCGTACCTGCCCGTCATGACGCTGTTCGGGCTGCCCAGGGCGCTCTTCGGCGGCGGCCTGCTGACCGACCCGCGGGTCTGGTTCGGCGCGGTGTTCCTCGTCGTGTTCTGGTACGCGCTGCGGCGCGGGGGGGCGGGGGATCCCTGGCGCTGGACGGTGCTTGTCGCGGCGACCCCGGTGATCGCCTTCGAGCTCGCCGTCGGCGGGACCGACGTGCCGATGGTCGCCTTCCTCTGCCTCGGGTTCGCCCTGGTCTGGGAGCGCCAGCCTGTTCTCGCCGGGCTCGCGCTCGGCGTCGCCGCGGCGATGAAGGCGACCGCGTGGCCCGCCGTGCTCGTGGCGCTGGCAGTGCTCGCGGTCCGCGACGGCAGGCGGCAGGCCACGGTGTTCACGGGGACCGCGCTGGCCGTGGTCGCCGTGTGCGTCGGCCCGTTCCTGGTGCTCCACCCCAGGGCGCTCGTCGAGAACACGATTAAGTTCCCGCTCGGGCTGGCGCATGTCACGTCCCAGGCGTCCAGCCCGCTGCCCGGCCACGACCTCGCCGAGACCGGGCCCGTCGGGCACATGATCGTCGTCGTGCTGCTCGTCGCGGCAGGCCTGGCGGTCGCCGCCTCGCTCGTGGTCCGGCCGCCGCGGTCCGTCCCGCGCGCGGTCCTGCTGCTCGCCGGCGCGATGACGCTCATGTTCGTGCTCGCCCCGTCGACGCGGTTCGGTTACTTCATCTACCCGGCGACGCTCGTGATCTGGCTGCTGGCCGCGCTCGGCGGCCGGGTCGCGCGGGGCGAGCAGGTCACGCCAGATCCCGATGTTCCTGCTGCCAGCTCGCGTACCAGGTGGCGAACCAGGTCCGTGACGCGGCCAGCGGCATGATGTAGCGCACCGTCTGCGCGTAGTACTCGCGCTGCCTGGCCGGGCTGAGGTTCCGCAGCGTCTGCACGTTGCTTGCCCGGTCGGCGAGCTTGACCACGATGGCGTCGTCCGGAGCGTGCCGAAGGCCCGCCAGGTACGCCTCCTTCACCGCCTTGCCGTCGCCGTCAGACTCCGGGATCGTCACCCAGCCGACCAGGCCCGCGACCCGGTCGCCGAATTCCCGCCGCAGGTCCGCTACGGTGCACGGGGTGTCCTCCACCACGTCGTGCAAAACCGCGGCGCTGAGCACGTCCGGATCGGTGACGCGGGCGCCGCGGACCAGGACCTCAAGCGCCTCAAGGAGATGCTCCAGGTACGGCGCCCCAGTGGGCCGCCGCTGGTCGCCGTGGTAGCGGATCGCGAACTCCACGGCCTTGCCCACCGCGTCGCAGGTGCCCGCAGGCAGCAGGCGCCGCAGCTCCGGTTCCGCTTGCGGCCAGGTGTGCCAGTTTGCGTAGATCTCCATTTACCTGATTGTGCCCGCCGATCACCCGGAGCGCGCGGCGCTGGCCAGAGGTTGCCGGTTTACAGTGGGGTCCGTGCGTCTACGACTGCGTGGTCCCCGACAGGCGGCCGAAGGGGCTGTCGCTGTAGAGCCGGCACTGTCCGTTCGGGATAATCCGGATGGTGACGGCCCGGATCGCGGCGCACGGGCGGCCAGCGACCTGCGGTCTGCGACGGCTGTTGTCGCGGCACCGGTAGCCTCGGCGGCGTCCGCTGTCCGGCGCAGGTACCTGCGCCTGTGGTGGCTTCCCGGCTGGCTGTTCGCGGCCATCACGCAGCTGCCCGCGCTGCTCGCGATCGCCTGGCTGGTGCCGGGGACCGCGATGCTGGTCGCCGGGCGGCTGCTGCCCACGGCGATTTTGATCATCTTCGTGCCGCTGGCCCTGGCGCTGTGTTACTTCGCGATGCGGCAGCTGCCGCTGAGCTGGCCGCGGTTCGGCGACCCGCAGGACGCGGACGAGCGGACCGATGATTCCCGGCCGGCGGTGCAGTCCTGGCGGCGCAGGCGGCCGACCGTGCCCGCCGGCGCGCTGCTCGCCACCGTGGCGATCGCGGTAGGCTTCGCGGTCTGGCAGGTCGCCCGCGACTCCCAGCAGGTCTTCGTGGTCAGTGACCCAGGCGCGTACCTGCAGTACGGGTACTGGATCGCGCTGCACGGGTCGGCGAAGATTCCGCAGTCGGCCGCGGCGTTCGGGTCGGTCACGGGGCTGAACTTCGCGAGCACGGATTTCTACCAGGCCGGGACCACGGTGTCGCCCGCGTTCATGCCCGGGCTGCCGCTGGTGCTCGCGGGCGGGGTGTGGCTCGGCGGGGTACAGGGAGCGCTGCTGATGCCCCCGGTGATCGGCGGGTGCGCCGTGCTGTCGTTCGCCGGGCTGGTCGGGCGGCTGGCGGGACCGCGGTGGGCGCCGGCGGGCGCGCTTGTCCTCGCGCTGACCCTGCCCGAGCAGTACGTCAGCCGCGCGCCGTTCAGCGAGCCGCTGGTCCAGGTGCTGCTGTTCGGCGGGCTGTGCATGGTGACCGACTCGCTGGTGCTGACCCGGCAGCGGAACGGCTACCCGGCCGCGCTGACGCTCGCCGGGCTTGGCGGGTTCGCGCTCGGCCTGACCGTGCTGGCCAGCATCGGCTCGCTGAGCACGCTGCTGCCGGC
>NZ_JASIAL010000074.1:0-17150 GCF_030042015.1 Trebonia sp. | reverse complement strand
AGCCCTCACTTCAGGCACTGCAATGGCCAGGCACGGCCACCGCGCGGTGGCGGCTCGTCAGCGGACCGGGTGGCCGGCGGCGCGCAGCGCCTCCTTGACCTGGCCGATGCGGAGCGTGCCGAAGTGGAAGACGCTGGCGGCGAGCACCGCGTCGGCGCCGGCTTCGACGGCGGGCGCGAAGTGGGCGAGGGCGCCGGCGCCGCCGCTGGCGATCACGGGGACGGTGACGGCGGCGCGCACCAGGCGGATCAGCTCAAGGTCGAACCCGGCCGCGGTGCCGTCGGCGTCCATCGAGTTCAGCAGGATCTCCCCGGCGCCGAGCATGACCGCGCGGCGTGCCCAGTCCACGGCGTCGACGCCGGTGCCGGTGCGCCCGCCGTGCGTGGTCACCTCGAACCCGCTCGGGGTCGGCTGGCCGCCAGGCAGCACGCGGCGCGCGTCCACGGAAAGCACCACGCACTGTGACCCGAATTGCCTGGCCGCCTCGGCGAGCAGTTCCGGCCTGGCGATCGCGGCGGTGTTCAGCGACACCTTGTCGGCCCCGGCCCGCAGCAGCGCGTCCACGTCGGCGCACGAGCGCACGCCGCCGCCGGCGGTGAGCGGGATGAACACCTGCCCGGCGGTGCGCCGCACGACGTCGTACATGGTCTGCCGGCCGCCGCTTGAGGCGGTGATGTCCAGGAACGTCAGCTCGTCGGCGCCTTCCTTGTCGTAGCGCGCGGCGAGCTCGACCGGGTCGCCCGCGTCCCGCAGGTCGCGGAAGTTCACCCCCTTCACCACCCGCCCGCCGTCCACGTCCAGGCAGGGGATGACCCGCACCGCGACGGTCATATCGAGTCGTCCGCGCTCGGCTCGTCCAGGCGGATCGCGTCAGGGGGAACCTCGCTCTCGTCCGGCTCCGCCTCGTCCTCGCCGGGGCCGCCCTCCCGGTGCGCCACCGCCTCGATCTCGACGAGCATGCGCGGGTCGATCAGCGCGGCCACCTGCACCATGGTCGTCGCGGGCGGCGCGTCCGCGAAGGCCAGCCGGTGCGCCTCGCCGACCTCCGCCCACCGGGAGATGTCGGTGACGTAGATCCGGGTCCGCACGACGTCGGCGAGCGTGGCGCCAAGCTGCTCGAGCGCCGCGCCGACGTTGAGCAGCGCCTGCCCGGCCTGCCGTGTCATGTCGCCCTCGTGGACGACCTTGCCGTCCGCGATCGACGTGCAGCCGCTGACGAAGATGAAGTCCCCGGCCGCGACCGCCCTGCTGTACCCGACCGCCTGCTCGAACGGCACGCCCGACGACACCCGCCGCCGCGCCGGGCTCATGACGCGCCTGCGTTCGCGGACGCGGCCGACGCGACTTCGGCGAGCGCCTCGTGCAGGGTGAACGCGCCAGCGTACAGGGCCTTGCCGACGATGGCGCCCTCGACGCCGAGCGGCACGAGCGACGCCAGGTCCCGCAGGTCGGCAAGCGACGACACTCCCCCGCTGGCGATGACGGGGGCCGTCGTCCGCGCGCAGACTCCGCGCAGCAGGTCCAGGTTGGGTCCGCTCAGCGTGCCGTCGCGTCGCACGTCGGTCACCACGTAGCGGGCGCAGCCCGCCGCGTCCAGCCGCTCCAGCGTCGCGTACAGCTCGCCGCCCTCGGCTGTCCAGCCGCGGGCCGCCAGCGTGGTGCCGCGCACGTCGAGCCCGACCGCGATCTTGTCGCCGTGCCGCTCGATCGCGCCGCGCACCCAGTCGGGCTTTTCCAGCGCCGCGGTGCCGATGTTCACCCGGGCGCAGCCGGTGGCCAGCGCGCGCTCGAGCGAGGCATCGTCGCGGATCCCCCCTGACATCTCCACGTTGACGTCCAGCGCGCCGACGACCTGCGCGAGCAGTTCGGCGTTCGAGCCGCGGCCGAACGCCGCGTCCAGGTCGACGAGGTGAATCCACGACGCGCCCGCCCGCTGCCAGGTGCGCGCGGCCAGCACGGGATCCCCGTAGCAGGTCTCGGTGCCCGCGGCGCCCTGCACAAGCCGGACCGCCTGGCCGTCCGCCACGTCGACGGCGGGCAGCAACGTCAGGGTACTCATAGCGTCTCCAGCCAGTTGGCGAGCACGAGGGCGCCGGCGTCACCGGACTTCTCCGGGTGGAACTGGGTCGCGGACACCGCGCCGTGCTCGACCGCGGCGGCGAACGGCTCGCCGTGCTCGGCGATCGTGACCAGTCCCCCGGCGCGGGTCAGCGGCCCGGCGTCGGCCATCCGCAGCGCATAGGAGTGCACGAAGTAGAACCTGGTGCCTTCCGGGATGCCGCGGAACAAGACCGAACCCGGCGCCACGGCCACGGTGTTCCACCCCATGTGCGGCAGCACGGGCGCGTCGAGCCGCTCGACCGTGCCCGGCCAGACCCCGCATCCTCCGGTGCGCAGGCCGTGCTCGACGCCCGCCGCGAACAGCACCTGCATGCCGACGCAGATGCCAAGCACCGGCCGGCCGGCCTCGATCCGCGCCGCGATCAGCTTGTCCCCCCCGACGCCGCGCAGCCCCGCCATGCAGGCCGCGAACGCGCCGACTCCCGGCACGACGAGCCCGTCGCAGTCCAGGGCCGCGTCGGGATCCGCGGTCACCGTGACGGTGGCGCCCGCCCGGGCCACCGCCCGCTCGGCCGACCGCAGGTTCCCCGACCCGTAGTCCAGGACGACGACGTCGCGGCTCACAGCACGCCCTTGGTCGACGGCACGCCACTGGCCCGCGGGTCCGGCTCCGCCGCCGCGCGCAGCGCCCGGGCGACGGCCTTGAACTGGGCCTCGACGATGTGGTGCGGGTTGCGGCCGGACAGCACGTGCACGTGCAGGCAGATCCCGGCGCTGAACGCCAGCGACTCCCAGACATGCCTGGTCAGCGTGGTGTCATAGGTGCCGATGAGCGGCGACATGCCGTCCGGCTCGGTGTGCACCACGTAGGGCCGCCCGGACAGGTCCACGGCGGCGCGGACGAGCGTCTCGTCGAGCGGGACGAGCGCGTCACCGAACCGGGATATGCCGGATTTGTCGCCAAGCGCCTCGCGCAGCGCCTGGCCGAGCGCGATCGACGTGTCCTCCACCGTGTGGTGCGCGTCGACCTCGATGTCCCCCTTGGCCCGCACGGTCAGCCCGAGGCAGCCGTGCTTGCCGAGCTGGGCGAGCATGTGGTCGAAGAACGGCACGCCGGTCTCCACCTCGACCGGCCCGGGCCCGTCGAGGTCAAGCTCGACGAGAAGCCGGGTTTCCTTGGTCTCCCGCGTCACGCGGCCCACGCGGGCGCCGGGAACGAACGTCATAGGCACAGCACCTCCGTCAGCGCCGCCTTGAACGCGGCGGTCTCCGCCGGCGTCCCCACCGTAACCCGCAGCCAGCCCTGCGGACCGGTGTTCCTGATCAGCACGCCCCGGTCGAGCAGGCCCTGCCAGACCCGGTCCCTGTCGCCGAACACCCCGAACAGCACGAAGTTCGCGTCGCTGTCGGCGACCGCCAGCCCGTGCCCGCGCAGCCAGCCGACGAGTTCGTCGCGGCCGCGGCGCAGCGCCTCGACGGTGGCGAGTGGCTCTTGCCTGTGCGCGATGGCGGCGCGGGCGACCGCCTGGGTGACCGTGGACAGATGGTAGGGCAGCCGGACGGTGAGCAGCACCTCGATGACGGCGGGGTCGGCCGCCAGGTAGCCGAGGCGGGTGCCCGCCGCGGCGAACGCCTTGGACATCGTGCGGGTGACGACAAGGCGCGGCCGTCCCGGCAGCAGGGTCAGCGCGCTCGGCGTGCCGTCGCGGCTGAACTCCGCGTACGCCTCGTCGACCACGACGATCCCTGGAGCGGCGGCGTAGACCGCCGCGATGAGCTCGAGCGGGACGGAGGTGCCGGTTGGGTTGTTCGGCGAGGTGACGAAGACGACGTCCGGCCGCGCCGCGCGCACCTGCCCGGGGGCGGTGGACAGGCCGTAATCGGGGTCGCGGGTGCCGGCGAGCCACTGCGTGCAGGTGACCCTGGCGATCAGCGGGTGCATCGAGTAGGACGGCTCGAAGCCGAGCGCGGTGCGGTGCGGCCCGCCGAACGCCTGCAGGAGCTGCTGGATGATCTCGTTCGAGCCGTTGGCGGCCCACACCTGCCGGGCGGTGAGGTCGTGGCCCAGGTAGTCGGCGAGGTCCTTGCGCAGGTCCAGCGCGTCGCGGTCGGGATAGCGGTTGAGCGTGCCCGCGACCGCGGCGACCGCGGCGGCGACCGCGTCGCGCAGCGTCTGGCTTGGCGGGTAAGGGTTCTCGTTGGTGTTCAGCCGGACGGGCACGTCAAGCTGCGGGGCACCGTAGGGGTGCAGGTCCTTCAGATCATCCCGAACGGGCAGTGCCGCTGTGCTGGCCCGGGGGGACGACCCCCCGGACCCCCCGGCTGCGCCTTGACGGCGCACTTGCCTCCGGGGTGTCTGCGACTGCGGAACTTCAGTCACTGCTTCCCCCGGTGCTGGGCACGCGGACGCGGACCGCTGCTACGTGGGCGGCCAGGTCCTCGGCGCCGCCGAGGGCGTCGACCTGGGGCGCGGCCGCGGCGAGCGAGTCGCGGTCGCACTCGATCACGTTGACGACCTTCAGGTACGGGTAGACCGACAGGCCGCTGGTGTGCCGCGCGGTGCCGCCGGTGGGGAGCACGTGGTTGGACCCGGCCAGGTAGTCCCCGAGCGACACAGGCGAGTACGGGCCCACGAAGATCGCGCCCGCGCTGCGGACTTTCGCGGCGACCTTGGCGGCGTCCCGCGTCTGCACCTCCAGGTGCTCGGGCGCCCAGGCGTCGGCGACCGCGAGCGCGGCCTCGATGCCGTCGACCAGGACGTAGCCGGCCTGGCCGCGCAGCGCGGCCTGGACCCGCGCGCGGTGCTTCGTGGCCGGGATCTGGCGTGCCAGCTCTTCGTCGACCCGCGCGGGCAGGCCCGGGTCGGTGGTGATCAGCAGGCAGGCGGCGAGCTCGTCGTGTTCGGCCTGCCCGATCAGGTCGGCGGCGACGAAGGCGGGGTCGGCGGTGTGGTCGGCGATGACGGCGATCTCGGTGGGCCCGTTCTCGCCGTCGGTGCCGACCCGGCCCTGCAGGACGCGCTTGGCGGCGGCGACGTAGACGTTGCCAGGGCCGGTGATCACGTCGGCGGGCGCGCACTCGGCGGTGCCGTAGGCGAACATGGCAAGCGCCTGCGCGCCGCCGACGGCATGCACCTCCGTGACGCCGAGCAGCGCGCACGCGGCGAGCACCGCGGGATGCGGCAGCCCGCCGAACTCCTGCTGCGGCGGGCTCGCCACCGCGATCGAGTCGACGCCCGCGGCCTGGGCGGGCACCACGTTCATCACCACCGACGACGGGTAGGCGACCAGCCCGCCGGGCACGTAGACGCCCGCCCGCCGCACAGGGACGAACCGGGTGGACACGGACAGGCCAGGCGCCGGCGCGGTGTCCGCGCGATGCGGCAGCTGCGCCTCGTGCACCACGCGGGCCCGGCGGGCCGCCTCGGTCAGCGCGTCGCGCACCGCCGGGTCCAGGGTCGCCAGCGCGTGCGCAAGCGCCTGCGGCGGCACCCTCGTGCGGTCAAGGTCGACGCCGTCGAAGCGGGCGGTGTACTCGCGGATCGCCGCGCCGCCCCGGACACGGACGTCCTCGCACACCGGACGGACCAGCTCGACCGCGTGCGCCACGTCGAGGGCGGCGCGCGGCAGCATGCCCTCAAGCGCCGGCCGCGTCAGTCCGGCCGCGTCGCGGCCGCGCAGGTCGAGCATAGTGGTCACGGGGCTGTTCCCGATGTCCGAAGTCACGGGCCCAGTCTACGGAGGGCGCCTGGCGGGCCGCTGATCCGTCCGCATGCTGGACATCCGCCGCGGGGCCCGCGGGGCCCGGGGGCCCCGGGGGTTACTCGGGTGGCTGCGCGTACCCGGGCAGCGGCTCGGGCGGGCTGTCCTGGTGGCGGGTTCCCCACTCGGCGACCACGATGACGATCGCGGTGAACATCGGCCAGAAGGCGAGCGCGCTCTTGGCGCCGAGCGTGAGCGAGGCCGGGAACAGCGTGCCGTCGGCGCTGAACGCCAGCTGGTGGTTGTAGCCCGACAGGCCGATCTGCCCGCCGAGCCAGAGCATGACCAAAGCGCCAGCCACCGCGCCGAGGATGAGCCCGGCCGCGGCGGCGGCCCGGGCGCCCGAGCCGGCTCGCGCCATGAGGAACCGGTAGCCGACCACGCCGGTGATCAGCCCGGCGACCGCGGCGATCACGCAGAACAGGGCGTCGGCGCCGATGAACGCCGATGTCTCCTCGTTGACCAGCTCCGCCGTCCCTGTGGCGATTTCCTGGAGCACGGCCCGCGGGGCGGCCTCTCCCCAGATCAGCCCGGCGACCAGCCCGAGCGCCGAGCTGCCCGCGACCGCCAGCGCGAAGCCGGCGATGGCCCTGAAGGCCGCCGGGCGCCTGCCGTGCCGGCCGGGCTGCACTGGAACACCCATCCGCGTCATTCCACCTCGCTTCCCGCAAGATCGTATGCGCCGCGGCGCAGTGCACGCGGTTTGGATGGCGATATCACGGGCAGGGGACGGGCGCCATGCCGTTGCCCTGGAGGTGAGCATGCCCGTTGGCGCCATCATCGGCCTAGTGGTCGCTTTCATCCTCGTCGCGGTCGCGGTCACCCTCGTGGCAGCGCTGGTGGTCCGCGTGCTGGCGCTGCGACACCAGTTCGGACCCGAGTACGACCGGCTGGTCCGCGAGGCCGGCCCGCGGCGCGCGCACGCCGAGCTCACTGAGCGGCGCCGCCGGGTCGACCGGCTGGGGATCCGCCCGCTCACCGCTGCGCAGCGCGCACGGTATGCCGGGGAGTGGGTCTCGGCGCAGGAACGGTTCGTGGACAGCCCGGCGCAGGCGACCGGGGCCGCGGCGGCACTGGTCAGCGCGGTCGCGGCGGAGCGCGGTTATCCGGCGGCGGACCAGGCGCAGCTGCTGACCGACCTGTCGGTGCACCACGCCCGCCGGCTCGAGGGGTACCGGCGGGCGCGGCAGACGTCCGAGCGGGGCGGCCGGGCGCCGACCGAGGAGCTCAGGCAGGCGCTGCTCGCTTACCGGGCGCTGTTCCGCGAACTGCTCGGTCCGGCCCCGGCCCCGGCGGACGGCGCTACCCGGGCGGTCATCCCGGGTAGCGCGGCCGCGGCGGAACGGGGGACGGCGACCCAGGGGGCGGCCGCCCCGGCGGCCCGGGGAGCGGGGAGGGAGTGAGCCAAGTGAGCCTGGAGATCAGCCAGCCGCCGCCCGGCGACCCCGGCGCCGCAGGCCCGGCAGCGGACACAGGCCCGGCAGGGCCTCGGGCCGACGGCGCGGACGGCCCCCTGCTCGCCGATGCCGCCGCCCTGCGTGCCACCTGGCAGCGCCTGCAGACCGGTTTCGTTGACGACCCGCGCGCGGCCGTGACGGACGCCGCCGCCTTCGTCGAGCACACGGCGCAGGCGCTCGCCGGCGCGCTGCGGCAGCGGCAAAAGCGGCTGCGCGAGATGTGGGACGACGGCGCGGACCGCGCCGACGCCACGGACACCGAGCAGCTGCGGCTCGTGATGCAGCGCTACCGGGCGCTGTTCAACCAGATCTGCCGGCCCTGACGCTCAGGCGGCAGCCGGGGACGCGGGCGCCGCGGCCTTGCGGGCGACGCCGACCCAGCCGGGCAGCGGCGTGGTGTCGGCGCCCGGATCGGGACGCCACTGCGTCGTGGGCACCACGCCCGGCTCGAGCAGTTCCAGGCCGTCGAAGAACGGCACGACCCGCTCGTACGGCCGGAACGTGACAGGAACGGGCAGCGCCTTGTTCATCATCGCGGCGCCTTCAGCCATGGCGCCCGCGTGAATGTCGGAGGCCGGATGGGAGATCGCCAGGTAGCTCCCCGGCGGGACCGCCGCCATCAGGTCGGCGACGACGCGGTAGGGATCATCGGCGTCCGGGATGCAGTGCAGCAGCCCGACCAGCATGACGGCGACCGGCCGGCCGAAGTCCAGGGTGTCCGCCGCCCCGGCCAGGATCGTCGCGGTGTCCCGCGCGTCGGCGTCGACGTAGTCGGTCGGCCCGGTGACGGACGTCAGCAGCGCGCGGGCATGCGCGAGCACCATCGGGTCGTTGTCCACGTACACGACGCGGCAGGCCGGATCGATCGACTGGGCCACTTCGTGCGTGTTGTTCGCGGTCGGGATCCCGGTGCCGATGTCGAGAAACTGCCTGATCCCAGCGTCCCCGGCGAGAAAGCGGACCGCCCGTCGCAGGAACGCCCGGTTGCTGCGCACCCCGACGACCGCCATGGGGTCCGCCTGGACGAATCGCTCAGCGAGCTCCCTGTCAACGGCGAAGTTGTCCTTTCCGCCTAGCCAGTAGTCGTAGACGCGGGCGATCGTCGGCACGTTGGGGTTGATGTGAGACCACATTCGGTCGTCAGCAGTCACAGTGGGGGACGATACACCACAAGCGGAGCGGCGGCGGTGGCGGCAGGCGCCACGCGTCCGTTCGGGATAATCGGTCTTGATCTTTTAACTGGCCACGCAGGCGGGGCCCAGGAGCTGCTTGAGATCGGCGTGCAGGGCCGGGGACGCGGTGACACGCAGCTTGTCATCGAGGCGTACCACCGTGGTCCGCTGGCCGCCGCGCAGCCGCAGGTGCACCTCGGTGGGGCCGGGGTGGGTGCGCAGCACCTCACGAAGCTGCTCGACCACCGGGGGCACGCAGCGGGTCACCGGGAGCGAGACGACGAAAGGGGCGTCGTCACCCGTGGCGAGGTCGGGGACCGTCATGTCCATGGCGATGAGCTTCGGCACGTCGTCGCGGCGGTCGACACGGCCCTTGATGATCACGATCGCGTCCTCGGCGATCGCGGTGGCGTACAGCTGGTAGGTCTGCGGGAAGAACAGCACCTCGATCGCGCCGCCGAGGTCCTCCAGGGTGGCGGCGGCCCACGCGCTGCCCTGCTTGGTCACCTTGCGCTGCACGCCGGACAGGATGCCGCCGACCTTGACGATCCCTGCCTGGCCCTCGGCGCGGCCGCCAGGCGCGGCGGCGGCCGTGCCCGTCTCGCCGTCCTCGGGCGCGGCCATCAGCTCGGCGAGCGAGCAGTCGCTGTCCTTGGCGAGCACGTGCTCAAGGCCGAGCAGCGGGTGGTCGGACACGTACAGGCCGAGCATCTCCCGCTCGAAGTTCAGCCGCGTCTTCTTGTCCCACTCGGCGTCGGGGATCGCCACCTCGAACGCCGCCTCCGCCTCCGCGTCGCCGCCGAACAGCGAATCCTGGCCGATCGCCTCGTTGCGCTTGAGGTCGATGACCGAGTCGACCGCCTGCTCGTGGATGAGCGTCAGGCCCTTGCGCGGGTGCCCGAACGAGTCGAAGGCCCCGGCCTTGACCAGGCTTTCTATGACACGCTTGTTGCACACGACGGCGGGGACCTTGCGCAGGAAGTCGGCGAAGCTGGTGAAGCCGCCCTTGGACCTGCGGGCGGCGATGATCGCCTCGACCACGTTGGCGCCGACGTTGCGGATCGCGGCCAGGCCGAACCGGACGTCCTCGCCGACCGGGGTGAACGTGGCGGCGGAGGCGTTCACGTCGGGCGGCAGGACCTTGACCCCCATGCGGCGGCATTCGCTCAGGTAGAGCGCGGACTTGTCCTTGTCGTCGCCGACGCTCGTGAGCAGGGCCGCCATGTACTCGGCCGGGTAGTTCGCCTTCAGGTAGGCGGTCCAGTAGGAGACCAGGCCGTAGGCCGCGGAGTGCGCCTTGTTGAACGCGTAGTCCGCGAACGGGACCAGCACGTCCCACACGGTCTTGATCGCCGCGTCGGAGTAGCCGCGCTCCCGGCAGCCCTGCCGGAACGGGACGAACTCCTTGTCAAGGATCTCCTTCTTCTTCTTGCCCATGGCCCTTCTGAGCAGGTCCGCCTGGCCGAGTGAGTAGCCGGCCAGGATCTGGGCGGCCTTTTGCACCTGCTCCTGGTAGATGATCAGGCCGAAGGTCGGCTCGAGCATCTCCTTCAGCGGATCTTCGAGTTCGGGGTGGATCGGGGTGATCTCCTGCTGGCCGTTCTTGCGCAGCGCGTAGTTGGTGTGGCTGTTCACGCCCATGGGGCCGGGCCGGTACAGCGCGATGACCGCGGAGATGTCCTCGAAATTGTCCGGCCTCATCAGCCGCAGCAGGCTGCGCAGCGGCCCGCCATCCAGCTGGAACACGCCCAGGGTGTCACCGCGGGCGAGCAGGTCGTAGGTGGGCTTGTCGGTCAGCGGGAGGCTGAGGAGGTCGATCGTGATCGCGCGGTTCTTCTCGATCGCGCTGACCGCGTCGGACATGATCGTCAGGTTCCGCAGGCCGAGGAAGTCCATCTTCAGCAGGCCGAGGGCCTCGCAGGTCGGGTAGTCGAACTGCGTGATCACCGCCCCGTCGGTGTTCCTCGTCCACACCGGGATGTGGTCGGTGAGCGGCTCGGACGACATGATCACGCCGGCCGCGTGCACGCCCGGCTGCCTGATCAGCCCCTCGATGCCGCGCGCCTTGTCGATGACCTGCTTGACCTCGGGCTCCGCGTCGTAAAGGGCGCGGATCTCCGCCGCTTCCTTGTACCGGGAGTGCGACTCGTCGAACACCCCGGACAGCGGCATGTCCTTGCCGAGCACGGCCGGCGGGTACGCCTTCGTGATCCGGTCGCCGAGGGCGTACGGGAAGCCGAGGACCCGGGTCGCGTCCTTGATGGCGGCCTTGGCCTTGATCGTGCCGTAGGTGATGATCTGCGCTACCTTGTCGCTGCCCCACTTGCCGGTGACATAGCGGATCACGTCGGCGCGGCCGCGCTCGTCGAAGTCGATGTCGATGTCCGGCATCGAGACGCGCTCGGGGTTGAGGAACCGCTCGAAGATCAGGCCGTGGACCAGCGGGTCGAGGTCGGTGATGCCCATCGCGTAGGACACGATGGAGCCCGCCGCGCTGCCCCGGCCCGGGCCCACCGCGATGCCGTTGCCCTTGGCCCAGTTGATGAAGTCGGCGACGACGAGGAAGTAGGCAGGGAACCCCATCTGGCAGATGACCTGGATCTCGTATTCGGCCTGGCGCTTTCGCTGGTCGTCATAGCCGTTGGGGTAGCGCTCGCGCATGCCCGCCCAGACTTCGTCGGCGAACAGCTGGTCCTGCGACTCATAGCCGTCGGGGATCGGGAACGTCGGCATCAGGTTGCGGAATTCGAACATGCCGCTCGCGTCCACCCGGTCCGCGATCAGCAGCTGGCTGTTCCGGCAGCCCTGCTGCCAGAAGTCGCTGCTGTCGAGCCGGTACATGTCCCCGGCCGGCTTGATGTAGTAGCCGGCGCCGTCGAGGCGGAACCGGTCGGCGTCCGCGAGGGTCTTCCCGGTCTGGATGCACAGCAGCAGGTCGTGGCTTTCCGCGTCGCTTGCGCGTGTGTAGTGCGAGTCGTTGGTGACAACCGGGGGGATCGCGAGCTTTCTGGCGATGTCAAGCAGACCGTCGCGCACCCGGCGCTCGACCTCCAGGTCGTGCTCCATCAGCTCGAGGAAGTAGTTTTCCCTGCCGAAGATGTCCTGCCAGGTCGCCGCCGCCTTGAGTGCCTCGTCCTGCTGGCCGAGCCGCAGCCGGGTCTGGATCTCGCCCGACGGGCAGCCGGTGGAGGCCATCAGGCCTGCCGCGTGCTCGGCGATGAGCTCCCTGTCCATCCGCGGCCACTTGATCAGCCACCCCTCCGCGTAGGAGCGGGAGGTCAGCTTGAACAGGTTGTGCAGGCCTTCGTTGTTCCGCGCCCAGATCGTCTTGTGCAGGTACGCGCCGGAGGCGGAGACGTCGTCCTTCTTCTGGTGCGGCTGGCCCCACAGGATCCGGTTGGGGTTATCCCTGCGCTCGGGGGCGACGTAGGCCTCGATGCCGATGACCGGGGTGATGCCGGCCTCCCTGGCCTGCCTGTGGAACTCGGCGGCGCCGAACATGTTGCCGTGGTCGGTCATCGCCACGTGCGTCATGCCGAGGGCGGCGACCTCCTTGAAGAGTTCCTTCAGCCGGGCGGCGCCGTCGAGCATGGAGTACTCGGTATGCACGTGCAGGTGGGCGTACGGCACGTTGGTGCTCTCGTCACCGGTTCGGGTCGCCGCGGACGCCGCCATGGAACCAACCGCCTCCTCTAGGCACGCTGCCGCGCCGCCGCGCGTTGCTCGCGGCGCGGTGACCACTACCGTAAACCGGGGGAAGGCGGCCGGCGCCGTGACCACGGACGCGGACCCGCCAGTGGCGGCGGACCCGTGTGCCGCGTCCTCGCGGTCAGTGCGCCAGCCCGGTGTTTCATACCTTATCGGTTCTGGCCGGCACTGGCCGGGGGGCGCGCCGGGGCGGCTGCGATCAGGGAACGCACCTGCGCTCTCGGGCAGGCCGGGGCGGCGGCCGCCAGCCAGGCGACGGTCGCCCCGTCCGCGAGCGGCGCGCCGTCGCGTACGAGGGCGGAAAGGTGCTGGACGATCTCCATCGCGATCATTGATCCCTTGAGGCACGCGGCAAGGTCAGCACGACCTGCGCCTCGCTGATCCCGATTCCGAGACTTTGCCCGGAGTGCTCACGAAGTAGCCGGGAGATCCGGGCGATTCCAGTGCCTGCCCTTGTCGCCAGCTGAGCGGCAGCGACCCGCGAGTAGATGTGGGGGTTGCGCGGCACATGGACACCTGCCCGCATCGCTTCGGCGTCCACGCTGTTCGGCGGGCGACCGGGCGACCTTACCTCGACGCGGTCAGCGAGCACAAAGATCCGAACGGGTCCCGGGATGGTGTAGTCACGATGCACAAGAGCATTCACTGCGGCCTCACGCAGCGCCGCCATCGGTATCTCTTCACGCTTCTCCGGTTCGAAGCCGACGATCTCGTGCCGTGTACGCAAGTGCAGCCGAAGGAATCCTTCTATCTGGTCGATAATACGAAAGAGGTGTCCGGAGAGGTCTTTCCGATCCAAGAAGTCATCACCGATGTCATAGCCTGGGAGAGCACCCACCACGACCGCCGATGACTGGAGCACGGCCTGCGGATTCCGCCCGAAAACCACCGCGCCGCCGACGGTCGGGTGACCCTCTTCGTAAAGTCCCCATGCCCGGAGCAGGCGCGGCAGATCATCGCCTAGTTCCTGCTGATCGGTACGCTCGAGATGCAGCCTCACCGCATCAAGGTCAAGGGCGGATAGCCCAAGTTGCGGGAGCGGTTGTTCGTCATAGAACAAGGACCGCGATGCCTGGAAGAGGCGCAACAGCTCCTCACGGCTCGCACGACGGCAGCGCGCTCCCGACCGGACGTAGTACCGGCCATCGTTGGTTCCGTATGGCCGCTGATCGCCTTTCGGGACGTTGAGGACGACGACTGCGGATCCGTCGAGGTCCAAGATCTCGGGAACGACAGTGACGGGCGGCGAGCAAAGGTTGAATGCGACGTTGTCCACCTTGAGCATCAGGTCGTCAGTGTCCGGCACGCCCATTACATTGCGGCCGTCGTCTACTCCAACGATGATCTGGCCGCCGTCGCTGTTCGCGAAGCAAACCAGGTCCCTTGCCAGGTCGCCAGTATTTCCTAGCTCTCGCTTGAACTCCGTGTGCGGATCCTCCCACCGGAGAATGCGCTCTCTCAGCTCACCGGGTGTCATCGAGTCCCCCGTACTTCTCGGCGCGCCGACGGAACGCCTCGGCGCCGCCTTCAAGCACCGTTCTGATCTCCCGGCGAACTACCGCGTCATCGATGGACGCCCTAGTCCGCACCTCACACCTGCCGCCCTCGTCAGCAAGGCTTAGCACCAGCTCTGCGTCCCCGTTAACGGGGATGTTCGCGTTGTGCGTGGCGATGATGATCTGCCTGCGACGCGCTGGATCGGTAACCCCTTTTTCCGCCCGCAAGAGCGTCACGACGTCGTCGTAGACGAACCTGTTGTCGAGATCATCCTCGGGCTGGTCTAGCACCAGGGGCCGTCTACCCTGAGCGAAAAGCAGCAGCAGCAGTGCGGTGGCCTTCTGCCCGCTAGACAGTTCGGCGAGATCACGAATACTCCCATCGTCAACCCTCAGCGCGATCGTCACCCTGTCTTCCGGTGCAAGCACCTCAACTTCACGCGCTCGCGCAGCATCCTCCGCTAGCCAGCTGACCAGGCGGTTCGCCATGGTTTCTGATACCTGAAAGCGTTTAGTCACCGCTACCGGCCCCTGGCGCACCGCGTGCGCCAGTTCCACACCATCGACGCCTGGCGCCGACGCGATCATGTGCGCCGCGTCAGCCGTGACTCGCGACCCTCTGAGGACGGCCACCATCTGGGACTCGAATCCCACGGTGTCGCCCAGATACGCAACGTTCATCCGCAGCTTGCCGCTAAGGACGCGGTTCACTTCCTCGGCAGCATCCCGTCGCAAGCCAAACCCGCGACGACGCTGATCTTGCAGCCGCCGAAGCAGGTCTTCCCGAACGTCCGTCAGCCGTTCCTTCTCCTCCTCAATGCGCGTCATCCCGGCGACAATCGGCTGGAGCGCGGTTCGCTGGCTGACCGAATCCACATAACGTTTGGCGTCCATGGGACCCGACCCGAGTTCACGCTGGACGCGCCTGAGGTCTTCCTCAAGCCCTGCGACCAGAGTCGGCCACTGCTCTCGCGCCGCGTCAGCGCGCAGCAGCAAAGCCGCTAGTTCGCTAAGGACAGTGTTCGTAGCCGACGTAAGCCGGCCGTGAGCGGACGCTATCTCGTCGGCCAGCTCTTTCAAGGCAGAGGAATGCTCACTAGTGGCTCCTAGAAGTACGCCCTGCGCCTCGGTGAGACCATCATCAAGCGCGTTGGCGCTCTCCGAGAAATCTCGCCGCGCGCGCCTGATGCTCTGTGACGCAGTATCGAGCCGAGCGTTGTCAGAACCGAGCCTGGAGTGCCTTTCCAGCTTCTCCGCGACGCCCTGCTGCTCGTAGTACGCGATATCCACGTTGAGCTTGTTCAGCTGGTCCGCGTACTCGTCTCGCCTGGCCAGTTGGCGATCCAGTTCCTCAATCGCCCTAGCGTTGCGTTGCAACTCCTCGACCAATCGCCGAACTGCCGCGTCAGCGGATCGTGCCTCGTCACCGATGATCTCGTCGAGGAGCCGCCGACGGAAACTATCGTCCCGCGAGACCGCCTGAATCTCCCGCTGCAGCAGGATGACCGGTGACCCACCCGGTCCGAAGAGTTCCATGGGCGGCACGTCTAGCGCCGTACTGGTCTTCAAGTCCGTGACTCTCGGCCGTTGGCCGAGAACTCGGGTAACCTCGTACCGCTGCTCCTCAGCCCCAGGGCGCTCAATCACCAGCCGGACCTGACCGCCGCTTCTCAGTGCATTGCTGATCAGCGACATGCGCTCGGTTTGGTCGGTGAAGGGATCACCGCCCAGCCCATAGCGCAGCGTTTCGAGGATTGCTGACTTGCCTGCTCCGCGCCCGCCGATGAGCGTAGTCAGATCGTCGCTGAAACGCAGCTTCAGTTGGTCAAGGAACCCGCCTTCTACCGCCATGGCGCAGATTCTGGGATGATGCACGCGTTCCGGCGGCCTAGTGAGCACCCGCGTCTGCGGGTCGTGCAACGCCAGCTTGAGCGCTCCGGCGTCGACTCTGCTCAGTTTGATCCACGTGAGACGCCGACGACCGTCACTCAGGGTCTTCGCGCCAAGGTCATCGATGCTCTTGGGGTCGCCGCTGAGGGTGCAGGCAATGGAGTCCAGTTGCTCCCGCGTAAGCAGTCCAGTCGATCTCAGCCTCTCGCGGGCGCTCTCGCAGTGGTCGATGGCGTCGATCAACCCATCCCGGATCAATTCCGCAGCATGCTCCGCCCCGAGAACTTTCAGCAGACCGTTGTCCTCCAAGGCATGGGCGGCGATGACCACGCACCCCAACTGCTCGCGCAAGCTCCTGAGCGCGTCTTTCAATGACCCGCGGAGGCTCACGTCCTGATGCGCAGCGCGCACGTCGCCGGCGTAAAGCGCAGCCGGGCCGGCACCCTGGTAACGAATCGCCTCTGCGATTCGCGCGGGTTCCATGTCCGGATCGCACACCAGCAGCAGATGCAAGCCCCGACCGGCACCAGGCCCGACTGATAGCTCGGCACCAGGCAGTATGACAATCCCCGCCCGCTCAGCACGGTCACGGATCGGATTGAACCATGCGGGGCGCACCCCCTGGTAGTCCGTGATAGCTGCCACATCGATGCGAGCGTCGACAAGCCTCTGCACGTATTCGCCGGCAACCCGGTCCCGATCAGCGGCGCTGTGGATGTCAACTCCTGGCGGCAAGGCGAAGCTCGGCACACCCGGGGTATGCAGATGCAGGTCAACGCACCGCCATGTAGCGCCGACCTCGACGCTGGGCAATACCGTCACCTGACTATCATCCCGCCATCAGCCGACATGGCGGTGCAGGCGCGCGCGGATGCTCAGCTCTCCGCCCGCAGGACGTCCAGGGCGCGCGTGAGATCGCCGGCGTACGGGCTGGCGAACGAGACCTCCCGGCCGTCGGCCGGGTGCGCGAACGACAGGCCGACCGCGTGCAGCCACTGCCTGGTCAGCCCCAGCCGCGCCGCGAGCACCGGGTCCGCGCCGTACAGCAGGTCGCCGCAGCACGGGTGGCGCACCGCGGCCATGTGCACCCGGATCTGGTGCGTGCGCCCGGTTTCCAGGCCGATCGCCACCAGGCTGGCCGCGCGGAACGCCTCGATCGTGTCGTAGTGGGTGACGCTCGGCCGCCCGCCGGCGACGACGGCGAACCTGCCGTCGCCGGACGGGTGCCTGGCGATCGGCGCGTCCACCGTGCCGCGCAGCGGATCCGGGTGTCCCTGCACCAGTGCGTGGTAGATCTTGTCGACCTCGCGTTCCCGGAACGCCCGCTTCAGCGCGCTGTACGCGCGCTCGCTCTTGGCCACCACCATCAGCCCCGACGTGGTCGCGTCGAGCCGGTGCACGATGCCCTGGCGCTCGGCCGCGCCGCTGGTGGCGATCGTGTGGCCGCCGGCAAGCAGGCCCTGCAGCACGGTCGGGCCGTTCCAGCCGGGCGTCGGATGAGCCGCGACGCCCGGCGGCTTGTCCACGACCACGATGTCGTCGTCCTCGTACACGATGACCAGGCCCGGCACCGGCTCGGGAGGCGGCTGCGCGGTCACCGGCGCC
>NZ_JASIAL010000430.1:0-44788 GCF_030042015.1 Trebonia sp. | reverse complement strand
TGGCCCCGGCCCCGGCCCCCGCGAGGAGCCGCCGCAGCCGCGCACCCGCCGCCGGCGCCGGCGGCTGCGGTAGTCCGGCTACGCGGTGCCAGTCGGCTACGCGGTGCCAGGGAGCGGCGGCAGCTTGCCGGTCTTCTCGTAGTCCGCGATCATCGTCAGCCGCCTGATGTGCCGCGGCTCCTGGCTGAACGGGGTCTCGACGAAGATCTTGGCCCAGCCGACCGCGTCGGCGGTGCTGTACATCCGCGCGCCGAGGCTGAGCACGTTGGCGTCGTTGTGCAGCCTGGCCAGCTGGGCGGTCTCGTCGCTCCAGGCCACCGCCGCCCGGATCCCGGGGATCTTGTTCGACGCGATCTGCTCGCCGTTGCCGGAGCCGCCGACCACGATGCCCAGGCTGCCCGGGTCGTCGATGACGCTTCGCGCCGCGCGCATCACGTACACGGGATAGTCGTCGTCCGGCACGTAGGAGGCCGGACCGCAGTCCACGGGCTCGTGCCCGGCTTCGTTCAGCCAGGCGACCAGGGCCGCCTTGAGCTCGAAGCCCGCGTGGTCAGATCCGAGATATACGCGCACGCGTGTCATCGTATCGGGGGCACAGGAGGTATGGGTGGGGCGGGTAGCGGCGACCCGGCGGCTGGCCGCCGGCCGGCTCTCCGATGGGGTGATGGGGGTGCCGACGGAGCCCGGTAATAACAGAAGATGACGGAACGGGCACTCGGTGTAATATGTTGTGAAACTCGCTAGGCGGACGAGGCGCAGATCATGCCGTCAGTCGAAGATCGGGTCGCGGGTTCTGGACCGCTTCAACTCGAAGAAGCCGTCCGTGCCCGCGAGCAGCAGTACGCCGTCCCACAGCCGGGCCGCCGCCTCGCCGCGCGGGATCGGCGACACCACGGGACCGAAGACCGACAGCCCGTTCACCGAGATGACCGGCGTGCCCACGTCGTAGCCGACCCGCTCGATTCCCTCCTTGTGCGACGCGCGCACGGCCTCGTCGTATTCGGCCGAGTCAGCCGCGTCGGCCAGGTCCGCGGGCAGTCCGGCCTCGGCGAGGGCCGCCTCGTAGGTCGCGCGCTCCCGCGGCGCCTTCTCGAGGTGGAACTTGGTGCCCAGGGCGGTGTAGAGCCGGTCGAGCACCTGCGGCCCGTACTCCTGCTCGGCCGCGATGCAGATCCGCACGGGACCCCAGCCGGTCCGGATGAACTCCCGGTAGCGCTCGGAAACGTCGTCCCGGCCCTCGTTCAGCACGGACAGGCTCATCACGTGCCAGTTCGTCGTGACCGGACGCACCTTTTCCACTTCGTGCATCCAGCGGGACGCGATCCACGCCCACGGACAGACCGGGTCGAACCAGAAGTCGACCACGGTAGGCTCCTGCTCGGTCATGCGCTCTCCTGTTACTCGGCGTCAACGGTGTTCCAACGACCGACAACTCGGCGCGGCACGGCGGCATTCCGGTCCCCCTCCCCCGGGTCAACGGAGCACGTGCAAAGATCACAAGAACATGACGCACACGAAGGGATCGCGTGGTGGCAGACAACCTCACTCGTGACGAAGCACGGCTGCGCGCAGAGCTCATCACTGTCGGCTCCTACCGGGTTGAGCTGGACTTGACCGGGGGAGATGCCACGTTCCGTTCGGTGTCGAGAATTGATTTTGACTGCGCGCGGCCGGGAGCGGGCACCTTCCTCGACCTCGCGGCGCCCCGGGTTCGCCAGATCACGCTCAACGGCGCCCCGGTCGGCCCTGACGCGTTCGACGGCGAGCGGATCACGCTCGACGGGCTGGCCGCGCGGAACGAACTGGTCGTCGAGGCCGAGTGCGCCTATTCGCGCAGCGGCGAGGGGCTGCACCGCTTCACCGATCCGGCCGACGGCAACGTCTACCTGTACTCCGACCTGGAGACGTTCGACGCGCACCGCATCTACGCCTGCTTCGACCAGCCCGACCTCAAGGCGCACTACGAGCTCACCGTGCTCGCCCCGGAAGGCTGGCTGGTCGTGTCCAACATGGCGGCGGACATCGCGGGCGGCGTCCCGGCACCCGGCGGCGCGCGGCGGTGGCATTTCCCGCCCACGCCGGTGCTGGCGACGTACATCACCCACGTGTCAGCCGGCCCCTACCACGTGGTCCGCGACGAGCACGACGGAATCCCGCTCGGCATTTTCTGCCGCCAGTCACTGGCGCGCTACCTCGATGCTGACGAACTGTTCGAGGTCACCAGGCAGGGCTTCGACTTTTACCACGCGGCGTTCGGCATCAAGTACCCGTTCGGCAAGTACGACCAGCTGTTCGTGCCCGAATTCAAGGAAGGCGCGATGGAGAACGCCGGCGCGGTCACGTTCCTCGAGGACTACATATTCCGGTCGCGGGTCACCGATTTCTCCCGTGAGGCGCGCGGGGAGACGATCCTGCACGAGATGGCGCACATGTGGTTCGGCGACCTGGTGACCATGCGGTGGTGGGACGACCTGTGGCTGAACGAGTCGTTCGCCACCTGGGCGGGGACGCTCGCGCAGGCCGAGGCAACCCGGTGGCGGCATTCGTGGACCACGTTCGCCCAGGCCTACAAGGCGTGGGCGTACCGGCAGGACCAGCTGCCCTCCAGCCACCCGATCGCCGCCGACATCCCGGACATCCACGCGGTCGAGGTGAACTTCGACGGCATCACCTACGCCAAGGGCGCCTCGGTCCTGAAGCAGCTCGTCGCGTATGTCGGGCGCGAGGGTTTCCTGGCGGGCGTGCGGGAGTATTTCGCGGAGCACTCGTGGGGAAACGCGGCTTTGGGCGACCTGCTGTCGGCGCTTCAGGAGGTTTCCGGGCGGGACCTGGCGGCCTGGTCGCGGGAATGGCTCGAGACGGCCGGAGTGAACACCCTGCGCCCGTCGTTCGCCGTCGATTCCGAAGGCCGGTTCACCTCGTTCTCGGTCCTGCAGGAGGCGCCGGACTCGCACCCGGTGCTGCGCTCGCACCGCATCGGGATCGGGCTGTACGACCTGTCCGCGAATGGCCTGACCCGCCGGTCCAGCGTCGAGACCGACGTGCGGGGCGCCAGTACGCCCGTGCCCGCCCTGGTGGGGCGGGCGCAGCCCGACCTGGTGCTGATCAACGACGACGACCTGACCTACGCCAAGATCCGGCTCGACGACCACTCGCTGCGGACGCTGATCGCCTCGATCGGGTCATTCACCGACTCGCTGCCCGCCGCGCTGTGCTGGGCGGCCGCGTGGGACATGTGCCGGGACGGAGAGATGGCGGCGCGGGACTACCTCCGGCTCGTCCTCGGCGGCGTGTCGTCGGTCCGGGACATCAGCGTCGTGCAGACGCTGCTGCGCCAGGCCGCGCAGGCGGCGCGGCGGTTCACCGACCCGGCCTGGCGGGACGCCGGGCTTGAGCTGATGGCTTCGGCCCTGCGGTCGCTGCTGCTCGCGGCTCCGGCGGGGTCCGATCACCAGCTCGCGTACGCGCGCGCGTTCGCGGGGGTGGCCACGTCCGCCACTGACCTGGAGCTGCTGTCGGGGCTGCTGTCCGGCTCGACGGAGGTTGCGGGCCTCGCCGTGGACACCGAACTGCGGTGGGCCCTGCTGCGCCGGCTCGTCAGCCGCGGCGCCGCCGACGAGGCCGAAATCGACGCGGAGCTTTCGTCGGACGCCACCGACGCCGGCGAGCGGCACGCCGCCACCTGCCGGGCCGCTATCCCGTCCGTCGAGGTCAAGCAGGAGACGTGGGAGACACTCGTTGGCGGCAAGCTGACGATCGCGATGTTCCGCGCCACGCTGGGCGGCTTCATCGACCCGGACCAGCCGGAGCTCGTCGAGCCGTACCGGCCGTCGTACTTCGCGGCCATCGGGGACGTGTGGCGGGAGTGGAGCTCGGCGCTGGCGATGGACTTCGTGGCGGGCGGCTACCAGCTGTGTGCCGTGGACGCCTCGACGGTGGCGGCGACCGACGAGTACCTGGCGGCGCTCGAGCCGCCGGCCGCGCTGCGCCGGCTGCTCATCGAGGGCCGGGACGAGGTCATACGGTCGCTGCGCTGCCAGGAGCGCGACCGGGCGGCCGGGTAGGTTTCCCGCACCCGGCGCAGGCCGGGTATGCCAGGATGGACCGCGTGCCTCCCGTCCCGCAAGACCGGCCAGGCGTGGCGACCCGCCTGGCCGCCGAAGGCGCGCTGCCCGCGGATTCGCCCAGCGTCAACGACTATGACAGCTTCGCCGGGGCGTACACGGCCGGAAGCGACGCAGGCATCCAGAACGCCTACTACGAGCGGCCCGCGATCCTGGCCCTCGCCGGGGACGTGACCGGCCGGCGGATCCTCGACGCTGGCTGCGGTTCCGGCCCGCTGTTCGCGGCGCTGCGCGACCGGGGCGCGATCGTGACCGGCTTCGACACCAGCACAGGGATGCTCGAGCTGGCCAGGCAGCGGCTCGGTGACGGCGCCGACCTGCGGGTGGCCGACCTGGGCAGCCCGCTGCCGTTCCCCGACGGTGCGTTCGACGACGTCATCGCGTCCCTGGTGCTGCACTACCTGGAAGACTGGGGGCCGGCGCTAGCCGAGCTGCGGCGCGTGCTGACGCCCGGCGGCCGGCTCATCGTGGCCGTCGACCATCCCTTTGCCATCCAGGCCATCCACGTCCTGGCCGGGCGCAGGACCAGCTATTTCGCGACCTACAGCTGGACCGAGGAGTGGACGATGGGCGGGCAGACCGCCCTGATGAGCTTCTGGCACCGGCCGCTGCACGCGATGACCGACGCCTTCACCGCGGCCGGCTTCCTGATCTCCGTGATCAGCGAACCGCAGCCCGTGCCGGACGCGCGCGAGCGGGACCCCGATGGCTTCCGCATGCTCTCGACCAACCCGAGCTTCCTGTTCTTCGTCCTGCACGCCGGCTAACTGCCGCGGCGACTTGGGCAGCGCCTGACCCGCCGGGCGGTCTCAGGTAGCGTCTGAGGTAGTGGGACGGTATCGGGCACTCAGCATACGGACCGCACGGGTTCCTGCCCGTTTTGCCGCGGTTATGGAGGCAAAATGTATCCGGTCGCGCTCGCGCCTGCCTGGCGCTGCGCGGTCACCTCGGCCACGGTGCGGATGACCGCGAAACGTCCCGCGAGCGCGTACTCGGTCCGCTCGATGACCGCGCTGGCGGGCAGCGTCCGGGGATCGGCCAGCAGCTCGTCGACCGTCTGATCGGCGGGGGCGTCCCGGTGCGCGATCGGATTCGTCGCGGTCGCGTCGGTGACGAACGTGACCTCATAGCCGAGGTCGGCAGCGAGCCGCGCGGTGGTCTCGCAGCACTGCTCGGTCCGGATCCCGGCGATCAGCAGCTCCCCGATGCCGCGGGTGGTCAGGATCTGCTGCAGGCTCGTCGTGGTGAAGGCGTTGTGCGAGGTCTTGGTCAGCACCGGCTCGCCCGCGGCCGGCGCCAGCGGCTCGATGAACCGCACGAAACCGCGCGCCGGGTCGAACTCCGATCCTGTCTCCGGCTCGGCGTGCAAGACCCACACGACAAGGTCGCCGACGGACCGCGCGTAGTCGACAAGCGAGCCGACCGCGCCGGCGATTGCCGGGTTGGAGATGGTCCGCCAGCTACTGCGCTGGCGGAAGGATTCCTGGACGTCGATAACAACAAGCGCTCGTGCCATGACCCGATCATGCACCATTCGCCCGGTAACGGGCATGCTGGGATGGCAGGCGATCGCGGGTCAGGGTCAGGGAGCATGAAGATGGCGTCAGCGGCGGCTTACGACGAGATCGCGGACTGGTACGAGCAGGAATTCCTGGCCAGGGACACGGCGGGCGCTGACCCGCTCGGCATCGATGCCGCGCTCGACGGCCTGCTTGGCCGCGGCAGCGGCGCCTGCCTGGAGATCGGGTGCGGCACCGGCGTGCGGGCTGCCCGGGTCCGCGAGCTTGGCTGGCTGCCCTGGGGCGTCGACATCTCCGCCGCGATGCTGCGATACGCCCGCGGCCGCCTGCCCGCCGTACAGGCCGAGGCCGCGCGGCTGCCCGTCCGTGACGGCAGCCTGCCCGCGGTCATCACGGTGCTGGCGCACACCGACATGCCCGGCTACCCGGCGGTGGTCGCCGAGGCCGCCAGGGTCCTGCGGCCAGGCGGGATATTCGTGCACATCGGCGTCCACCCGTGCTTTTGCGGGGGGTTCGCCGACCGCGCCGACCCCGCCGCCGTGGTGATCCGCCCCGGCTACCTCGACAGTCACTGGACCAAGGAGTCGTGGACCAGCCAGGGCGTCCGTGACAAGGTAGGCGCCACGCACCTGCCGCTGCCCGCCCTGATGCACGCGTTCCTTGACGCCGGCCTGGCCCCCGAGCGGCTCGCCGAAGGTGGCCAGCCCACGCCGGCCATGCTCGCCGTCAGGGCGCGCAAGCACGGGGTAAGTCAGCACGGGTAAGCAAGCACGGGTAAGCGACGGGTAAGCAGGCACCTGCCGTACCCGAGCCCCCGGCTCAGGGGATAGTCACCCCGCCGAGCTTGAGCGGCACCTCCGCGTACGGGTCGAGCGCGTAGGCCAGGGAGAGCCGGTGGTAGCCGTCCGCGATGTCCGCCTCCGCGACCAGAATCGGGGACAGCTTCGCCCCGCCCAGCACCTTCTGCAGGTCTTTCAGCACACCCGGGTCGGACAGCGGCAGCGGCATGCGCCCGGTGGCGCGCATGATGTCGTTAGCGCGGCGCGTGATCACCGGCAGCTTGACCAGTTCCTTGACCACCTCCTGCGCCCGGCGCTCCCCGAAGCGGATGCTCAGATAGAGCGAGGCGGCGGCATAGTCGTGCTGGTCCACGTCCTTCTTCCACCGCAGGTACGTGGCGGGTTCGGCGGTGCTCATGTGTTCTTGCCCTCCTTCTGGCCGCGTGCCCCCGTCAGGACTGGCCCGAGATGGCGTGCGCGACCGTCTTGCGGACCCGCTCGGGGACGTCGTCCAGCGGGACGGCGACCGTCTCGCCGGTGGCGCGGTCGGTGAGTTCGGCGGTGCCGGCCGCGAGGCCGCGCTTGCCGATCGTGACACGGAACGGGATGCCGACGAGTTCGGCGTCGCTGAACTTGACGCCCGCCCTGACCGGGCGGTCGTCGATGATCGTGTCCACGCCCGCGTCGAGCAGCCGGCGGTACACCTGCTCGCCCGCCTCGGCGACGCCCGCGTCGTCCTGCTGGGCGACCACCACGACCGCCTCGAACGGCGCGACCGCGGCGGGCCAGACGATGCCGCGGTCGTCGTGGTGCACCTCGATGATCGCGGCCATCGCGCGTTCCACGCCGATGCCGTAGGAGCCCATGATCGGCTTGACCGGCTTGCCGTCAGGTCCGGACACCGACAGGTCCATCGCGTCGGCGAATTTGTAGCCGAGCTTGAAGATGTGCCCGACCTCGATGCCCTTGACGACCTCGAGCGGCTGGCCGCACCGGATGCACGGCTCCCCGGCTTCCGCGGTGCGCAGGTCCGCCCACTGCCCGACGGTGATGTCCCGCGCCACGTCGACTCCGCGCACGTGGACGTCGTCGGTGTTGGCGCCGGTCACCATCCCTGACCTGCCGCGCACGGCCGGGTCGGCGATCACGGGCAGGGCCGTCACGCCGACCGCGCCGAGCGATCCGGGCGCGGCGCCGAGCGCCGCGACGATCTCATCGGCGGCGGCGGGGCGCACCGTGGCCGCGCCGGTCGCGTCGATGAGCTTCTGCTCTTGCAGGGCATGGTCGCCGCGCACGAGCACCAGCGTGAGCTGGCCGTCAAGCACGTAGACAAGCGTCTTGAGCTGGCGGTCCGCGGGCGCGTCGTGACCGGACGCGAGGTCGTCGATCGTCCGCACGCCTGGCGTGTCGAACCGCTGCGGCGCCGGCCGGGCAGCGGCCGCGTCGAGGGCGGGGTCCACCGGCGTGAGCGCGGACGTCGCCTTCTCCCTGTTGGCGGCGTACCCGCAGTCCGGGCAGCGGATGATGTCGTCCTCGCCGGTCTCCGACGGGCAGACGAACTCGGTGGAGTCCGACCCGCCCATCGTGCCGTTGGACGCCTCCACCGGGATCGCGGGGATGCCGAGCCGCTCGAACGAGCGCGTGTAGGCCTTGTGGTGCAGGTCGAACGACGTGTCGAGCCCGGCCGCGTCCAGGTCGAAGCTGTAGGAGTCCTTCATGGTGAACTCGCGGGTGCGCATCAGGCCGGCCTTCGGCCGCGCCTCGTCGCGCAGCTTGGTCTGGAACTGGTACCACATCTGCGGCAGCTCGCGGTAGGAGGTGAGCTCGGTGGCCAGCGTCGCGACGATCTCCTCGTGGGTCATGCCCAGCGCCAGGTCGGCCCCCTTGCGGTCGCGGAGCCGGAACATCGCCTCGCCCATCAGCTCCCAGCGCCCGCTGCGCAGCCACGGGTCGGCGGGGTGCATGACCGGCATCAGGATCTCCTGGGCGCCGATCGCGTTCATCTCCTCGCGGATGATGCCGATCACCTTCAGCCGCACCCGGACCGCGAGCGGCAGCAGGGAGTAGTGGCCCGCCATCAGCTGGCGGATGTACCCGGCGCGCAGCAGCAGCCGGTGGCTGGGCGCGCCCGCCTCCGCGGGGTCCTCGCGCAGCGTCGGGATGTGCATGGTTGACCAGCGCACGCTTCCCCTCCAGTTCTTGTCCTGCGCGCAGTGTAGTGGTGAGGCCCGCCGGCTGCTTACTCGCTGGCGCGCCGGCGCGGCAGCAGCGCCCGGGCCAGCCACGCCCCGGCGAGCACCTGCAGCGCGGCGAGCAGCAGCGTCACCGCGACGGTGACCGCCGCGTGCGGCGGCAGGCCCGCCAGGCCCGCGATGACTCGCGCGGTCGCGCCCGCGGGCAGCCCGCGCAGCGCCAGCACCCACAGCGGCACCGCCCAGCCGACGACGCAGGCAAGGACCGCGAACGGCACCGACGGGAACCCCAGCCGCGAGGCGGCGGCGCCGACGGCCAGCCCGGCGAGGAACGGCACGAACCACGCTCCCGCGTACGCGCCCGCCGCGACGACCGCCGCGACCGCGATCAGCCACGCCAGCCGCCTAGCCATCGAGCCGCCATCCGACCGGGCCGGCCACCGCGCCCGGGACGGGGACCGGCAGGTACTGGCCGTCCCACCACAGCGGCACGAGGTTGTCGTACCACGGCGACGCCGGGTTCTCCGACTGCCCGCCCGGGTACACGCCCTCGGCGGACACCGCGCCGGACGTGAGCGACACGACCATCCGCCAGCTCGGGCCGGTCGAGGCGTCCAGGCCGCCGTCGGCGGCGTCCTCGGTGAACGGGTCGCCGCCCGCCGGGCGCGGCCCGTAGCCGAGCCCGGCGGCCCCGGTGACCGAGGGGAACGACCGTGAGTGCAGCCGGCCCCACGTCCACGACGAGGGCGCTCCGCCGAGCTGCGCGGACAGGTGCGAGACCGCGCGGGAGAACGCCGCCACCATCGCCGCGGGGGCGGTCGCCGGGCCGTGCCCGGACGGCCCGGCGAACGCGGCGTTGCCCGGGTCGCCGAGCGTCCACGCCTCCAGGTCCTCATCGAGCGAGGCGAGCCCGGGGCCCACCGCGAGGTCCGGCGGGTCCTTCCCCACCGGCACCCTGGCCGCCTTCCACCACGGCTCGAACACGCCGGACAGGTAGTCGCCCCAGAACGTCCACCACAGGCTCGCCGCGGCCGAGTTCGCGTCCATCACGTCATTCCACGACCCGAGCAGGGCCGCCGCGGACCGCTGCGTGGCGGTCAGCGAGGCGGACCGCAGGGCGGCCAGCACGGACGGCAGCACGCGCTCGGCCAGGCTGTCGGTCAGGTCGTTCTGCAGCGCCGCGATCGACGCCGTCGACAGGGGCTCGCCCGCCCGCAGCTCGCCGTAGGCGTGCGCGGCGCGGTAGCCGGGGTCGTAGAAGTCGGCGGTCGTGCCGATGTAATAGGGATAGGCGGCGGTGACCGGCCGCTGGTTGGCGGTCACGATCAGGTGCGAGGGCGGGTCGTAGACCTGTGGCACCGCGTCGAATGCGATCACGCCGGTGATGTCGCAGGCGCCGGTGCCCGGCATCGGCAGCCAGGGCTGGCAGCCGGGCGCCACCTGCGGGTAGTACCCGGCCGATATCGCGCCGATGTTCCCCGCGGCGTCGGCGTAGACGAAGTTCTGCGTGGGCGCGCGCCATCCCGCCAGCGCCGCCCGGAACTGCGCGAACGACGACGCCTTGTTGATGGCCAGCAGCGCCGCCAGATCGCCGGACGGCACGTTGCCCATCCAGTCCACGGCCATCGTCTGCCCGACCTGGGTCATGATCGGGCCGTGCACGGTGATGTCCACCGTCAGGTGCACGGTCGCGGCGCCGCGGACCGGGATCGTGTAGCGCACCACGGTCATCGGGCGCCACGCGCCGCGCCAGTAGTAAAAGTCGCCGCGGACGCGTTCGGCGTAGTAGAAGGTCGCCGAGTTCTGCGTGTCGGTCAGCGACCAGGCGATGTGCGCGTTGTGCCCGAGCAGCACCCCGGGCAGGCCGGGCACGCTCACCCCGGCGACCTCGTACCCGGGAGCCGACAGCGCCACCTCGTACCAGACCGATGGCAGCGTCTGCGGCAGGTGCGGGTCCCCGCCGAGCAGCGCTCCCCCGCCGGCGACGGCCGGCCCGTTCGCGGCCCACGCGTTGCTGTCGGGGTAGCTGTGGAGCTGGCCGGCGGGGAGCTGGCTGAGCTGGGCGAGCAGGTTCGCCGCGGCAGCCGCCACCGACGCCGATTCGCCCGAACGAGCCGGGGCGACTCCCGGCGTCCCCTGCTTGGCGGTGAGCACGGCCGACCCCGCGGGCGCGCTGCTCGCCGCGTCCGGCGCTATCGGGGTCAGGGGCGCCTTGACATAGGGGCCGGTGTCGTAGGGGGTCTGCGCGTTCTTCGCCAGGATCGGGAACCAGTCCATCGTGCGCGCCGCGCCCAGCGTCCGCTCGAGTACGGCGTAGTCGAGCGCGCCGGTCGTGTAGTCCAGCTCCTGGGTGAGCACGCCCTGGATGACCAGGCTGTCCACCGGCGTCCACGGTGCGGGGTACGCCCCGGTGAGGGTGAACACGGCCGGCCAGTCGCCGTCCGCGCGGACCTGGGCGATGTCGTCGTTCACCCCCTGGGCGTAGGCGAGGAGCGCCATGCGGGCCAGGCCGCTGGTCTGCGCCCACTCGGCCTGCGCGGTGCGCAGCAGGCCGAGGCGCAGCTCGAGCTCATCGCTGGCCAGGTCGCCCGGCCCGCCGAGCTGCGCCAGGCGGCCCTCGCCGAGGCGGCGCTCCAGGTCCATCTCGGACAGCCGGAACTTCGCCTCCACGTACCCGAGCGCGAGGAACAGGTCGTGGTCGCCGCGCGCGCTGATCGAGGCGAGGCCCTGCTTGGTGAACGACACCGTGACGGGCGCGGCGAGCCCTGGCACGCGCAGCTCCCGCGAGCTGACCGGCTCCCCGCCCGACGCCGACGTCCACGCGCCCCGCGCAGGGTCGAGCGCCGGCCCGAGCGCCGGGATCGTCCCGAAGCCGAAGCCGAGCACGCCGAGCAGCGCGGCCGAGAAGACGACCGCGGCGACGGCGTTGACCACACGGCGCACCCGCCGGGTTCTCGTCACTGGCCTCTCACGCGTCGACATTATGTCCGTTTTATCACGCCTGCCCGATCGCAGCTGCCTGTTACCTACGGAATTGGTGCCCATTGTCCCCTTTAAATGCGGCACAATCCGGGGACAATTTGATTACTGAGCGCTGCATCCCGCCGCGCTGAAATCGGTACGCTGAGGTGGTGAGATGGATGGCTTGGCCCCGGATCAAGAACCCCAGGTCATCAGCGCCGCCCGGGACACACGAGCACGGTGGCGTGACCGTTACCGTGATGCCGGCGCCTGAGGCAGACGCCGCTCCCAGGACCGGGCAGAACACGGGCATCAGCGGTACCCGGCACGCGGTGGTCGACGGCCCATCGACCAGTGCACGGAACACGTATACGCAGTACGCGGACAGCGGCGCCGACGGCTACGCGCCGACCGCCGAATTCGGCGCTGTCAGCGATCCGGCCTCCGACGAGCCCCCCGATAGCGGGATCGCGATCCTCGAGGGTGTCGTGACGACGGATATCCCTGTCGAGGAGCCGCCGGGTCCGCAGCCGCAGCTGAACGAGCCGATCACGCTGCCGCCCGTCCCGGTGGGGTGGGTCCCGGACAGCAAGCAGGGATCGCTGCGCGCGGTGAACGGGGGAAGCGGCGCGGCAGCGGGCAACGGCGGCGCGCCGGTGGCCTCGGGCGGCGCGCCCGTGGGCTCGACCGGCCTGCCCGCGACCGCCGGCGGGCCGAGCGGGGGCGGCAGGGCGATAGGCGGCAACGGTCCCCCGCCGCAGCGGATCCGCGACCTTGCCCTGGACCAGCGGATGCGGCTCTGGCGGTGGCGCGCGCTGATCATGGTGATCGCCGGCGTGGTGTTCTGGATCATCAGCAGAAACTGGGCGATCGGCCTGTCGCTCGCCGTCCTGGCCGGCATCATCGACACGATCTACCGGTCGCGCACGGTCGCCGACATCCCCACCGGCGGCAGCCCGGACCGCGCGCAGCGCCGGACCAGGCGCCAGCTGCGCAGGATGCGCCGCGCCGGGTACCTCACGCTGCACGCGCGGCCGATCCCTGACAGCCTTGAGGTCATCGACCACCTGGTCGTCGGCCCCACCGGGGTCTACGCGATCGACTCGGAGAAGTGGCACCGCGCGCTGCCCATCCGCACCCGCAACGGCAAGCAGCTGTGGCACGGGCCGGACAGCAAGAAGGAGCGCCTCGAGCATGCCCGGTGGGAGGCGCAGCAGGCCAGCGAGCGGCTGTCCGCGGCGCTCGGCACCGAGATACCGGTGCGCCCGGCGATGGCGGTGTACGGACCGCGGGTGCCGTGGGACATCGCCACGATCAGGGACGTCGACGTGTTCAGCGGTCCCCGGCTGCACGTGTACCTGCGCCGCCGCGCGCGGAGCAAGACGGTGCCACGGCTGACACGGGAGCAGGTGCAGACGATCTATGCGGCGGCAAGCACGGTCCTGCCGGGTGTGGCCCCGGCGAGGACGGCCACACCGGTAGGCTGAGCTTCCTGGCTACTGAGGGGAGTTCGGCATGCCTCCGTTGAGGTCCCGCACGGTTACGCACGGCAGGAACATGGCCGGCGCGCGCGCGCTGCTGCGCGCGACCGGGGTAGCAGGGAAGGACATCGGCAAGCCGATCATCGCGGTCGCCAACAGCTTCACCGAATTCGTCCCCGGCCACGTGCACCTGCGGGAGGTCGGCGTCGTCATCGCCGACGCGATCCGCACGGCCGGCGCGGTGCCGCGCGAGTTCAACACGATCGCGATCGACGACGGCATCGCGATGGGGCATGGCGGCATGCTGTACTCGCTGCCCAGCAGGGAGCTGATCGCGGATTCTGTCGAGTACATGGTCAACGCGCACTGCGCGGACGCGATGATCTGCGTCTCCAACTGCGACAAGATCACGCCGGGCATGCTGATCGCCGCGATGCGGCTGAACATCCCGACGGTGTTCGTCTCCGGCGGGCCGATGGAAGCTGGCAAGGTGACGGCCGGGGAGCTGGCCGACGGCGCCAGGAAGCTGGACCTGATCGACTCGATGGTGGCGGCTGCCGACCCGTCGGTGTCCGACGCCGAGCTGCTCGCGCTCGAGGAAGCCGCCTGCCCGACCTGCGGGTCGTGCTCGGGGATGTTCACCGCGAACTCGATGAACTGCCTGACCGAGGCGATCGGGCTCGCGCTGCCGGGCAACGGGACCACGCTGGCCACGCACGTGGCGCGGCGGTCCCTGTTCGAGCGGGCAGGCGCGCTGATCGTGGAGATCACCAAGCGGTACTACGAGGACGAGGACGAGACCGTGCTGCCCCGTTCGGTGGCGAGCAGGGACGCGTTCGAGAACGCGATGGCGCTCGACGTGGCGATGGGCGGGTCGACCAACACCGTGCTGCACCTGCTGGCGGCCGCGCACGAGGCGGGCGCGGACTTCGGGCTCAAGGAGATCGACGAGCTGTCCCGGCGGGTTCCGTGCCTGTGCAAGGTCGCGCCGAGCAGCGCCTACCACGTCGAGGACGTGCACAGGGCCGGCGGCATCCACACGATCCTCGGCGAACTCGACCGGGCCGGCCTGCTCAACCGCACCGTGCACACGGTGCACGGACTGCCGCTCGCGGACTGGGACCTGCGGTCCGGGTCGACGTCGGATGAGGCGGTCGAGCTGTACCACGCCGCGCCCGGCGGGGTGCGGACCACCAGGGCGTACTCGCAGGACGCCCGCTGGTCCTCGCTCGACCTGGACACGGTGGCCGGGTGCATCAGGGACGTGGCGCACGCCTACAGCCCCGACGGCGGGCTCGCCGTGCTCAACGGCAACCTGGCCCCGGACGGGGCGATCGTGAAGACGGCCGGGGTGCCGGAGGAGCTGTTCACGTTCACCGGGCCGGCCCGGGTCTTCGAATCGCAGGAGGATGCCGTCGAGGGCATCCTCGGCGGCCGCGTCGTCCCCGGCGACGTGGTGGTCATCCGGTACGAGGGCCCGCGCGGCGGGCCCGGGATGCAGGAGATGCTGTACCCGACAAGCTTCCTCAAGGGGAAGGGGCTCGGCCGGGCGTGCGCGCTGATCACCGACGGCCGGTTCTCCGGCGGCACCACGGGGCTGTCCGTCTGCCACGTCGCCCCCGAGGCGGCCGGCGGCGGCGCGCTCGCGCTCGTGGCGGACGGGGACACGATCGTGATCGACATCCCGCGCCGTGACCTGCGGCTGGACCTGCCGGACTCCGTACTGGCGGCGCGGCGCGCCGCCTTGCTCGCCGCGCTCGGCTCCTTCCGCCCGGCCGGCAGGCAGCGGCCGGTCAGCGCCGCGCTGCAGGTGTACGCGGCGATGGCGACCTCGGCGGCGACGGGCGCGGCCCGGGATATCTCGGCGATCACGGGCACCAACGGGCAGTGACCGCGGGGTTCGTGCGGGCGGCGCGCGCCGCGGACGCGGCCGGTCTCGCGCGCGTCCAGGTGGCGAGCTGGCGCGCCTCGCTCGCCTGGCTGGTGCCTGACCCGGTCATCAGCGAGCTGACCAGCGCGGACGCGGAACTGCAGTGGGCTGAGCGCTGGCTGGAAGCGATCACGAAGCCGCCGACGAGCAGGCACCGGGTGCACGTCGCGGTCGCGCCCGACGGGGGCGGCTGCGCCGGGTTCGCGTCGGCCGGGCCGGCCACCGACCCGGACCTGTGGCCGGGGACCGACGGCGAGCTGTACGAGCTGCACGTGCTGCCGGAACAGGCCGGGCTCGGGCACGACGAGCGGCTGCTGCACGCGGTCGCCGACACCCTTGCCGAGGACGGCTTCCGCACCGCGTGCACCTGGGCGCTGGCGGACGACAACGCCCGGCTTTCGTTTCTGCAGGCCGCGGGGTGGGCACCGGATGGCAGCCAGGCCAACCTGGACATGGGCGTGAAAGTGCCCGTGGTCCGCCTGCACACCGCGCTCTGCTAGCCCCGTGGCCCGGTAACTTAGGACCCGGGCCGCATATTTTTTGTCCGTTTTATGCCGATTTTCGGCTGCCGTTCGGGTCCTATCTATGAGCCTGCCCGGCAATAGCCCGCCAGGTCGGGTCCGGGGACCGCTCCAGGCTGGCACGGTCCCGGCGGATATTGGCGGGGTCCCCGCCGCCAATAGGCTTGGCGCTGGGGGCCACGCCGCCAGCACGCGCGGCGACGTCAAGCGGGACTAACTGTCTCAATCTGGGCAGATCATCCGGATGGGTGCCACCAGCGGCACGCCAGAGACGGCCGGCCGGCTCGCCCGGTATGGGGTGGTTTGTCCGTCGGCAGGCCTTCCTGGACCCCTGGGGGGCGGGGCTTGGGCTGGTGAGTCAGCACTGTTCGTTCGGGATAACTGTTTTAAAATCTGCCGGTGGCAACAGCGCGTGACTGGCTGGCAGGTACCCGCCCCAGGACCCTGCCGGCCGCCGTCGTCCCTGTCCTGATCGGCTCGGGTGTCGCGGCGGGATACGGGAAGTTCTCGCCGTGGCGGGCCGCACTGGCACTGGTCGTCGCGCTCGCGCTGCAGGTCGGGGTGAACTTCGCCAACGACTACAGCGATGGCGTCCGCGGCTCGGATTCGGCGGAGCGCCGGGTCGGGCCGGTGCGCCTGGTCGGCTCCCGGCTGGCGGAGCCCCGGCAGGTCAAGCTGGCGGCGTTCGGCTGCTTTTGCCTGGCGTGCTGCGCGGGGGTCGTGCTTGCCGCGGTGACCTCGTGGTGGCTGGTGCTCGGCGGTTCGCTCGCGGTGCTCGCGGCGTGGTTCTACACCGGCGGCTCGCGGCCGTACGGCTACCGCGGGCTCGGCGAGGTGGCCGTGTTCGTGTTCTTCGGCGTGGCGGCGGTGGCTGGCACGGCGTTTGTGCAGATGGGGAACCTCAGCTGGCTTGGCCTGGCGGCGTCGGTGCCGGCGGGGCTGCTGTCGTGCGCGCTGCTCATGATCAACAACTTGCGGGACATCCGGTCCGATTCGGAGTCGGGGAAGCGGACGCTCGCGGTGCGCATCGGGGACGCGCGGTCGCGGGTGGCGTACCTGGCGTTCGTGCTCGTGCCGTTCGCCCTCGGCGCGGCGATCGCCTTCGAGCGGCCGTTCGCGCTGCTCATGCTGCTGGCGCTGCCGCTGACGCTCGCTCCGGTGCGGGCGGTGCGCGGTGGCGCGTCCGGGCCCGCGCTGATCGCGACGCTGGGCCAGACGGGGCGGCTGCAGCTGGCCTTCGGCCTGGCGTTCACGGTGGGCCTGGCGATCCACGGGTGAGCCGCACGCGGCGGCGCGCGGATCAGAGCTTGACCCGGCCGGCCGCGCCGGTCCACTCGATGCGCGTGCCGAGCGGCGCGCAGGACTCGGCCAGCCGCTCGATGATGTCCCGTCCGCGCTCGGCGTCGGCGCGGCGCGGAATGCCGCTGGCCGTGAGCCCGCGGCCGCGGCCGAGTTCGACCGGGTGCAGCGTGAGCTCGGCCAGCCCGTCGCGGTCGTAGCGGCACTCCGCCACGACCGACTCGAAAACCCACGCATGGTCGAAGCTCGCGGCGTTGAGCAGCCGCGAGAGGTCGGCATCGGTCACCTCGCCCGGGGGCTGGTTTGAGCCGGCCACCAGGTCCCGGTGCACCCGGTACAGCTCGCCGGGCAGCGGCTGCTGGATGTCGCTCCAGAAGAAGTTCCCCAGGCCGTGGAAGATCGGCCGGCCGCGGTAGACCTCAATCGGCCCGAGACGGTGTATCCCGGTCGTGACGAAGGCGTCGGCGCCGGCGTCGATCGCGCGGCGGGCGAGTTCTCCGACGATGTGCGCCGGCTCGTTCGGCGCCGCCTGGCTGGCCGGCTCGTGGGAGTGCAGGGTGGCGACCAGGTAGTCCGAGTGCTGCCTGCCCAGGCGGATCGCCTGGAGCTGTGCCAGCAGGTGATCGTCTGACGGCTGGTAACGGTAGCGGGGCGGGCCGGTCCCGCCGTCGGCGGCCCGCTCGACGCGCTGGCCGAACAGCTCGCAGGAGCCGGCTTCTGGCGGCGCGCCGAGCTCGGCGGCCACGTCCGCCAGCGCGTCGAAGAGGCGACCGGGAAGCACCGCGGTCCTGGTCAGGGCGACCGCGCTGACGCCCGGGCGGCCCGGCGCCTCGCCGTGCGGCGCGAGCGCGTCGCTGAACGGCCGGAACGTCGTCGCGAACGAGGCGAGGCCGATCCGGCCCGCAGGCGTTTCCAGGTAGCGGGCGGCGCGCGCCGACGCCTGCGCGCCGCCCGCGCCCGCGTGCACGACGCCGGCCAGGTCCAGCAGGTCCGAGGTGGCGCGCATGCCCGCCACTCCCCAGTCGAGGGCGTGGTTGTTGGCGCGCGACACGAGCCGGATGTTCATCGCGGCGAGGTCAGCCGCCACGGCGGGTTCGGCGGCGAGGGTCCAGTCGCCGTCCCAGGGGTAGGGATGGCCGTGGAAGTCCCTGGCGTCGAAGATCACCGTCTCCAGGTTCGCGCAGGCGACGTCGGCGCGGGCGAGCACGCCGAGCACGGCGGCGAACGCCGGGTCGCGGCCGGCCAGCTGCGAGACCGGTCGCGACAGCACGCAGTCCCCGAGGAAGGCCATGGTAAGGCCGGCGGGCGGTCCGGTCATAGCGCTTGGCTGGCGGCGCCGGCTGGCTGGGTTTCTGTGTCCAGCTCCGGCGCGGTGTCCGGCTGTGGTGTTGTGTGCGGCTGTGGTGCGGTGTGCGGCGCGGCGATGGCCGGCGTGGCTCTGCCCGGCGGCTCCCGGCCGGCCGGCGGCTCCTGGCCGGCCGCCGGGTCGCAGGGAAGGACCCGGAGCGCGTCGGGCGGGAGGCACGCCAGGACCGGGGTCCCGGCCGACCACGAAGCCGACTCGCTCGTGTTCGCTACCAGCGCCTGGATCGTGACGCCAGCGGCCAGGTGCACGATCACCTGCGTCGCCGAGCCGAGGAAGACGGTTCGCTCGACAATCCCGGGGAGCTGGTTAGCGGCGGCATCCTGGTAGCCGCGCAGGCCGACCTGCTCGGGGCGGATCGCGAGGCGAACCCGGCCGGCGGACTCGACCGCACCGCCGTTGGCAGTCAGCTCGAAGCCGCCCACCGCGACCCGGCACGACCGGGCGCCGTTGCCCGGAGCGCGCACGACGGCGTCCATCAGGTTGGACACCCCGAGGAAGTCCGCGACGTAGGCGTCCGCCGGCTCGTCATAGACGGCCTGCGGGCTGCCCATCTGCACGATGCGGCCGTTCGCCATGACCGCGATGCGGTCCGACATCGTGAGCGCTTCCTCCTGGTCGTGGGTGACGTAGATGAACGTGATCCCGACCCGTTCCTGCAGCGCCTTCAGCTCGACCTGAAGCGTGCGCCGCATCCTGGCGTCGAGCGCGCCAAGCGGCTCGTCGAGCAGGAGCACCGAGGGCCGCAGCACCAGGGCGCGCGCGAGGGCGACCCGCTGCTGCTGCCCGCCGGACAGCTGCGCGGGCCGGCGGCGCTGGTAGGGGCCGAGTTCGACGAGGTCGAGCGCCTCGCCGACCCGCTGGCTCACCTCCTTCTTCGAACAGCGCTGGTAGCGCAGCCCGAAGGCGACGTTGGCGCGCACGTCGAGGAACGGGAAGAGGGCGTAGTGCTGGAAGACCGTGTTGACCGGGCGCTTGTTGGGCGGCAGGTGGGTGACGTCCGCCCCGTCGAGCACGATCCGGCCCCTGGTCGGGTCCTCGAAGCCGGCGAGCATGCGCAGCGTGGTGGTCTTGCCGCAGCCGGAAGGCCCGAGCAGGGAGAAGAACTCCCCGGCCGTTATCTCGGCGCAGATGCCATCGACGGCGTACTGGTCGTCGAAACGCTTGGTCAGGTCGATGAGGGTGACGGCGCCTCCGGCCATTGGTCTCTCCCTTGCGTAGTCGTCTGGTGGGGCAAGCCGTGTCGGCACGGCAGCGGGGTCAGGCGCCGGTCAGCGGGCCGAGCGGGAGGCCCCCGGCACGGCGCTGCTCGCCGCGCGTCAGCCGCCGGTAGATGGCCCACCCGATGGCGACCGTGACGATCGACATGACGAACATGACCGTCGCGAGCGCGTTGAGCGCGGGCGCGGCCGCCGATCCTCCGTGCGCGCCGAGGGTGTAGATGATCACGGACATCGGCTGCGACTGGGCGTTCGACGACAGCAGGTCGACGATGACGAAATCGTCGATGACCCCCGCGAAAACGAGCACGGTGCTGGCGAAGATGGCGGGGAACAGCATGGGCAGCAGCACCCGGCGGATGGCGCCGATCGACGACGCCCCGAGGTCCATGGCCGCCTCCTCGTAGTCGCCGCCTATCGACTGGAGCCTGGCCCGCACGATGATGGCGGGCCAGGAGATGTTCCACGCCACGAGGGCGAGGAACTGCGCGGTGGTGCCGAGCCGCACGAAGGTGAGCAGGTTGGTCAGCAGCAGGAAGATGCCGACGCCGAAGATGAGCTCGGGCATGACGAAGGCGAGCAGCATCAGGAACGTCCAGGCCGATGCCTGCCTGGAGCGCCAGCGGTGCACGCCGATCGCGAACAGGACGCCGATCGGGATGGCGACCACAGTGGTGAGCACCGCCAGCCGCAGGGTCTGCACGACGGCTTCGTGCAGCGCGGGGTCGTGGAGCACCGAGTAGTACGGGTCGCCGACGTACCAGCGCAGCGAGAAGCCCTGCCATTCGCTGACCGACGATCCGCTGTTGAACGAGAACAGGATCGCCAGCACGACGGGCAGCAGGGACCAGGCCAGGTAGAGCCACACGTATCCGCGCAGGACCGGCAGCCGGCGCACCCGACGCCCGCTTCGCACCCTTTGCACCTTCCGCGCCCTTTGCACTTTTTGCACCCGCCGCAGCTGTGCAAGCGGCCAGGTGAGCGCGGCCGGGCCGGCCTGCCTGTCGGCCGCGGCGGGCGCGACCTCGGGCGCGGTGGAGGTGGAGGTCGCGGTTCTGATCCCGGTCATAGGACGTCACCTTCCGCGGCGGTGCGCGAGCTGTTGCGGACGTACCAGATCATCGGAGCCAGCATCACGATCAGCAGGAACAGGACAAGGACGGCGCCCTCGCCGCCCTCGCCGGGCGTCGAGAAGCTGTCGCTGATGATGTTGCCGATCATGGTGGTGGTGGGGACGCCGGAGAGCATGGTGTTCGTGTAGAAGTCTCCCGCCATCGGCAGGGCCGTGATCAGCGCGCCGGCATAGATGACCTGCCTGGACAACGGCAGCGTCACGTGCAGGAACGTTCGCGTGCGCCCAAGCCCCAGGTCCCTGGCCGCTTCAAGCAGCGACGTGTCGATCCGGTCGAGCCCGGCGTACAGCACGATGATCAGGTAAGGGACGTAGCCGTACACCAGCCCGAGGACCACGGTGACCGGCATGCCGGAGAGCCAGTTGACCGGCTGGGTGATGAGGTGGGCCAGCATCAGGGCGTGGTTGACCAGGCCGCCTACCTGCAGCAGGTTCTGCCAGGCGAGCATCCGCATCATGTAGCTGACCCAGAAGGGTGCCACCAGCGCGACGAGGTACAGGCCCTTGCGCCGGCCGGCCTGGCGGGCGACGTAGTATGCGACCGGGTAGGCGATCAGCAGGCAGATGGCCGACGCGATGGCGACGTACACCAGGGTCCGCAGGACGGTCGCGCCCAGGTAAGCGTGGGGGCCGAACAAGTCGGCCAGGACCTGCCTGACATAGCCGGACTGCCAGTCCAACGGGTTCCAGACCGGCACCGCGGTGAGGAACAGCGGGTTGAGGGTCCCTCCCGCGATGGCCAGCGCCACGTAGAACGGCAGCAGGAACAGCATGGTGAGCCACAGCGCGCCGGGGATGGTCAGTGTGGGCCAGAGCCATCTCGGGCGCCGCGTGCCCTGCCTGGCTCGGTTCGGGTGAGCCTCGGTGGCGTTCATCGGGTCTAGGCCCCGGCGCTGAACTCTTGCCAGGCGCTGTTCCACGCCAGGTCGGCGCTCGGGCTCAGCTCGAGTTCGCGGTAGCCCACGCCGAAGTAGCTCGGCAGCACGGTGCAGGAGGCGAGGTTCGGCGGGATGAACCCCTCCTTCACAAGGCTCGTGGCCGTGATCTGCCGCTGCGGCGGCTGGTAGCCGAGCCATGCGAAGTTCTCCATGGCGTTGCCGTACTCGAGCATGTAGTTCAGGAAGAGGTGGGCGAGCACCGGATTGTCACCGGAGGACAGGACCGCCATCGTGTCGTTGTTCACCGGACCGCGGCCGCTCGGCGGGAACCAGTAGCCGATGACGCTCGGGCTCTGCCCCTTCGGCATCTCCGAGGGGGTCGATACGATCGCGCCCGACCAGGCTTGCTGGACCCACACCTGGTCGTCAGGGATCGCCGTGTAGCTGTCGTTTATCTGGATCTTGTCCATGTCGATCAGCTCGATCAGGCTGTTCTTGGCCAGGGTGAGCTGCGCCTGCGAGGTCGTGTTCAGGTCGGTGATCCCGTTCTTCAGCAGGCCCAGGCTGAGTCCCTCGCGGTAGTCGTCGAGGATGGACTCATACCCCCGGTAGGCCGGGTTCCAGAGCATGCTCCAGCCGTTGGACATCGTGTAAGGATCTTGGGTGACGTGGTCCTTGCGGTAGGCGATGCCGGTGGTATAGACGGTGTAAGGCACCGTGAAGTGCCAGTCCTGGTCGTAGAACGGGTTCTGGAACTGCGGCCACACCTGATCGATGTTGGCGATGTAACTGTGATTCAGCGGCCGCAGGAGCTTGCCGGTCACCAGCTGGCCGATGATGTCGACCGTCGGCCAGAACACATCGAAATTCACCTGGCCGGTGTTGAGCTTCGCCAGCGCCTCGTTCATCGTGCCGAACGTCGTGATCTCCACCTGGCAGTCGTACTTGGCGGCGAAGGCATCGACGACCTTGGTGTAGATGTACTCCTCCCAGTTATACAGCTGGAGCGTGGCGTTCTTCTCCGGCTCCAGCCCGCTGGCGATGACATCGCTGCCGGTGACCGGCCAGCTGACCGGCTGGCTGGGACGGGCGAGCGGGTAAGGAGTCCCCGACCCCGAGGATGCCCCCTGACTGCTGCTCGCACAGGCGTCGAGCAGCAGTCCGGCGGCCGAGATGGCCAGGGCGGCGCCGCCGGAGCGGGCCAGGAAGTCACGCCTGCTCATCGCGGGCGTGGCCAGGCGCCTATTCCTCGGGTGCCGGATCATCTCAGCCCACCCCACGTGGCGCAGAACTTGCTGGTCAGCTGCTGGTAGTTGGTCACGAGCTTCCTCCCTCGGGTGGCAATAATATAAGATTATTGTCCGTAGGTTGGGGGTACCGTAACGCTTACTGTCCCGGAAGTCAATAGCTGCGAGAGGCCAGGTGGCAGGGTGCGGATGCCGACTGAAGCCGAGACGGCGGAGCTGCGCGACGAGGCCGTCAGGCTCGCCAGCGACCTCATCAAGATCGACAGTGCCAACCCGCCAGGAAACGAGACGGCGGTCGCCTCGGTCCTGATGCGGTACCTCCAGGCGCGCGGGGTCGGCTGCGAGCTGGTGGCCAGGGAACGCGACCGGGCGAACCTCATCGCCCGGCTGCCCGGTTCTGGCAACGGCCCGTCACTGGCGTTGCTCGGCCATTCCGACGTCGTGCCGGCGGACGCCCGCGGCTGGCAGCACCCGCCGTTCAGCGGCCTGGTCGACGGGGACGGTTACCTGTGGGGCCGCGGCGCGGTCGACATGAAGAACGAGATCGCCACCCGGGCGGTGGCGCTCGGGGTGCTGGCCAGTGCCGGCTTCACGCCGCGTGGTGACCTCGTGCTGATCGTGGCGGCCGACGAGGAGGTCGGGACGGCCGACGTCGGCCTGTCCTGGCTGGTCCGGCAGCGCCCGGACATCGGCACGGACTTCGCGCTCAACGAGGGGTCGGCGGAACGGCTGACGCTGGCCAGCGGAGCGACGATCGCGACGGTGGCGGTAGGCGAGAAGGCGGCCGGCTGCGTGCGGATGACCGCCGTGGGCGAGGCGGCGGCCACGATCTGGCCCGGACTCGGCGCGAATGCCGTGCCCAGGCTGGCGACGCTGATTGACCGTCTCGGACCGGGCATCCTGGCCCGCCGGGTCCTGCCGAGTACACGCCCGCTGCTTGACAGGCTGCTGGCTGAGGCGGGCGCCTTTGCCGCGGCCGGCGAGGCGCTGCCGGCGGCCCTGGCCGCTGCCGGTTCACTGCACCCGGCGCTCGAGAGCCTGCTCGGCTCGATGTTCGCCGACACGGTCGCGCTGACCCGGCTGGGCGGATCCGGCTCGCTCAACGTGATGCCCGCGCGCGCCTGGGCCGAGGGCGACTGCCGGGCCCTGCCAGGGACGACCGAGGAGGACGTGGTGGCCAGCCTGACCAGGCTGCTCGGCGACGACCTGCCGTACGAGCTCGAGTTCGCGCAGCCGCTGGCAGGCGGCAGCGTCTCAGCCGTCGACACCCCGCTGTTCGAGGTCTGCAGGCGCTTCGTCGCCCGGCATGACCCTGGCACCACGCTCGTCCCCACGCTCTGCCCGAGCTTCACCGACTCCCACTACCTGCGCGAGGCGTTCGGGACCGTGGCCTACGGATTCTGGCCCGTGCGGTCAACGCCGTACGAGGTCATGTACGCCGGCCTGCACGGGCAAGACGAGCGGGTTCACGTGGATGATCTGGGTTACGCCACGTTGTTCCATATTGAAACGTGCCTGGCTATTGGGTCGATGGACCGTTAGGGCAGGCACGGTGAGCCAGAGGAGGACGGGGATGCTCGACGGAGCGGACCGCAGGACGCTGATTCTCGACGCCGCCCGCGACGTCATCAGCGAGCGGGGGGTCGACGCGGCCCGCATGGCGGACATCGCCGAGCGCGCCGGCGTGAGTCTCGGGCTGGTCCAGCACTACTTCCGCCACAGGGACAGGCTGCTCGCCGAGGTGTTCAGCCTGGAGTCGGAGCGCATCACGGTGCGGTGGCGCAACCTGGTCGACCCGGGCGCCGACCCGCTGACCCGGCTCGTCGAGTACCTCAGGCTGTGTGCCAGGGAAGGCACCGACCCAAGCGTGCGGTCCTTCCGCCTGACCTGGTCGCTCTGGCTGGAGTTCTGGTCCAAGGCGAACAGGGACGCCGCCCTGCGCGAGGAGGTCGCCGCGATCTACCGTGAGTTCAGCGCCCCGTTCAGCGACGCCATCGTCGAGGGAATCGAACGCGGCATCTTCGCCCCGAGGGGCGCCGTGCCGGACATCGTGGACCGGGTGGTCTCGCTCATCGACGGCCTCGCGATCCGCACGCTCCTGGATGGGATGGACCAGCACCGAATGCTCTCGCTGCTGGTGGACTGCCTGTGCATCGAACTGGGCGTGGCCGATGAGGAGGCGAAGCTGCTGCGCCAGCGGCTGTAGCCGGTCAGCCCGCACCGAGGTCGCCCGTGCCGGGCGTGGTTGGTCCCACATCGTAAGTGGGCATCATTCGACCGGGGCCGAACCGAGCGGGGGTGGCGGGATTGGAGGACCGGAGTCTGGGCCGCGGCCGGGTCAGCGTGCCGGTGGTCGGGCTGGGCACCTGGCGGCGGCTGGAGGCAGCCGCCGCGGCCGGCCGGCAGGACGAGCTCATCGAGGCCGCCATCGCGGCTGGCATCCGGGTCATCGACACCTCACCCATGTACGGCACCGCCGAGCGCCTGCTTTCCGACGCGCTGGACGGCCACCGCGGGCAGGTGTTCATCGCGGACAAGGTCTGGACTCCGTCGGCGCAGGAGGGCGCGGCACAACTGTCCCGCGCGGTGGACTGGTACGGCGGCCTGGTCGACTTGATGCAGATCCACAACCTGGTGGCCTGGCAGGCCCACCTGCCCATGCTCGAGGCCGCCCGGGACCGCGGGCTGGTGGGCCTGATCGGGGCCACCCACTACTCGCCAGCGGCTTTCGGCGAGCTCGCCGAGATCATGCGCACTGGCCGCATCGACACCGTCCAGGTGCCCTACAACCCGGACCACCGGGAGGTCGAGCGCACGATCTTGCCGCTGGCTGACGACCTCGGCCTCGGCGTCCTGCTGATGCGCCCGCTCGGCGAGGGCCAGCTCATGCGCCGGCCGCCCAGCCCGGCGCAGCTCGCGCCGCTGCGTCCCTTCGGCATCACCACCTGGGCCCAGGCCCTGCTCAAGTGGGGCCTGAGCGACCCGCGGGTCCACGTCTCGCTGACCGCCACCGCCCAGCCCGGCCGGCTCGCGGAGAACGCCGCCGGAGGATCGCCGCCGTGGTTCGGAGCGGACGAACGGGCCTACGTGCTGCGCCTGGCCACAGCCGGCTAACCCAGCCATCCCGTCCCCAGCCCGAGGCCAGCACCGGGGGTTTAAGTAAGGGATCTGGAGGGATTCTGTCCAGTTGATCCGGGCGCGGACGGTGTCGAGGTAGCCTTCGCGGACCCAGGTTGCCTGGGGCTCGATGCCCTGGCTGGCCAGCGCCTGGCAGTCATGCAGGACGAGGCGCTGCTGCCACGCGACGCGGCCGGTGATCTCGGCCGGCACGGGGATGCCGTAGGCGTCGCACAAGGTCTCGATCCGTCGGCGCCGGCCGGGCGGCTGGGGGTAGCGCAGCCAGCGCAGGCATTCGGAGTCCACGCGGAACGGCGCGGCGTACTCCAGCGCGTAGGCGATGTCGAAGATCGGCGGTGCCGGCCGGGCGTGGTCGAAGTCGATGAGGCCGACCGGGTGCCCGGCGCGCCAGACCCCGTTCCAGGGGCCGAAGTCGCCGTGGCAGACGACCTCGCCAAGTGCGCAGGTGCCCGGGCCGCTGGACCGTCGGGCGCCGGGCGGCGGGTGGTAGCCTGCGACGGCGTCGTGGTAGCGGCGCAGGAACGCTGCCCAGCGCCGGAGCCCGCTTTCTGGGACGATCTCGGCCCACCCGGCGGGACCGGACTCGCCGTCGATCCAGGTGAGCAGCTCCAGGTCCGCCTCGGTGCCGAGCGGGCGCCGGGGCGGGGAAGCCTGCGGCCCGCAGGTGGCGGAGCAGGCCGTGGACGGCCGGGGTCCAGAAGTTCGCGGGGCGGCGGACGACGGCTCCTGTCCGCCGGATTCGGCTGGTCATCGTGGCGTAAGGCTAACCTGGGATTGCGCCCGGGCGCTCGCGCCTGGCGGCGATCAGGCGACCTGGCGACATCCTGCCGCACACGGGAGGATCATGGTGGACCAGCAGCCGCAGCCGGGCCCGCTCGGGCCTGACGTGGCGGTCACGCACATCCTGGTGGTCACCGACCCGGTGCGGTCGCGGGATTTCTGGGTCGACGTGCTGGGTGCCGAGCTATACCGCGAGTACGGCGGGACCAGCGTGGTACTGCGATTCGCCGGCACCTGGCTGTTGCTGGTCAGCGGGGGCGGCCCGACCGCCGACAAGCCCACCGTGGTCTTCGCCGCGCCCGCCGACGCCGACCTGGTCAGTCACGCGATGACGCTGCGCGTGGCTGACTGCCGGGCAGCCTATGAGGCGCTGCGGTCCAGGGGCGCCGCGTTCCTCACCCCGCCGCATGACTGGGGCTCGGAGATCCGCTGCTTCCTGCGCGACCCAGACGGCCACCTGGTAGAGATCAGCCAGTCAAAAGCCAGCTGATAGCGCAGGACCGGAGGTTGCAGGCCCGTGTTTGTGCTGACTGTCACCACAGCCGACGACAGAATCGGCGGCGGTCCGGATCGCTGCTCCATCCGCGGCTGCTACGAGGGGACGCAGCTGGCTGGGGTCGCCGGCTCGCCGCGGCTTCGCACTGGCAAAGGCCTACATTCAATTGGGCTGGCCGCAGTGCGGGTCGTTGTCTGTGAGATTCCCGAGGTGGCCGAGGGGACGCCAGGCGGATCAGCGAGCGGGAAGCCCGGCGCAGGGAATTCGCGGTATCTGGCCGTAGGGTCGTTCGCCGGCCAGAACGCCGGGCACAATCACCGGGTGAGCGTGCAACTGAACCACACGATCGTCTCCTGCCGTGACCAGCAGCGGTCGGCGGCGTTCCTGACCGGGATCCTTGGCCTGCCGGCGGCGACCCGGTTCGCGCGTTTTCTCGTCGTCGAAGCCGATAATGGCGTCTCGCTGGACTTCGCTGAGACCGCCGGGACGATCACGCCCCAGCACTATGCCTTCCTCGTCGGCGATCAGGAATTCGACGCGGCCTTTGGCCGCATCCGGGACCGGGACCTGCCGTACTGGGCAGATCCCGGCCAGAGCCGCCCGGGGGTGATCAACCACAGGGACGGCGGCCGCGGCCTGTATTTCGAAGACCCCGACGGCCACCTGATGGAGATCATTACCCGGCCCTACGGTGGCGGCAGCTGATCCTCCCGCCTGCTGACGCCGAGTCCACTGGCAGTATCTGCACCAACAGCAGGCCGGCCGGCCTGCGGCATGCGGGGACGGAGCTGCCAGCGCCGTAGCGATCCGCGTCGCCGCCCTGTCTGCCGCACAAGCGGACGTTCCCGGTCGCGCAGCCAGCGCGTAAACATCCAGACAGGTCGGCAGTTCGGCCGACCGCGGGGGTCTCGCCTGCTGGCGGAGGGAGGTATCTGGGCGGAACACCCCGGGTTTCCCTGAGGGGTATGACCTGCGCCGTCGGCGGGCGTAATCCCCGCTGGCGCCGACGTCCGGCGCGGAGCCCTGGTAGCCGGGAGCGATCGCTGCTGGCCATCGCGGGGGTGATCGCGATCCTGGGAGTGTCGCGGTCCGCCTTCTGGATGGCCTCGGTGGTGTGGGGGCTGCCCGGTGGCGCGGAGGGTCCGGCGTAACGCCCTGCGGCGGCTGAGCGCTCACCTGGCCGGGTTGTCAGCGGCGCGGGCCACCGGAGGTGGCGACGGGTGGCTCCGTAACCGTGGAAGTAGACGACGTCCCGCATGGCCGTGGCCGCCGTGCCGGGCGGCAGCGCCTGGCTGATGGCTCGCCAGCTGGTTGCGGCAATGGCCGGCCCCGCCGGGTTGCCCTCGGCGCTCATGATGCCGAACCGGACAAGCTGTGCGTGCGGCAGGCTGCGGGATGCGCAGCAGGCACAGCTGCCGATTCGTGCGTGATCGGCGCATGTCCTCGGCTGGCGCGTGAGTAGCCGCCGTTCAGCGAGGTCAAGGTGGTCGCTGCTGGTCTCGGTCGGGCGCGCCAGGACGCGTGCTGGGCGTTCGATGCCATCGCGGACGCCAGGCACGGCCCTCCGGCTGCGGACGGCCGCGCGGCGTCGGTCAGCCTGGCCGCCGCTGGGGCGGGACTGGCTGCTTCGGACCTTCCTGAAGTCCCGGGCCCGCGGCCATGGACGGTAAGCCGCGCCATCGCGCTCGGGGCGGGCGTTCCCCTACGCTTAGCGCTGCAGGGAGGGAGTGAGCGGTCGTGGCGGAAACGATGAGTACGGCGCGGGCGATGTGGACGATGTTCGAGCCGGTCCACGATGTGGCGTACTTCGCGCCCGAAGCGCTGGCCGCGCTCACCGAGGCCGGGCTGCGCGGCTACTGGCGCGGTTACTTCGCCGGGCGGGCTGCGCCGCTGGGCGGCGCGGGGGCGGCCGTGGTTACCGCGTCGTTCTACAACTTCGCTCCGGCCTTCGTGGCCCGTGCCATCCCCGGCGTGTGGGACCTGATCACGCCGCCGGAGGCCATCGCGGTGCGCGAGGCGGGCGCGGCGGCCTCGCTGCGGCGGCTGCTGGCCGGCCGGGAGGCCGAGGCGGCGAAGGCAGCATGCCTGCTGTGGCGCGCAGCGCAGGACCTGGACTTCGCCGGACGCGTGCTGTCTGCGGCCAACTCCGAGCTGCCGGTCTCCGCCGACCCCCTGACCCGGCTGTGGCAGGCTACGACGCTGCTGCGCGAGCACCGCGGCGATGGTCACTTCGCCGCGCTGGCTGCCGCCGACATCGACGGGTGCGAGGCAGTCGTGCTGCGGTGCGCGAAAGACATCTCCCGCGATCTGATGCAGCCCGTCCGTGGCTGGACCGATGAGCAGTGGGGCGCCGCGACCGCCCGGCTGACCGAGCGCGGCTGGATCGGCGAGGATGCGGCGCTGACCGCAGCCGGCCGCGCCGCGCACAACGCGGTGGAGGCTGCTACCGATCAGGCCGCTGCCCGGCCCTGGAACCGGATGGGCGCCGCCGGCCTGGCCGAGGTCGCCGACGTTCTCTTGCCGCTCGCCCAGGCCTGTGCCGCCGCGCTTCCTGAGGTAATACCTGTTGGCCGCCTGCAGCCCACCCGGCCCTGACCGCATCGGCGCACAGCACCAGGTCAGCTGCATGACTTACAAGGGAACCGGGGCACTGACTGATGACCGAGCGAGCGCATCCGCCATGGGACGCCAGCTACACGGCCGGCACGCCTGCCCCGTGGGACATCGGCCGGCCGCAGCCGGCCTTCGTCCGGCTAGCTGAGCAGGGCCGCCTGACCGGGCGGCTTGTCGACGCTGGCTGCGGGACCGGCGAGAACGCGCTGCTCGCAGCCAGCTGCGGCGCCGATGTCACCGGCATCGACATTGCACCGACCGCGATCGCGCGGGCGCGCGCGAAAGCGGCCGAGCGCGGGCTGACCGCGCGGTTCGAAGTCGCAGACGCACTCGACCCCGGCCGCCTCGGACTCACCGCCGACACCGTGATCGATAGCGGGGTGTTCCACATATTCGGCGACGACGTCCGGGCCCGGTACGTCGCCAGCCTCGCGGCGGTGCTGAGGCCAGCCGGCATTTGCTACCTCGTGTGCTTCAGCGACCGGCAACCAGGGACCTGGGGCCCGCGCCGCGTCCGCGCAGATGAGCTGCGCGCGGCGTTCAGCGACGGTTGGGCCGTTGAGTCGATTACCGCCGACGCCTTCGAGACCAACCCGGTGAACGGCACGACGCAGGTCCAGGCCTGGCTGGCCACGATCAGGCGTAACTAGCCAGCCGCACCTCACTTCGCCGATGTCGGTGACAGCCGATCATTGGCCCATTGCCCAGCCCTGACGCTCCCGCGTCGCACGCAGTGACAGCCGCCACCCGGGCGCCGATCCGGCGCCCGGAACTTCAAGTCGCGGACTTCCCCACCTGTGCACTACCCGGGCCCACGCAGGCGCGAGGCTCATGCGCCATGTGGGCACTATCCCAGCAGGAAGTTACCGATGCGTCCATGAGGGATCTTCGGCCAGCTTCTCGGCAATGCGGTCGTGGAAGCTCTTGCGAGCCAGCACGCCTGTGATGTCCTCGGCGACGCGGGTCATCGGGTAGGGGATCTCCGCCTCGATCTCGGCGATCGATGCCTCGGTGGCGCGCCACTCGGCGGCGAGCCTGACGACGATTTGCTCCGATTTGGGGGTGAGTGTCACGTTCTTGCTGCGCGCGTCGGGTCCCTGGGTGGTCTTCACCCAGCCGGCGGCGCGCATGGCCGCCACCTTCTGGCTCATCGCCGAGTGCGTCCGGCCCACCGACCGGGCGAGCTCCGCGATCGTCATCGGCCCGCGTGCGTGCAGCCGGATGATCTCCATCACCCAGCTCGTCTTGAGGCCCTTGATGCCGTTCTCGGCGTATATGCGGGCGATCTCGTCGTCCATGCCGGACAGCAGCCGGAACACCTGGCGCCACCGGCTGTGCTCGGTTGGGTCCCGCGAGACGGCCGGGTCCTGCATCACGTCCGCGCTCACGGCATCCATTATAGACGTGATAGCACTTATATAAGCGCTGTTATAGTGATGTCGTGAAGTTGCTCACAGACGTCACCCCCCTGCGCGAGATCCCCGCGTTCCGGCGTCTGTGGCTCGGCAGCATGTTGTCGAGCACCGGCGGCGCGGTGACGACTTTCGCCATGACCCTGCAGGTATGGGAAATCACGCGGTCCACGGCGGCGGTCGGCGGGCTCGGCGTCGCCGCCCTGGTCCCGATGCTGGTCATCGCGCTGCCCGGCGGAACGCTGGCCGACAGGCTCGACCGGCGCAAGCTCGTGCTGGCCATGACCGCGTGCTCGACGGCGGTGTCGGCCCTGCTGTTCGCTCAGGCGCTGACCGGCCTGCGCTGGCTGTGGCTGCTGTACGCGCTCGAGGCGGCTATCAGCGCGATCGGCGCGATCGGCGCGCCCGCGCGCCGCACGTTTATCCCCGCGCTCGTGCCGACCGGTCAGCGGGCGGCGGCCATGGCGCTGAACCGGATCGTCATGCAGACGATGCTGATCGCCGGCCCCGCCCTGGCCGGCGTGGTCGCGGCCGGGTTTGGCGTAAAGGGCTGCTACCTCATTGACACTGTGAGCTTCGCCGGGTCGTTCTACGGCGTCGCCGGGCTCCCGGCCATGACCGCTTCCAAGACCCATGATACGCAGCGGTCCGGGCTGGCTCTCACGCTCGAAGGCCTCTCGTTCATCAAGCGCAGCCAGGCCCTGGCCGGCGCGTTCCTCACCGACCTGAACGCCACGTTCTTCGCCCTGCCGCTATCGCTGTTCCCGGCGATCAACTCCGAGCGGTTCGGAGGCGACCCGCGGACCCTGGGGCTGTTCACGGCGGCGATCGGCGTCGGTGGCATGGTAACTGCGGTGCTGTCCGGGCCGCTGAAGCACATCCCCTGTCACGGATTCGGGATGCTGGTGTGCTCCGCCGTGTGGGGCGGGGCGTTCGCGGTGTTCGCGGTCGCGCCGTCGCTGTGGCTGACGCTGCTCGCGCTGGGCGCGGCGGGCGCGGCGGACACGTTCACCGTGGTGTTCCGCGGGGTGATCGTGCAGGCCGTCACGCCGGAGGAGTTCCGTGGCCGGGTGAACGCGGCGGACTACGTGGTCGGCGCGGGCGGCGGGCAGCTGGGGTCGCTGGAGTCGGGCCTGCTCGGGTCGCTAGTGACGCCGCAGATCAGCGCGCTGACAGGCGGCGTGGCGACCATCCTCGGTGCGGTCGTGATCGGGGCCGCTCTGCCGGGCTTCCGCCGCTACCGGGAAGTCCCCGCCAAGGCAGGACCCGCCCCCGCGAAGGCCCTCAAGGAACCTGCGGTCTAACGCAGCCGTCCTGGGGGAACTGCGCGGTCGCCGCGATGACCCCCGTGTCGGCCGCCGGGACCCGGCCCTTGGAGCCGCTCAGCGTCACGAAGCATGCCTTGTCCAGCGTTGGCAGCACCTCGAGTCGGATCCCGTACGCGCTCCCGCCGGATGAGCCGAGGTGGCGGGACGTTGGCACGCCGGGCACGCCGCATCCACGAGGCCAAGTCAGTGGAGCGTCTCAACACGAGCGTGGTGTCCTACGCAGATGGACCCTGCCCCTACCTGTGATAGCCAGGGCGGCCTCCTCACGGCGGCCCAGTGGGCAGATTTGATGGCCTCATGCGCCCGGTGCGGCCCCCCTGGGTGTGGTGGCTTCAAGCGCGCCGCCTACTGGACCGGGCACAATCGGCTGGTGATCTAGCGCGGGGTGTGGTCTTGGAGGAACCGGCCGACCGCTTCGGTGGCGGCGGGCAGGTGCTCGGGGTCCTTCCACGGCTCGAGCAGCTCGCCGGCCGGCGCGAGTGCGGCGATCTCACGGCCGGTCTCGGCCGGGTGGTACTCATCGACTCCGGGGAGGACGAGGATCGGCGTGCGGAAGGACCGCACCTGGTCCCGGGTCACGCTGACGGCGAAGTCGGGAGCCCACATCGTGGTCGCGAACGCCTCGATCTCCTCGCTGCTGAGATCGTCACGCTTGCCCATGAGCTGCTCGCGCCACTGCTTCCACAGGTTGTCAAAGAGCTCCCGGTTGCTGTCGATGATCCCGACCGGCTGCTCGAGGACGGCCGCGACGACTCGTTCCGGCGCGAGTGCGAGCAGCTTGAGGATGAACGGGCCGCCGATGCAGCAGCCGAACACCAGGAACCGGTCGATGCCAAGATGATCCATGACCGCGAGCTGGTCAGCCGCGTATGCGCCCCACGGGTCGCCGGTCTCAAGCGGGCCGGCGGACTGGCCGGCGTTGCGCTGATCCATCGCGATCATCTGGTACTGCCCGGCGTACGCGGCCAGCGGGTTGATCGCCGCCATCTCCCACAGCGGCACGCTCGAGCGCATCCCCCCTGGCGCCAGCGTCAGCATGGGAAACCCTGTCCCCTGCACGATGTACCAGATCTTCGCCTCGCCAGCCTCGACGTACGGCACACGGGTCTCCTCTCGCGACTCCGATTCCGGGAACCAGCCTATGGCCGGGCCGCCCGTTACGACTGGAATCGGCGTCGTGCCCGGCCGCACAGAACTGCTGTGAGGCACAGCGCGGGGCTGGCCGGCCGTGGTCGCGCCGGGCGAGTGGCCGCTGGCCACGCCGCCCAGGTCCCCGTGGGCGTGGCGGAGCCGTGGCACCGGAGCGGGAACCAGCTGGCCGTTCGGATTAATCCCCGATGTAGAGGGCTCTGGCTCACAGCAGCCGATCGCGGTCATAATCCTCGAAGGCGTGGCGAGCCAGCCGGCGGTGCGGGCGGTGACGAAGATGGCCTCCGCGGCACCGTCGATCATGCCGGCCATCCGGGTGAGGACCGCGACGGCAAGATCGGTATCAGGCGCCGGCAGGCACCGCCGCCCCATGACTGCAAGCATCTCGCCGGCGATCGCCAGCAGCCTGTGTTCCGAACGGATTTCCCAGAGCCGGCCGAGCAGGTAGTTGCCGAGGCGGTCGACCTGGTAGACCGTGTGCCCGAACCCGGGGATCCGCTCGCCGCGGCGGAGCCGGTCGCCAATCACGCGGCCGCGTCAGCGGGCGACCCGATGTCGTCCAGCAGCCGCGTGCCGCCCAGCCGACCCAACACGCCGGCGATCGCGAAGTCCTTTGGCGCCTCGCGCTTGACCAGTCCGCACAGCGAGTCGGCGGTCTCGGCGATGACCCGTCCCCCGCCGTGACCTCCGCCACCGGCCGGCGGGTCGAAGAACATCGTTACCGGTCTCGCCCGATCCGGGTCGCGATCTCAGTTGCCGTATTTCGCCTGGTAGGCGGTGATCGCGGCGTCAAAGCAGGCCAGCGGGGCCCGCAAGATTCCCGCGCCGACCTGGCCGCCGTTGCGGCCGGCCAGGCCGCCGTCAATCACCGGGGTGATGCCGGTGCCGACGACGCGGAAGATGTCGATGCCGACCGGTGTGCCGCGGAACCCGAAGTAGGGGATCAGGAAGTCGGGATGCTCGGCGACCGTGATCTGGTACATGCCAGAGTTCATCCGGATCATCTCCTCCGCCGAGCCGCCCTGGTAGGCCTGAAGGCCGAACGCCGCTGCCTGGGCGAACCCGCCGAGACCGACGGTCTCGGTGATGTGGCTCTCGCCGCCGATCCACTGCACGTCCTCGGCAGTGAACCCATCGAACAGCCTGCAGGAGACCTCGGGCAGCGGGCCGCTGAACCATTCGTCGCCGAGCCCGCTCACCCGGATCGCGAAGTTGCGGCAGCTGATCGTCATGGCGGTGACCACGCTGGCGGCGGGGACGTCACAGGCTGCGTCGGCCATGGCCTTGGCCGCGGCCATGGACAGGCGCAGGAACGAGTAGTCGCTGGCGGCGAAGAACCGCAGCGCGGTCAGCGCCCGCTCACGTGATATCCCGACTGCGTACTCGATGAACTGCGGCATCAGTTCCCGGGTGAACAGGGTGGTGGCGGCGGTGTTGCGGCTGTGCAGCTCATCGCCCATGCGCAGCGCGCGGCTGATGATGGGCTTGAGCGCGATCCCGCCGCTCCCGCGGACGACCGCCTGCAGGACCGGTGCCAGTTCGTCGCGCAGGAAATCCAGCCCGCGGCGGACCTCGTCGTTGTACGAGCCGTAGTTCAGCCGGTGCCGCGACTCCCCCTCGTAGAAATTGCAGTAGGCGCGGTTGCCGCCGACCGCGTTCTCGACGACGAAGACCGGCATGGAGGCGGTGTAGATGCCAGCCACGGACCCGACGCAGCCGTGGTCGTGGGTCGCGCCGAGCACGATGCGGCCGTCGCGGAGCTTGGCGTCAGCGTCCTCGGCGCTAGCGGCCAGGCCTTCATAAAGCGCGCCGTAGATCACCGCGTTGCGCTGGCCGCCGTCGTACATATCCCAGTCCATCGGCGGCCCGGAGGTGAGGATGACGTTCGGCCTGATCCCCGGGATCGCCTGGCCGGCCGGCAGCACATCGACAAGCACCGGCTGAGCCCCGGTCATCCGCCTGACCGCCTCGGCATTGGCCGCAGCACGCTCTGGTTCGCCCACCATCCTCACCTCAGTCCTCACCACAGCCGCAGGTACTTTGCCACTTCCCATTCACTGACCACCGTGTTGTACTGCTCCCACTCCTCGCGCTTGAGCCGGACGTAGTGGGCGTGTACTTCGGAGCCGAGTACTTTCTGCAGGAACTCGCTTTCCTCCAACGCGGTGACGGCGTCGCCGAGAGTCCGCGGCAGCCGCTGCACGCCCAGCGCTGCCAGTTCGTCCTCGGTCATCTTGTAGGTGTCGCTATTGACCGGCTCGGGTGGCTTGAGTTCGCGCCTGATGCCGTCCAGGCCCGCGGCGAGGACGAGGGCGGCAGCGAGGTAGAAGTTGACCGCGCTGTCGGCGCTGCGGACCTCTAGGCAGCGCCGGTTGATCGGCAGCCGGCACATCAAGGTCCGGTTGTTGTGGCCCCAGGCCTGGAAGACCGGCGCCCAGGAGATCTCCTGCATCAGGCCGCGGGGCATCAGGCGCTTATAGGAGTTGACGGTCGGCGATAGCACCGCCATCAGCGCCGCCCCGTGCGCCAGCACTCCGGCGGTGAACTGGGACGCCACTGCGCTGTAGGCGCCATCCCTCGGGGCAGAAACCAGGTCGCTGGCGCCGGGTCCGGGACGGCCGCCATGCCCGCCGTCGAAGGCGTTCTTGCCGGTCTGCAGTTCGGCGAGGCTGACGTTGAGGTGAGCCCCGGAGCCAAACCCGTCCTGGAATGGCTTGGGCATGAACGAGGCGAAGCAGCCCAGTGTCCGCGCCACGTGCTTGGCCATCAGCCGGAAGATCAGCATGCGGTCGGCCATGCGCACCACGTCGGTGTAGCCGAAGTCGAACTCGTACTGCCCGTCGCCGCCTTCGTGGTCGAAGGAGTACACATCCCACCCGAGCTCATTCATGTAACCGACCATCGGGCTCAGGAACCCGTCGGCCAGCACGGTGGTTTCCAGGTCGTAGCCTCTGGTGGGAGCGTTGACCAAATCCTCGGGGATCCACGGGACCGGACCGCTGCCAGTCTCGCGCAGCACGTAAAGCTCCGGCTCGACGCCCATGTTCATCCGGTAGCCGAGGGTGGCAGCCTCGGCCACCTGGTTCTGCAGCAGGCGGCGGAAATCGAATGGGTACGGCGCGCCGTGGAAGTACAGGTTAGCGGGCGCGACCGCGTACCGCCTGTCCCAGGGCAGGACGGTGATCTCATCAAGGTCGGGCACGCCGGAGCACTCGTCTTCGTTGGGGCCGAGTTCGCCCATGCCGTCGAGGGCGCCGACCGTGTACAGCTCGGATCCGGCCGCCGCGTCCGCGAGGTGCTCGACGGGCACGCACTTGGACTTGGGTACGCCGTGTACGTCGGTGTAGGCGCCGAAAACGTACCGGACGCCTTGTGCCGTGAGTTCTTGCTGCAACTGCCCGATGTCAGCCACTGCGCTCCTTGCCCGTCGTTGTTCTCCTGTGCCTGCCATGCCCGCCAGGTCACCCGCTCACGGCCTGGTAACGGAGCAGCTTGCCGTTTCCGATGGTGAGCAGCACCCCGCGCAGGATGCCCTCGCCGTACTCCGAGCCGACGTTGATGGCTGTGGTGCGGCCGATCGTGACTGAGCCGCCTGACTCGTGGATGTGGCCGTGCAACGTCAGCAGCGGCTGGATGTTCTCGATAGCCTCGCGGACCGCGACCGAGCCCACCGGCGCGGTCATCTGCGCGCCCGCGGCCGTCTTCACCTTCAGGTCCTGGCCTAGCAGCGGCGCGGTATCCAGCCTGGAGTTGTACGGCGGGACGTGGATATTGAAGATCGCGGTTTCCGGCTGCTCGAGGCGGTCGGTCATCCGTTTCAGATGTTCACGGATCTCGTCCTCGGTGTACTCGCGGTGGGTGTCCCACGGCGTGATGTTGGTGTAGCCGGTGCTGAGCATCTGCATGCCGGGGGCCAGCTCGACGATCTCTCCCTCGACGAACCGCAGCCGGCCGTCGCCGTGGGCGCGGAGCACATCGTCGATGGCAAGTGGGTCGTCGTTGCCGGGAGCGGCGTATATGCTCACCGGGCTCCCGTCGAGCTTGGTCTTGGCGTACTCGACCCAGCGCTGCACGGTCTTGCGCATAACCCGGTCGAATAGTGCCTCAACCTGATCTGGATGATCGGCATAGTGCTGGTATTCGTCGGGATCCATCCGCTCGGTGTACATGCCGCTGTTCGCCGCCCGCTGCTCGAAGTCCTCGACCGTGCGGTCGTCCAGCTTCTCCTCATGGCCGTGGAACTGGGCCACGTACCGGCCGGGGCGGACAGTAACGATCGGGACCACGACCTTCGCGCTGATGTCGCCGCCGAGCAGCAGCGTGTCGGCGCCGTAGAACTTGGCGGCAGCGACGAACTTCTTGAAGCACACCTCGGAACCGTGCAGGTCTGATGCGAAGAAAATGGTGCGTTCGGCTTCGCTGAACGGGATTTCCGGTTTCTTGCGCAGCAGCCTCATCAGTAGGTGGCCTCCCGGTCATCGACGTCCTGCCACCATTGCTTACGCTCGCCGATCTTCTCTCGCATCCGCCAGCCCAGTGTCTTGTCCTGGGCATCGATCATGCCCATCAGCTGCTCAATGCCGCGCCGCACGCGGGCGCACCCGCCCTCAGTGAGGCTGGCCAGCTCCGCCGAGGTCAGGTACTCCGCGATGCGTCCCAGATTGCGGGTGGCGGTGTGATGGAAGCCCCAGTCCCGGGCCAGCAGCCTGGCTATGTGCGCCGCGTCGATCCCCTCAGCGCCGTCCTCGCCTACCTTGTGGGTTGCCAGCAGCACACTGGCATCGATCAGGTCGGTGGTGGTCATCTGCACGATCTGGATCTTCTGCAGCAGCAGTTCCTCGATCGGGATGGTGACCGGATGGGCTGTCAGGCGACCGGTCAGCTCGATCCGGTGGCAGAAGTCCAGCCGTTCCACGAACACGTCGATCTCGATACCGCTTCCGGCGTGGGCGAAGCTGTACCGGGTGCCCTCCATCGCGACGAGCAGGTCCCGGTCGACCACGTAGCCGCGACCCTCCAGCAGCCGGCGCATGCCCTTCCTGTGCTGCTGCGGGACGATGAAGTCGATGTCTTTGGCAGGCCGCCCGAGCCGGTCCATCAGCGGGCCCGGCTGCTGGCAGTGCAGCCGGATGCCCGCCGAGCCTACGACCCGGAGCGTGACGTCCTGGTTTGCTGCCGCCCGGACGATCGCGACGGCCTCGGCCTGAAGTTGCTCCCAGTTACCGGCCATGGTCCCGGTACTCATCGCGGCGTGCTCTCGGTCCGGCAGTCATTCGATGGGGATCTGCTGGAACGCGAGGCTGATGTCGATGCCCCGCCGTTTCCTGTACCACTTGATGCCGACGTACCAGCCGGTGCCAACGACCAGGGCACCGAGGGTGATCCACGCTTCGACGGGCATCCTGGACGGGTGAATGAGCGGGCCCGCGGCGTTCGGGTCATTCCATAGCAGCCAGAACATGACGGCAAAGAAGACAGCGGAGATCGCACCGGCGGCCGGCATGATCGGGATGCGGGCGACCTTGAAGTTCCGGGCAGGCGAGGCCTCGTACAACCGCTTGCGGGTGAACGGGAACAAGACGGCGGCGATCATGACGGCGCCCCAGATCACGAGCAGGACTTCGATGAACGTCAGGAACGCCACGGCCTTGAACGCGATGAACCACATGAACACAACGGCACCGGCCGTCGATGTCCCGATGGCAACTACCGGGGTGTGCACATTCTCGCTCACATAACCGAGCCGGTTCGGCGCCACCCGGTCGAACGACCAGGCGATCATCGACCGCGTCGTGTAGGCGAGTTCTGCTGGAATCCAGAACCAGATCCATGCGGCGAAGGTGGCCAGGATGACCACCGACAAGACGACGTTGTGCCCGAGCACGCCGGCCAGCACCGCGAACCACGGTGCCGTGGCGGTAGTGCCGCCGGACACTCCGGTCAGCGCGTTGTAGGCAATCGCGCCCTGGAAGGTGTACCCGAAGTCCTTGTTTGCCAGCAGCGCGAACAGCGCGATCACTACTCCGGTGGCCACCACGGCGCCGAGCATCCCGAGCAACTGCGAGCGGCTCACCTTCTTGATCTCACCGCCAATGCCGATCGACTGGACCGCTCCGAGCAGCGGCAGCAAAGGCCACACGATGAACTTCCAGCTCTCCCCGAAGCTGCTGGCCGCCGACACGAATCCGTGCTTGCCCGCGGTGGTGATGACCTGCTGGTAGTGCAGCCCGGTATAGGTGCTGAGGCTCGAGGCAAATCCGGCGCGACTGCCGGCGAGCATGACGATCGCGATCACGATCAGGCCGAGGACGGCTATTACGAAGAGCACCCGCTGAACGGTGAAGTAGCGCCGGGTGCCGGAGATCAGCAAAGCGCCTGCTACGACGATGATCAGCGTTCCTATCCAGAAAACGCCGGCGGGCGTGGCCACGCTCGTGCCCCAGCTCACCAGTGTCGAGTTGCGTGCGACCGTGCCGACCGCGCCGAAAAATGACGACAGCCCCACCTGGACGATCAAGCCTGCTGCCAGCGCCGCGTAGTAAAGCAGGATGATCGTCTCGATCAGCGACATGACGAAGGCGACGCCCGGGTTGATCGTCCGGGAGAGAAAGACATACACCCCGCCGGACCTGGGGAACACCACCGACCAGCAGTAGAAGGCGGCCGCCACGAACAGCATCCCAGCGGCGGCCAGCAGCGTCGATACCCACGGCTGTGCGCCCGGATACAGGCTCGGGCCGTAGTACTGGTTGTAGGCGATGGCGATGCCTACCGACACCAGGCCGACGTTGAAGATGAAGACGTCGAGCGTGGTCCCCACCCGGATGAGGCCTGACGCCTTACGCGAGAAAACGCCAGGGGCAACCGAGGAGTCCGATGCCACGGCTTCAGCCATCGTCCCCACCTCCCGGAGCGATATCGGTGGTGCAAGGGCAGTGGCTGGAGCGTACGGTCGGATGGATCGGAAGTCAATAATTTTCCGCTTCTAATGTTCGAATATCGGTTATATTAGACAAGAAAGAAACGAGATCCGAACAGGATGGCGACGATGACCGAACCGCATGACGCGCAGCCATGGCCGTACCAGCAGTCGGCGCACGGCGGGGAAGGCCTCCTTGATGAGGTCGACCGGCGGATCATCAAGATCCTCCAGGCCGACGGCCGCCGGCCGAACACCGAGATCGCCAGGGAACTGCACCTGTCCGAGACAACGATCCGCAAGCGCGTGGCGCAGCTTGTCTCCCGCGGCCTCATCAACATCGTCGCCGTGCCGACGCCGCGCGCGGTCGGCATGAACCTGTCAGCCATCATCGGCATCTCAGTAACGCTGCCGCGGATAAGGCACGTCAGCGAGGACCTCAAACGCCAGCGCGAGGTCCGCTACGTCGGCGTGTCAACCGGGCGCTACGACATCATCGTCGAGGCTTTCTTCTTCAACCAGCAGCACTTCCTGGACTTCATCTCCAACCGTCTCGGCAAGATGGACGGCATCACCGGCCTGGAGACCTCCGTCATCTTGGACGTGGTCAAGTTCTCCTATGAGTGGGAGATCGCCTGATCGCCCCGAACGACCGTGGCCTAGCCGGCCGGGCGGCGGGCGGGACACGTTGCAGCATCGCTCATCACCAGGACCTGCGCCGGCCCGGCCGCCAGGTTCCGGCTATCCCCGCAGGAGGGCGCGGCGGTCGTGCGGCCTGCCGACCGGTGTCAGTACGCGGCCAGCCGTGCCCGCTCCTGCGCCGCGAACGCCACCCGGCTTGCGGGCACCGGCGTCCCACAGCACGGTGACAACCCGCGCCTGCGCCGCGGTCACGCCCGCCGGCGTCAGGATCGTCTCCCGCGTCGTCGGGCTGGCGGTGCCCACCCGCTCCACCTCGATCCGCACCCTCAGCTGCCGGCCGGAGTAGCGGACCCCGGCGCGCATGCCGGTCTCCACCCGGGCCACCACGTAGTGCGGATCGCGCCCCAGCGCCTGCACGTAGAAGGCGTCCCGGCCCTCCTCCAGGCAGGTCAGGAACACCGCGTGGTTGACCACAGTTTAGCCCTATCCGCCATGCGCATCATTGTCTCCATTGGGCGGCGCTCGAGTCCCGGTCTAGGAAAGCCTTTGGGTGCGGCGCCTGATCCCGGTCTGGCGTGCGTCACCATCGCCGGCCGAGCGACGGCCGGCGGCTTCAGTCCAACCGGTTGTTCCCTGGCCGCGGGAGCCGTCTGGGGAGCCGCGACGATGCCGGTCGGCTCAGGGACCTCCTATGGATGCACGGCGTACGCCACCTTCTGGAGTGCTCTTATGCACGCCGGTTCGAGGCTGACCTGGTAAGGAGGTGGTTCATCGAGGTCTGGAGTGAATGGCGCGAGGGCAGGACGCCGACGTTGGCCGAGGCGGTCGGCGCCTTTATCTGGTACGCGGAGCACGACACGTACCAGCGCACCGATCCGGATGCCGGGGACGGCCGGGTGCGGGTGTGGCCGTAGGATCTGCTTACTGCGCTGTGGCCTGGTACTACGACCAACGGCAGATCGATGGATGGGACTACGGCATCGGTGCTCAACGAGCGCGGCCGCCACGGCAGCCAACGAGGCGGTCCCGCTGGAACCGATCACCGCCTGGGGACTTCAGCCCGCCGGCGTCGCCCGCCCATGGAACACGGCCGGCCGGTGGTGCGGGGTCCGGGTCGCTGGCGGCCCGGCCGCGATCGGCACGGTCAGGGGGAAGCGGCATGAGCGGTGAGGTCATCACGGCGGTCTACGAGATCAGCTCGGAGGATCCGGCCGGGCGCGCGGCACAGGTCGCGGTCGAGCAGAGTCACGAGCTGCCGACCGAACTCGCCCCCGGCAACGCGGTCCGCGATTCGCTGGCCCGCGTGCGCTCGGTTCTGCGGCGGCCGGGGCTGGCCGCGCTGGCGACCGTCGACTACCCGGCCGATCTGGCCGGGGCCGAACTCGGGCAGCTGCTGGTGCTGCTGCTTGGCAACGTGTCGCTGCAGGACGGCGTACGCCTGGTCGACGTGACGCTGCCGGCCCGCCTGGCCGCCGCGCTGCCCGGGCCGCGGCTGGGCATCGCCGGGGTCCGCGCGCTTGTCGGCGAACCCGGCCGCGCCCTGCTCGCGACCGCGCTCAAACCCGTCGGGATGACCCCGCAGCAGCTCGCCGGCCTGGCCTATGAGATCGCGGCCGGCGGACTGCACATCCTCAAAGAGGACCAGGGCCTTGCCAACCAGCCCTGGGCGCCGTTCGCCGAACGGGTGCCGCGGGTGGCCGAGGCGGTGCGCCGGGCCAACCAGGACACCGGCGGCCGCAGCATCTACCTGCCGTGCGTCAACGGCCCGGCCGCCGGCTTCCCCGGCCAGGTCCGTCTCGCCCGGCAGGCGGGGGCGCACGGCGTCATGGTGCTGCCCGGTATCGCGGGTTTCGGCGCCCTCGCCCGTGCGGCCGAGGTCTTCCCCGGCGGCATGGTGCTCGCGCACCCCTCGTTCCTGGGCGGCTTCACCGCCTCGCCTGGCCACGGCATCGCGCCGGACGTGCTGTTCGGCACGCTGCTGCGGCTGGCCGGCGCGGACGCGACCATCTTCCCGGGCTTCGGCGGCCGGTTCAGCCTCTCGCGCGAGCAGTGCCTGGCCATTGCGGAGGCGGCCCGGCGCCCGCTGCACGACATCGCGCCGGCGTTGCCGGCCCCCGGCGGAGGCATGTCGATCGACCGGGCACCCGAACTGCTGGACGCCTACGGTCCCGACACCATCTTCCTCATCGGGGCGGACCTGCAGCGCGGCGGCAATCCCCGCCGTGCGGCCGAGCGGCTCCTCGCCGCCACCCGGTGACTCAGACCCGGATGAACGCCGCGACCCGCGGGTCACGGCGCAGCGCCGCCAGGTCTTCCCCGCCCGGCAGCACCGGGCGGTCACGGTCGGCCCTGACCGCGCAAAGGAAACCGAGCAGCTCATCGTCCGCGGCCCGGAACTGGTGCCAACCCCAGCCCGGGACGAAGACCACATCGTGCAGCGCGAGCCGCACGATCCGGTCCACGACCAGCGCGCTGCCCCGGCCCCGGATCGGAATGACCACGTGGGTATGCTCGTGGCGCTCCAGCGTCGTGTACCCACCGGGGCCAACCTCGAAGTAGCGCAGGCAGGTGCCCTGCCCGTGTTCGGCTCCGGTGAGGACCTGCCGGGTCACCGAGCGGAAGGTACCGTCCGCCTCCTTGTAGGCAAGCACGGCACCGCCCTCCCAGACAAAGGGCCTGCTCTGGCGGCGATGGGTGACCGGGCCCGCGGACGTCGAGGTCATGCACGCAATCCTAGGCCCGGCCGCCGCCAAGTGCCCACACCGCGCGGATCGGCGTCCGCCGACACCGGCACGAGTGGCTGCCGCACTTTCGGGAGTTCATGCCCGGCGAGGAAGGTGGCGTGAAATCCGCCAGCCGATGACGCGGGCTAACGGGAAAGCCCGTCACGGGGAGCAACCTGAGCCTTTGCGCACCCACGCAAATACCCGCCTATGATCGGCACTCTGCTGCCGAGATGGCCATCCGCTGCCAGGCCGGAATCGACTGTATGCGCGGCCGGTCGTGTGGCGTATCCAGTCGTCGGTAGTTGCGGTTGTGTTGACCTTCTGCTGGTCGGGCTGCTGTTCCGGATCCTCGCCGAGCGGGAGGAACGAGCCGCCATGGCAATCGGGACAGCGAATCTGCATATCCATATTGTGACTGCCAGGCTGGTGACCAGTGCTGAGGGCCGCTGCTTGGCCGGCGTGCGGGTGATACGGACCTGATGATGCTGCCTGGACCAAGCTGGCGTCTACGGGGCGGACTCTGCCGTGCTGGCAGAACTAACTACACGATTCCTGCACCGCGCCTCGGCCCGCTAGAGTGGACGGGCATCTTGCCCCTCTAGATGAGTGATTCCTTATGGGTTCAGTTGTCGAAGGCGATCAGCGATCGTTTGACGGGTTCGCCGGTGGTCCAGTTGTGCCAGATGCAGGCGGCCATGGCCAGCAGCCGCTGGGTGACCCGGGCATACAGGCCCTCGGTGGTGCGGCCGCCGTGCCGTTCGAGGTCGAGCTGGCCCTTGAGGGTGTCGTTGACCGATTCGATCCACTGCCGGATCCAGCCGGCCGACCCGTGCCGGGGCGCCTCGTCGCGCCGGTCCGGGCGGACCAGCCGCAGCTGGTATGCGCTGGTGACCAGGTCCTCGAAGTCCCGCCCGGCGAAGCCCTTGTCGCCGACCAGG
>NZ_JASIAL010000073.1:0-20332 GCF_030042015.1 Trebonia sp. | reverse complement strand
CGCAGGAAGCTGGGTTTTCCGGTGCCGATAGGCCACTGGTTCCACGGTGAGCTGTCTGGTTACGCCGAGCAGGTGATCCGCGAGGCCAGGACCGAGGAATGGCTCGACAAGCGCGCCGTGCTCGACGTGCTGCGCCGGTTCAGGGCCGACGACCCGGAAGCGTCATGGCGCCAGCTGTGGGCGCTCGTGGTGTTCTCGCTCTGGCACCAGATCTACGTGGAACGCGTATTCGACCCCGTAGCCCTCGGCTGGCAGAGCTAACCGCCTGGCCCCCCGGTGCCGGTCTCACATAGCGGGACGCCGCCAGCGACTTAGGGCCCGAACCCCAGGTATATTGTCCGTTTTATACGTATTTTTTGCTGGCTTTCGGGTCCTAAGTTGCCCGGCGGGCGCGAACCGCGCCCGCTATGGGTGGTTTGTCCGGGCGGCGGCGTCGAGGCCGCACATACCACGGAGCAGGTGCGCCGTTAAGGCGCAGCCGGGGGGTTCCGGGGGGTCGCCCCCCCGGGAAATTACGGCGCCTCGGTGGCGGGCAGGCTCCCGTCGGCGAGCAGCTGCTCGCGGATCTTGCGGCGCCCGCGGTGCAGCCGCGACATGACCGTGCCGACCGGCGTGCCCATGATCTCCGCGATCTCGCGGTACGGGTATCCCTCGATGTCGGCGAGGTAGACCGCGGTGCGGAACTCGTTGGGCAGTTCGCGCAGCGCGCGCAGCAGGTCGGAGTCGGTGGTGTGGTCGAGCGCCTCGGCTTCCGCCGAACGGACGGGCGGGGCGAGCCGGTCGGCGGACATCTGCCACTCCTGCAGGTCGCCGCCGAGCGCCTGCTGCGGCTCGCGGCGCCGCTTCCTGTACACGTTGATGAACGTCGTCGTCAGGATGCGGTTCAGCCAGGCCCGCAAGTTCGTGCCCGGCCGGAACTGATGGAACGCCGCGTACGCCTTGACTGATGTTTCCTGGACCAGGTCCTCAGCGTCGGTGGGGTTGCGGGTCATCCGCAGCGCGGCCGGGTACAGCTGGCTGAGCTGCGGCACGACGTCGCGCTCGAACCTGGCGCGGCTGTCCGCGGTCGGCGGGGCGGCGTAACCGGCCTCAGGCCCGGCGTATCCGGCCGCCTGCTCGGTATCCTGCGGGGCCGATTGCGGCGTGCCGGCTGCGACGCCGCCGTCGTGATCTTGGTTCGGGCTCATACCTGGCTCCGGGGGTTGTCAGTCTTATACATATAGACGCACGGAAGTGCGCCGACAGTCCACTCTGTGACCTAAATCACTTTGAGATATGTCGCGACATCCGGAATCGGGCGGGCACACCCGCGGTCGTGCGCCGGCAGGGCCCTGCGCTGCGGGCAGGTAACGGGCGGGTGAGTGACGGGCAAGACGAAAAGACGGTGCGGGTACGGCGAGCTAGATCCAGCCGTGATACCACATATGCGACAGCCAGTCGGAGTACGGAATGACCTTGCCCGCGAGGATCGGGTAAAAGTACCAGAACAGGGCCACGACCGCAAGCACGTATGCGCCGACCACCGCCGAACCGGCCGCACGGCGTCGCAGGCTCGCGGTCACGGGCCCGATGATCAGGCCAAGACACAGCACGATGCACAAGATGATGAACGGCTCGAACTCGATCGCGTAGTAATAGAACTTGGTCCGCGAGACGAACGGCAGCCACGTCACCCAGCCCGCGGCGAAGCAGAGCACGGCGGCGCCGGCCCGCCAGTCCCGGCGCGTGAACCACCAGCAGAGGCAGAACAGCAGCGCGGGGATGGCCGCCCACCAGATGGCCGGGTTCCCGATCGCCAGCACTTCCTGCGACCACTCGGGCCCCGTGTAATTGGCCGGGCACACGTGATAGTTCGTCGGGCCCGTGTAGCACTGGTAGAAGAACGCCACGGGCCGGCTGATCACCAGCCAGCCCCACGGCTGCGACTCGTACGGATGCCGCAGGCTCAGCGAGACGCCGAACTGCAGCATCTCCTTGTGGTACTCATACAGCGAGTACAGCTCGGAGAGCACGGGGACGTTGAAGCCGTTCTGCTGCGCGTAGTCGCGGTCGTACCCCGTGTTGGTCACGAACCAGCCGGTCCACGTGACGATGTAGGTGACCAGCGGGATCACGCCGAGCGTAAGCGGCAGCCACTTCCCGTCCCGCACGAGCGCGCCGCGCACGTAGTCGCGAAGGCCCACCGCCCGGCGGGCGCCGATGTCCCACGCGATGCACAGGCCCGCGAACGCGAAGATGTACCAGACCCCGTACTGCTTGGTGGCGCAGCCCAGGCCGATGAGGATGCCGGCCGCCACCCGCCACTTCCTGATCCCCAGCGCCGGCCCGGCATCGTCGCCAGGCGCCAGGACCATCGCCTCCGCAAGCCGCGCACGGGAAACGTCCCTGTCGACGACCAGGGCGCCGAACGCCGCGAGCACGAAGAACATCAGGAAGATGTCCAGGATGCCCGTCCTGCTGAGCACGAACTCAAGCCCGTCCAGGGACAGCAGCAGGCCGGCCAGGCAGCCAAGCAGGGTCGACCTGGTCATCCGCCTCGCGACGCGGCACATGACCAGGATCGCCAGCGAGCCGAACAGCGCGCTGGAAAACCGCCAGCCGAACGAGTTCAGGCCGTAAAGCCACTCGCCGACCGCGATCAGCAGCTTGCCCACGGGCGGCTGGACCACGTACTCCCCGCACGAGGTGCCCGAGCACGACTGGAAGAGGCTGGCGGTGAAGTGCCCGGCGGCGATCTGGTCGTTGACGTAATTGAGGTTGTCCGGGATGCTGACCCAGTTCCACTCGACACCGTGCTTCAGGATCGACCAGGCGTCCTTGACGTAGTAGGTCTCGTCGAAGATGACCGCGCGCGGAATCGCTAGCCTGTTGAACCGGAAGAAGGCCGCGAACGCGGTGACCAGGAGCGGGCCGAGCCACCCCCATAGCCGGTCGTCCGGCATCGGGGACACCAGCCGGGCGCGCAGCGCGGCTATCCGCCCCGCGGTGCCGTCGTCGGGACCAGTACCGTCGTCTGCGTCGTCGGCGCGCACCGCGCGGCTGACTGTGACGGCGGCGCCCGTGTCGGTGCTGTCGCCGTGGAGACCAGGGCCGCCAGGGCCGCTGTCCTCGGGTTCCATGGCCGGCGGGCCGGCCTGAGTCGCGGTCATCGAACGCCATGCTATGTGGAGGGAGGCGGGGTGGGGAGCACAAGCCAAGCCGAACATCATAACGAACGGGTGCACGCGGGCGGCGGCGGCGCGGGCATCCTGACGCTCGCCGCAGTTCCGATCGGCAGGGCCGACGATGCCTCGGCCCGGCTGGCCGCGGAACTGGAAGGCGCCGACGTGATAGCCGCCGAGGACACCAGGCGGCTGCGCCGGCTCGCCACGGCGCTTGAGGTAAAGCTGACCGCGCGCGTGATCTCCTACTACGACGTGATCGAGGCGCGCCGCGCGGCTGAGCTCGTCGCCGAGCTCCAGGCGGGAAGGAACGTGCTCGTGGTCGCCGATGCCGGCATGCCGGGCATCAGCGACCCCGGCTACCGGCTTGTCGCCGCGGCCGTGGCGGCCGGGATCAGGGTCACCGCGGTGCCCGGCCCGTCCGCGGTGACCACCGCGCTCGCCATCTGCGGGCTGCCCACCGACAGGTTCTGCTTCGAGGGATTCCCGCCGCGCAAGCCAGGCGAGCGGGCTCGGCGGTTCGCCGACCTGGCGACCGACACCCGCACCCAGGTGTTCTTCGAGTCGCCGCGCAGGCTCGCCGCGACCCTGGCGGAACTGCGGCGTTCGCACGGCGACGACCGCGCCGCGGTCGTCTGCCGGGAGCTGACCAAAGTGCACGAGGAGGTCCGCAGGGGAACGCTGGCCGAGCTCGCGTCGTGGGCGGACCTGGAATCAGGGGGCGTCCGCGGCGAGATCACGCTGGTCGTGGCCGGCGTCGACCGCGGCGCCGCCAGGGCCGCCAAGGCCGCCGCCAGGGAGTCCGCCCGCCAGGTCCGCCGTGCCGCCAGGGACCGTGGTCGCGCCGCCGGTGACGAGGGCCGACCCGCCGAGCCCGCGACGGGCTAGCCACCGCCCGCCCGCCGTCTCCCGCCCGAATGCCATCGCCAGCGCGAGGCAGGCGAACGGCACGGCCGTCGTCACGTACCGGTAGTCGAACTCGGCCGTCGCGGCCGGCGCCACGATGAGCATGAGCGAAGTGGCCCACGGCAGGAGCGCCTCGCCGCCCGCCCGCCGCCACGCCAGTGCCATGCCGAACAGCCCCGCGAGCAGGATCAGCCCGTAGACCGTGCCGGGCAGGTAGATGTAGCGCTGGTAGAGGCGGATGAGCCCGGCGAACGGGTTCACGACGGATGTCGCCGGGTTCGCGCCGTCCAGGTAGGCCTGCGCGGACGACGGGTAGCCGTCGACCGCGTGCCCGGGGGCCACGGGCACCGACACGTACCCGAACAGGTACTCGTCGTAGGTCGCGGCGTTGGGGAACGCGGTCCGCGGCCAGTCGAAGGCGCGCCACGTGTCGTCGAGGACCGCGCGCGCGTACGCGAGCGGCTGACCCTCGATCGCCTTGATGGCGAACTCCTCGGCGAGCTTGTTGGGCAGCGGGCTGAACTTCGACCCGGGGAACACATTCAGCGGGCTCGCGGGCGCCCAGATGTACGCCTGCGCGATCGGCCGCTTGTCCGGCGGGACGGTGGTGCACAGCTCAAGCAGGTCCACCGGCAGGCTGAGCTTGGAGCAGTCGGCGAACGTCATCACCCGTGAGTACAGGAACACCCCGGCCGACTCGCTGGTGGCGAACTCGCCGTGCTGCACGTCGTAGGCGCCGGCGTAGCCGAGCACCGGGGCGATTCCGGCTATCGCGAAGGCCGCGGCGCTGGCCAGCAGCGTCCGCCAGCCGACCCGGGCGAGCCCCAGGGCGATCAGCAGGTACAGGCCGAACACCGGCAGCAGCGGCAGACCGGTGGCCCGGACGATCGCGGACAGGCCGACCAGCAGCCCGGCGCCGGCGCAGCGCAGCCAGGTCAGCGCGGAAGCCGGCCGCAGCGGCCACCACAGCAGCAGCGTGACGGCCGCCATGACCAGGAACAGGAACAGCGTGTCTGCCAAGATCAGGTGCTCGAGCTGGATCTCGAACCCGTCGTAAAGCACGGGCAGCGTCATCACGACGGCGAGCCACTCGGGCGCGCCGAACCGGTGCCTGGCCAGCGCGTAGATCATCACCGCGACCAGCAGGCCCATGACGTGCTGTGAGATCGTGACAAGCGCCAGGCTGTGGAATGGCTTGAGCAGCCACATGTACAGCGCATAACCGGAAGTCCGCGTCGGGTCCAGGCGCAGCGTGATCGCGGTGTCCATGTAGTCCCACGAGTCGTTGAACCAGGACTGCCAGCGGTACCCGAGCTCGGCGTCCACGCGGAGCAGGAAGGCGGGCACGAGCAGGATGGCGAATAGCTTGTTATCAGCCACCGCGCGCCGGATGACCGCAGGTACTACGCTCAAGCCCGTATCCTCCTTGTGCCGGGCAGTGCCCTCCAGGCAGGGCGCCCGTGTACACGGTAGCGGGTAGGCCAATGCGGCTAGCGGCGATGGCTGTGGGTAACTGGTTAAAAAGTGCCGAAGCTCGCTAGGAGCAGCGACAACAGCATGGAGTCCACGTGGAGCTGACCGTCGTCATGCCCTGCCTCAACGAGGCGGAGACCGTGGCCACCTGCGTGCGCAAGGCCGTGAAGTTCATCGCCGACAACGGAATCGCCGGCGAGGTCGTGGTCGCCGACAACGGCAGCACCGACGGCAGCCGGCGGCTCGCCGAGGAGGCGGGCGCCCGCGTGGTCGCGGTGGCGGACAAGGGGTACGGCAACGCGCTCATGGGCGGCATCCTCGCCGCCCGCGGTGAGTACGTGATCATGGGGGACGCCGACGACAGCTACGACTTCGCCAGCCTGACGCCGTTCATCACCGAGCTGCGCGGGGGCGCGGACCTGGTGATGGGCAACCGGTTCAAGGGGGGGATCGCCCCGGGCGCGATGCCCGCGCTCCACCGCTACCTGGGCAACCCGGTGCTGTCCTTCGTCGGCAGGCTGTTCTTCCGCAGCCCGGTCGGCGACTTCCACTGCGGGCTGCGGGGCTTCAGGCGAGACAGCGCCATAAAACTCGGCCTGCAGGCTACGGGCATGGAGTTCGCCAGCGAGATGGTCGTGAAGGCCACCCTGGCGAAGCAGAAGGTCACCGAGGTCCCCGCCACCCTGGCCAAGGACGGCCGCAGCCGCCCGCCGCACTTGCGCAGCTGGCGGGACGGCTGGCGGCACCTGCGGTTCCTGCTGCTTTTCAGCCCGCGCTGGCTGTTCTTCCTGCCGGGCCTGGTCCTGCTTCTCACGGGCCTGGCGATCGGCGCCGTCATCTCCGCCGGCCCGGTCACGATCGGCGCGGTGACGTTCGACGTCGACACGCTGGTCGCGGCAAGCGCGATGGTCGTGATCGGGTTCCAGGCGATCCTGTTCTGGCTGTTCACCCAGGTATACGCGGGAGCGGAGGGCTTCCTGCCAGAAGAGCCCAAGGTCCAGCGCATCCTCGGCAACCTCTCCCTGGAACGCGGCCTGCTGGCCGGCGCGGCATTCGGCGCCGCCGGCCTGGCCGGCCTGATCTTCTCGCTGACCTACTGGCATGCGAACAAGTTCGGCCAGCTGAACTATGACCACGCGCTGCGCCTTGTGGTCCCGTCGGTGACCGCGCTCGTGCTGAGCTGCCAGCTCATCTTCGGCACGTTCTTCCTGTCGATCCTCGGCATCAAGCAGACCAGGCACACGCCGATCGGCGCCGAGGCGAAAATTAAAGAACGCGACGAGCCCGCCAGTGCCCGTAGGCTTTAGGCATGTCATCCGCCAACCCCAAGCACATCCTGGCCGCGCCGGCCTGGCCGTACGCCAACGGCCCGCGGCACATCGGGCACGTCTCCGGCTTCGCGATCCCCAGCGACATGTTCAGCCGGTACCAGCGGATGGCGGGCAACAAGGTGCTGATGGTCTCGGGCACCGACGAGCACGGCACGCCGATCACGGTCCAGGCCGACAAGGAAGGCGTGCCGCCCAGGGAGATCGCCGACCGGTACAACACGGTGATCGGGGAGGACCTCACCGCGCTCGGCATGACCTACGACCTGTTCACGAGGACCACGACCCGCAACCACTACGCGGTCGTGCAGGAGATATTCTCGCGCCTGCTCGAGAACGGGTACATCTTCCCGCGGACCACGCTCGGCGCGATCTCCCCGTCCACGGGCCGCACGCTGCCGGACCGCTACATCGAGGGCACCTGCCCGATCTGCGGCTACCCGCGCGCCCGCGGCGACCAGTGCGACAACTGCGGCAACCAGCTTGACCCCACCGACCTGATCAACCCGAAGTCCCGGATCAACGGGGAGACGCCGCGGTTCGTCGAGCAGGAGCAGTACTTCCTCGACCTGCCGGCGTTCACCGACGTGCTCGGCTCCTGGCTGCAGGGCAAGTCAGGACAGTGGCGGCCGAACGTGCTCAAGTTCTCCCTGAACCTGCTCGGCGACCTGCAGCCCCGGGCGATCACCAGGGACCTGGACTGGGGCGTGCCGGTGCCGCTCGACGGCTGGCGGGACCGCCCCGACAAGAAGATCTACGTCTGGTTCGACGCGGTGATCGGGTACCTGTCGGCGAGCGTCGAGTGGGCTCGCCGGCACGGCGACCCGGAAGCGTGGCGCGCCTGGTGGAACAACCCGGACGCCGAGGCCTACTACTTCATGGGCAAGGACAACATCGTCTTCCACGCGGAGATCTGGCCGGCGATGCTCCTCGGCTACGCAGGACGGGGGGCCAGGGGAGGCGCCCCGGGTCCGTTCGGACTACTTAACCTGCCGACCGAAGTGGTGAGCAGCGAGTACCTGACGATGGAGGGCCGCAAGTTCTCCTCCTCCCGGCACGTGGTGATCTACGTCAGGGACTTCCTCGCCCGCTACGACGTGGACGCGCTGCGGTACTACGTGGCGATCGCCGGGCCGGAGAACCAGGACACCGACTTCACCTGGAGCGAGTTCGTCAGGCGCAACAACGACGAACTGGTCGCCACCTGGGGGAACCTGGTCAACCGGGCGGTGTCCTTCGCGGCGCGCAACATCGGCTCGATCCCCGCGCCCGGTGCGCTGACGGACGCGGACCACGCGCTGCTCGCGACGTCCCGGCATGCGTTCGGCACCGTCGGTGAGCACCTGTCACACTCGCGCTTCAAGTTCGGGATCACCGAGACGATGCGGACGGTGGCCGAGGCCAACAAGTACTTCTCCGAGCAGGCGCCGTGGCGGCTGCTCGAGTCCGACCCGGCGCGGATGCGGACGATCCTGCACGTGGCGCTGCAGGTCGTCGACGACGCGAAGACCCTGCTCACGCCGTTCCTGCCGCGCTCGTCGCAGGCCGTGCACGAGATGCTCGGCGGTACCGGCGAGTGGTCGGGCAGGCCGCGGCTGGAGACGGTGCACGAGGACGGGGCGCCGTCGTACCCGGTGATCACCGGCTCGTACGACACGTCGTTCCGCTGGTCCTCGCGGCCGATCGCGGCAGGCACGCCGCTGTCCGTGCCGTCGCCGCTGTTCACCAAGCTGGACCAGTCGGTCGTTGACGAGGAAATAGCCCGGCTTGAGTCCGCCGATTAGCCCGAACGGACCGTGGTGACTCCTCCAGGCAACGACGGCGCGCTGCCCGCGCCCGGCGCGTTCGACAGCCACACCCACATGGACGTCATGGGGCTGCCGGTGGACGGCGTGCTGGCCGCCGCGCACGCGGCGGGCATCGGCCGGGTGGTGAACGTCGGCTGCGACCTGCCGTCGTCGCGGTGGTCGGTGTCCTGCGCCGCCGAATACGACAGCGTCTATGCGACGGTGGCGATTCACCCCAACGAGACCGCCGCGGCGGACGGCGACCGCGGCTCCGTGCTCGCCCAGCTCGAAGCGCTGGCAGCAGTGCCGAAGGTAGTGGCGATCGGCGAGACGGGGCTCGACTACTACCGGGACTGGTCGCCGCGGCCCGTGCAGCGGGAGTGGTTCCGCGCGCACATCGCGATCGCCAGGCGGACCGGGAAGGCGCTGATGATCCACGACCGGGACGCGCACGAAGACATCCTGGCGATCCTCGGCGACGAAGGCCCCTGGCCGCCGTACAGCGTGATATTCCACTGCTTCTCCGGCGACGCCAAGCTGGCGGCCCGGTGCGCCGAAGCGGGGTACGTCATGAGCTTCGCAGGCAACGTGACGTTCAAGAACGCCGAACCGCTGCGCGCCGCGGCCGCGGCCGCGCCGCCTGAGCTGATCCTGGCCGAGACCGACGCGCCGTACCTGACGCCGGTGCCGCATCGCGGCAAGCCGAACTCCCCGGCGATGACGGCCCATACCGTCCGGGCCCTCGCGGCCGTCAAGGACATGGCGGTCGCGGACCTGTGCGCGCACATCCAGGCGACAGGCGCCCGCGTCTTCGGCTGGAATGTTTCATGATCGGGGATAGAAACCCACCCTTTCTGGTGGTTTTCTATCCCACATCATGCGCGATGGGTGCGAGGTGACCGCGGGCGCGGGCGTAAGGCTGCTCGCGGCTTCGGATATAAGGGGCATAGCGCGGCAGATCGGGCTGCGGCCGGCCAAGCGGCTCGGGCAGAACTTCGTCGTCGAGCAGGGGACGGTGCGGCGGATCGCCGCGCTGGCGGCGCCGCGGCCAGGCGACGTGATCCTCGAGGTAGGCCCGGGCCTCGGCTCGCTGACGCTCGCCCTGCTTGAGAGCATCGCCGACGTGGACGCCCGGCTGATCGCGGTGGAGATCGACCCGGTGCTCGCGGCCGAGCTGCCGCGGACGCTCGCGGCCCGCGCGCCGGCGCTCGCGGGCCGGGTGGACGTGCTCGCGGCGGACGCGCTCGAGGTCGCCGGACTGCCGTGGCCGCCCACCGTGCTCGCGGCCAACTTGCCCTACAACGTGGCGGTCCCTGTGCTGCTGCACCTGCTGGCGGTCCTGCCGTCGCTCGCGCGCGGCGTTGTCATGGTGCAGGCGGAGGTCGCGGACCGGATGTGCGCGGGACCAGGCAGCCGGGTGTACGGCGCGCCGTCGGCGAAGCTGGCCTGGTTCGCGGCCGCGCGGCCCGCCGGGACCGTCCCGCGCAGCGTGTTCTGGCCCGTGCCGAACGTCGACTCACGGCTGGTCTGCCTCGCCCGGCATAGCCCGCCGGCCACGTCCGCCAGCCGGGCCGAGGTGTTCGCGGTGATCGACGCCGCGTTCGGGCAGCGCCGCAAGACATTGCGGGCCGCCCTCGCCGGCTGGGCCGGGTCGGCGGCCGAGGCCGAACGGCTGCTGCGCGCGGCCGGCATCGACCCTGGCGCGCGCGGCGAGGCGCTCGGGGTCGCCGAGTTCGCGTGCATCGCCCGCAAACGCGGCGCGAGCCGATGAGGATAGGCTTCGGTGATCGTGACGACAGTGACCGTGCGGGTGCCCGCGAAGATCAACCTCCAGCTCGCGGTGGGCCCGCTGCGCCCGGACGGGTACCACGACCTGGTGACGGTGTTCCACGCGATCTCGCTCACCGACGAGGTCACCGTGGCGGCGGCCGAGGCGGACACGGTGACGGTCAGCGGCGAGGGCGCCAGGCAGGTGCCGGCCGACAAGGACAACCTCGCGCTGCGGGCCGTCTCTGCGCTGCGCGCGGTCACCGCGCTGCGCGGCACCGGACCAAGCGGGGGCGCCCCTGCCGGGGTGGCGGTCACGATAAGGAAGCGCATTCCGGTGGCCGCCGGCCTGGCCGGGGGCAGCGCCGACGCCGCGGCCGCGCTTGTCGGCTGCAATGAGCTGTGGCACGCCGGATTCTCCCAGCAGGACCTGTGCGAGGTGGCCGCGGGGATCGGCAGCGACGTGGCGTTCGCCGTGCTCGGCGGGACCGCGGTGGGCCGCGGCCGCGGCGAGCGGCTCACCCCCGCGCTGGTGGCGCCGGCCCGGTACCACTGGGTGCTCGCCTTCGCCGACGGCCAGCTGTCCACGCCGACCGTGTATGGCGCGCTCGACCGGCTGCGCGGGGCGCAGGCAGTCGCGGCCCCTGAGCTGAGCGCCGAGCTGATGAGCGCGCTGCGGGCCGGCGACGCGGGGCGGCTTGGCGACGCGCTCGGTAACGACCTGCAGGCTCCCGCGATCTCGATGTTCCCCCCGCTGCGCAGCACGCTCACGGCCGGCCGCGAGTTCGGCGCGCTCGGCTCGCTTGTCTCCGGATCCGGGCCGACGTGCTTCTTCCTCGCCCGCGGCGCCAGCCACGCGACGGACCTGGCGGTCGCGCTGTCGGGTGCGGGCGTCTGCCGGTCGGTCACCCGGGTGACGGGCCCGGCGCCTGGCGCAGGCGTAATCCCGCCGCAGGCGATATGAACCTGGTCAGCCTGGAGCGGGCAGCCAAGGCCTACGGCCCGCGGGTGCTGCTCGACGGCGTTTCGCTTGGCGTCGGCGAGCGCGACAGGGTGGGCGTCGTGGGCCGCAACGGCGCGGGCAAGTCCACGCTGCTCGCGCTGCTCGCTGGCGCCGCGGAACCGGACAGCGGGCGGATCGCCAGGTCATCCGGCCTGCGCGCCGGCTACCTGCCGCAGGACGATGAGCTGTCCGGGAGGGTGGGCCAGATCGCGTTCGGCGACCGGTACGGCGGCCGGGCCTGGGAACGGGAACCACGCGCCCGTTCGGTTGCCTCGGAGCTTCTCTCCGGCATCAGCCTGGAAGCGGACGTCGGGCGGCTGTCCGGCGGGGAGCGGCGGCGGGTCGCCCTGGCAGCGCTGCTCGCCGCCGAGCGCGACATCCTGCTGTTCGACGAGCCCACCAACCACCTGGACCTCGATGCCATCGACTGGCTCGGCCGGCAGCTGCGGGACAGCGGCTGCGCGGTGGTCGTGGTCAGCCATGACCGCTGGCTGCTCGACACCGTGTGCGACCAGATCTGGGAGGTCGCGGGCGGCCAGGTCCACCAGACCGAGGGCGGGTACTCGGCATACGTGCTGGCGCAAGCGGAACGGCAGGCCGCCGCCGAGGCGGACCAGCAGCGGCGGCGCAGCCTGGCCCGCAAGGAGCTGGCGTGGCTGCGGCGCGGGCCGCAGGCCCGCGGCACCAAGCCGAAGTTCCGGGTGCAGGCGGCCAACGCGCTGATCGCCGCCGAGCCGCCGTCCCGGGATGGCGCCGAGCTGACCCGGATGGCGACCGCGCGGCTCGGCAAGACCGTGGTTGAGCTCGAGGACGTCACGCTCACGGTGGGCGGGCGGGTGCTGCTCGACCGCGTAACCTGGCGGCTCGGCCCTGGCGACCGGGTGGGGATCGTGGGCGTCAACGGCGCGGGCAAGACGTCGCTGCTGCGGCTGCTGGCCGGCGAGACCAGCGACGGGGTCACGGTCTCCGGGCACGTCGTGCGCGGCAAGACCGTGCGGGTGGGCCACCTGTCTCAGGAGCTGAGCGAGCTCAGCGCGACCCCGGACAAGCGGGTCCGCGAGGCAGTTGAGGAGATCCGGCTGCGGATCCAGGTCGGCAAGCGCGAGCTGTCGGCCGGGCAGCTGCTCGACCGGCTCGGATTTCACGGTGACAGGCAGTGGACGCCGCTTGGCGACCTGTCGGGCGGCGAGCGGCGGCGGCTGCAGATGCTGCGGCTGCTGATCAACGAGCCCAACATGCTGCTGCTCGACGAGCCGGCCAATGACCTTGACATCGAGATGCTGACCGAGTTCGAGGACCTGCTCGACGGCTGGCCCGGCACCCTGGTCGTGGTCAGCCACGACCGGTACTTCCTTGAGCGGGTCACCGACCACATGGCGGCGCTGCTCGGCGACGGCAAGCTCGCCTTCCTGTCCGGCGGAGTGGACGGCTACCTGGAGGGCGTGCGGGCGGGCCGCGCCGCGGCGGCCGGCACTCGCCCCGGTCCCGGCGCCGGCGCCGTCGGCGGCGCCGTCAGCGCCGCCAAGCCGGTCTCCGCGGCGGCGGCCGAGCGTGCCGCGCGCAAGGAGCTGCAGCGACTGGAACGGCAGATCGACCGTGCGGCCGACCGCGAGGCAGCCCTGACCGGGGAACTCGCCGCGAACGCGGCGGACTACGAGAAGCTCACCGAGCTCGGCGCCCAGCTGCGCGTCCTCCAGGCCGAGAAGGCGGGCCTGGAGGAGCGCTGGCTGGAGGTCGCGAGTTCCCTGCAGACCTAAACAGGGAAGTGGATGCCGCGCAGCGTGGCCAGGAAGGTGCCCGCGATGACGCCGTAGCCGAAAATGTTGGCGTGCTCGTTCGGCCCGACGGGCTTCGGCGCGCACTCCCACGTCCACCGGCAGATCAGCGCCACGTCCTTGGGCAGCTTCCCGATGTGGGGCACGGTCACGATGTCCTTGGTGTCGGTGGTGTCGAACGCGGTGAACACGTCCGCGACGGCCGCGCCGGCGGCCTTGTACACGCCGGTCAGCAGCTCGCCGAACTGACTAGCCAGGACGATGCTCGCCTCGGCGAACTCCTCGCCCGACGTGCCTGTCAGCCAGTCGGCGAGCTCGGGATCGTAGTACGTCATCCCGACGATCGTCGCTTTCGGGTCGGCGGGGCGCAGCGCCGCGAGCGTCGTGGCGAGGTTCTTCTGCAGCGCCGCGAACACAGGTGTCAGGCAGGTGACGATCTTGGAGATCACGCCGAGGGCGATGCACCCGTTCAGGTCGTTAGCGCCGATGTCGATCGTGATCAGCGGCACCTGGCCGGGGTGCGAGTGCAGGAAGGCGAGTGCGGCGGCCAGCTGCGAGCCCTTGTCGGCGGTCAGCGAATACCGTTCGTCGCCCTTGTATCCGCAGATCCCGCCCTTGTTGAGCGTTTCCGAGGTTTCGCCGGGGCACCCGAGCTTGACTAGCCGCAGGGCGCTGTCGGCGCGCTTGAGGACCTTGTACAGCTGGTTGGCGTAGCCCTGGTCCGTGGTGATGTCGACGCCTTTCGCGTTCGGCTGGACGCCAACGGACAGCGAGTCGCCAAGCGATAGGTAGTACTTAGGGCTGGGGTGGCTGGCTGTCAGCTGGCTGGCGCTGGCAGGCACCGCCACCGCCGACGTGAGGGCGAGCGCCGCCGCGGCGGCGGCGATCGCGTGGGTCAGACGGGGCATGTATGACCTCCTCGGTGAGGTTAGACCGGGTTCGCGCGGGTCTGACCCGGAACATGTGCTTGCCGGATGTTAACGCGCGAGTAGCTTCGATGTAACCCCCTGGCCCGATTACGGCCGCTATGCGCGGTGCCGGCGCTCGCCGGAGTCGAACGGGGCGAGCAGCGTGCGCAGCAAGTCCGCGAGCAGGCGGCGCTGATCCTCGCCGAGGCTGGCGAGCAGCGCCTGCTCGCGGTCGAGCAGGTCGGTGAGCGCCCCGTCGACCACCGACCTGCCCTGCTCCGACAGGGTGACAAGCACGCCCCGCCGGTCCCGCGGATCGGGTTCGCGCCGCACCAGGCCCGCCGCGGCGAGCCGGTCGATCCTGTTGGTCATGGTGCCTGACGTGACCAGAGTGGCGCGCAGCAGCGCGCCAGGGGTCAGCTGGAACGGCGGCCCTGCCCGGCGCAGCGCGGAGAGCACGTCGAACTCCCACGACTCGAGGCCGTGACTGGCGAACGCGCCGCGGCGCGCGATGTCCAGGTGCCTGGCGAGCCTGGAGACCCGGCTCAGCACCTGCAGTGGTTCGACGTCCAGGTCCGGCCGCTGCACCCGCCAGGCGGCCACGAGCTCGTCGACCTCGTCGGAAAGCTGCCCCATGAGGGACAGGATATCTCTTGACGTCAAGATGCTTGATCAATATCTTGATGTCAAGAGGCTTTGCGGCAGCGCGGGCTCTCGACCGGACAGGAGGGGGTGCCCGCCATGTGGGACGCCGGACAGTACCTGCGGTTCGGTGATGAGCGGGCGCGGCCGTTCTTCGACCTGCTCGCACAGGTCGGCGCCGTGACCCCGCGGTACGTGGCCGACCTGGGCTGCGGCCCTGGCAACCTCACCGGGGTGCTCGCGCGGCGCTGGCCGCGGGCGCAGGTCGTCGGCGTGGACAACTCGCCGGAGATGATCACGGCAGCGCGCGGCACCGCGGACGCCGTCGGCAACCTCCGGTTCGTGCTGGCGGACGTGCGCGACTGGCAGCCGGACCGACCGCCGGACGTGCTTGTCTGCAACGCCGTGCTGCAGTGGGTGCCCGGTCATGACGGCCTGCTCCTCCGCTGGGCGGGCATGCTCGCGCCCGGCGGCTGGCTCGCCTTCCAGCTTCCCGGCAACGAGGACCAGCCAAGCCACGCGATCGTCCGGGAGATGGCGCAGGCGCCGAGATGGCGCGAGCTGCTCAAGGACGCGGAGCTGAACCGCCAGGCGGGCGACCCACGGGAATACGCCGAACTGCTCGCCCGGCCCGGTTTCGAGGTCGACGCATGGGAGACCACCTACCTGCACATCCTGCAGGGGGACAATCCGGTGCTCGAGTGGACGAAGGGGACCACGCTGCGGCCGGTGCTCGCCGCGCTCGACGCGGAGCAGGCCGCCAGCTTCGCCCGCGAGTACGCGGAGCGCTTGCGGCAGGCGTATGACCACCGTCCGTTCGGAACACTGTTTCCCTTCCGCCGGGTGTTCACGGTGCTGCACCGGCGCGCGGACCCCAAACCGGTATCAATCTGATAATTCCTATTGATTTTATAGAGAAAGGCTGCCAAGATCATTGGCGTGCGACAGGGAAGCGCGACGCGGCAGCGGATTCTCGATCCCCGGCAGCTCGCCGCCGAGGTGCGGCGGCTGACGGCAACTCCGGCGCAGTGGGTGACACGGGTACGGCTTGACCCCGAAGGACGCTGGTACGAGCGGATCGCCGCCGACGGCGAATACGAGGTGTGGCTGATCAGCTGGCTGCCCGGGCAGTCGACAGGGTTCCACGACCACGGGGGCTCGGCGGGGGCGTTCGGCGTGGTGTGGGGCACGCTCGACGAGTGCGTCCTGCCGCGCGCCGCCACCCGGATCCTGGTGAACCAGGTGAGCGCGGGCGAGGTGCGTGCGTTCGGGCCGCGCTACGTGCACGATGTGCGGAACTCCGCAGTCGGCTCGGTCGCCGTCAGCGTGCACGCCTACTCGCCGCCGCTGTCGATGATGACCAGGTACAACCTCACGCCTGCCGGGCTCGCGGTGGCCGGGACAGAGGGGGCAAGCGACTGGTGACGGCGAAGCCCGACGGGGCGCGGTCGATCGATGAGATCCTGGCGGCCGCCCGTGCCCGGCTGGTGCGGGTAACGGCGGAACAGGCATTTTCCGAGTTCCGCGACGGGGCGACCTTGGTTGACATCCGGCCTGCCGCCCAGCGTGCCGCCGCCGGCGAGATCCCCGGTTCGGTCGTGGTCGAGCGAAACCACCTGGAATGGCGGTTTGACCCGGCCAGTGACGCGCGGCTGCCCACGGTGAGCGGATATGACCAGCGGCTGATCGTGGTCTGCGAGGAGGGGTACACCTCCAGCCTGGCCGCCGCATCCTTGCACGACCTCGGGCTGGCGCGCGCCACCGACGTGATTGGCGGCTACCGGGCCTGGGCAGCCGCCGGCCTGCCGACGGCGCGAGCCGAGGAGCGCGCGGCCGCGATCGCGCCCGGTGCCTCGGCTGCCGTGTTCCGCTAGGCCCCTGCCGGCTAAGCCCGGGCCGGCTAAGCCTGGGCGTCGAGCGCTAAGCCTGGGCGTCGAGCTGGGACAGGCCGTTCCAGGCCAGGTCGATCATGTTCGCTGCTACCTGCTCGAGTTCCGGCTTGCGGGCGTCGAGCCACCACTGGCCCGTGAACGCGACCATGCCGACCAGCATCTGCGAGTACATCGGCGCAAGCTTGGGGTCACGGCCGCGGGACTTGAGGAAGTCGGCCATGATGTACTCGACCTGGCCCGCGATGTCGGAAAGCAGCGTGCCATAGGTGCCGCCGCCGGACCCCGGGTTGGAGTCGCGCACCAGGATGCGGAAGCCGTCGGCGTTGTCCTCGATGTAGCGCAGCAGGGCGACGGCGGCCGCCTCGAACTTGGGCCGGGAGTGGTTGCCCTCGAACAGCATGGTGGTCATCGTCGTCAGCCGCTCCACCTCGCGGTCGACGACGACCGCGTACAGGCCCTCCTTGCCGCCGAAGTGCTCGTACACCACCGGCTTGGAAACCCCGGCCTTGGCGGCGATCTCCTCGATCGAGGTGCCTTCGAATCCCCGTTCCGCGAAGAGCCGCCGGCCGATGTCCAGTAGCTGCTGCCGCCGTTCCTGCCCGGTCATGCGCTTTCGGCTGGTCCTGGGGGATTCGGTCACTTGATCATCATGGCCGCTATGCCGCCGCTCTGTCAGCGGCCGTTACCGCTTTGTCGCTGCGCCTGGTCATGCCGCCCAGGCTCCGCCTCGCGGTCGCGGGACGCTTGGCGGACAGCCGTGCCTCGTCCGGCCAGCGCACGTCGTAGACCCAGCCGAGCTTCTCGAAGGCCCAGATCACCCTGGCGCTCTGGTCGATCTGCCCCTTGAGCGCGCCGTGCCTGGCACAGGTCGGGTCCGCGTGGTGCAGGTTGTGCCACGACTCGCCGAACGACGCGATGGCCAGCCAGGAGACATTCCGCGACCGGTCGCGGACTTCGAAGTCCTTGTTGCCGAACGTGTGGCAGATCGAGTTGATCGACCAGGTGACGTGGTGCAGCAGCGTGATCCGCACCAGGCCGGCCCAGAAGAACGCGGTGAGCGCGCCGTGCCAGGACATCCCCCACAGGCCGCCGATCAGCGCGGGCAGCAGCAGGCTCGCCGCGACCAGCGGCCCGAACGCCGCGTCCACCCTCTTGATCTTGGAATCGGCGAGCAGGTCGGGGGAGAACTTCCCCTGCGAGGTCTTGTTGGGGTCGAAGAGCCAGAGCATGTGCGCGTAGAGCAGGCCCTTGGTCAGCGCCTTCCAGTCCTCGCCGTAGCGCCAGGGCGAGTGCGGGTCGCCTTCCTTGTCGCTGTACTTGTGGTGCCGCCTGTGGTCAGACACCCAGGTGATGACCGGGCCCTGCATCGCCATGCTGCCGGCGACCGCCAGCGCGACTCGCAGGCCGCTCTTGGCCTTGAAGGAGCCGTGGGTGAAGTACCGGTGGTAGCCGACGGTCACGCCGAGCCCGGTGAACCAGTAGAAGACGGCGGCTATGACGATGTCGTGCCAGCCAAGACCCCAGCCCCAGGCGAACGGGATCGCCGCCGCCAGCGCCAGCATCGGCACCCCGACGAACACGCCGACCAGGATGCGCTGCCCCAAGGTGTTCTGCTCGTCTTCGACGTCCGGTCGCGCGGCGCGATTTGCCTGTGTGCCGTCGGGGGCCGGCGGCGAAGAGATGGTGGTGGTGCCGCTGAGTGTGTCCGGAGTCGTAGACATGGTGCTCCTCTGCGTGTGCGCCGGACGGCGGAGGCTCTTATACGCTTACGTAACCGTAGCCTACGACACCGTAGGTTGTGCAAGGGCCTGAGATGAATTTTTGCGGATCGCCGCGTGAATGTCGCATGCGCTGACCTGTGACGTCTCAACATCTGAGACGCCTCTGAGTATGGTCTTGGCCACGCCTGGTGGGGAATTCCCGTTTGGTGGCTGCCCAGACGCGCGGGGACTGTGGGCACCAGACGCACATCTGTGGGCAGAGGAGTGGGCGAGGGGTTCCGGCGCCTGGACTCGAACCAGGACAAAGACCCAGATCCAAAGTCTGGCGGGCTGCCAATTACCCTACGCCGGATAGTGATTACAGTGTGTAAGAGCAGCGTTAGCCACAGCTGCCCCGCCCCACTAACGATACCGGGCTGGACGTTCCTTCAGGGACCGTGACCGTCCCGATAGCTGCTGAGGCCCACCCCTCGATCTTCCGGCACAGCCAGTTGCTCCTGCGGACATCCACCCTGAGGCAACCGGGATAGCTCTCGGCGACGTTCTTCCGTACGCCGTGGCGGCACGCACGGGGACGGCCCTCAGCCGCAGATCGACGACGTCGGCCATCGTGTAGCGCCCGGTGTTCCTGAGCGGTTCTGAGACCAGCAGCAGGACGAGCAGCCAGCCCACGAGGAAGCCGATGGAATAGAGGAAGCCGGTGCCCGTGGCTGCCAGGCCCGGCATCAGTATCGTCCCCCCTCCAGCCAGTGCCGCAGCCTTTCTGACAGCGGATCGAGTCGCCGCTGAGCCCAGCGGCGATAGCTGACGGCGATCGTGCGGCCGGGGTGTCCTGACCCCGGGCGAAACGCCCGGGCCGCGGACCGAGTTCGACGGGATCGCGCAGTGCGGATCGACGGGACGGTGGGTTAAGGTTAGTTGAGATCAAGCAAGTTATCCGCTGAGAACTCAGGTGGGGGGCATATCCGCCCATGACGGTCAATTCCGGCGTGGCAGGCGCGCCGATGCACGCGGGCCACACGCTCGGACCGCACTACAAGTGGATCGCGCTGTCCAACACCACGCTGGGCGTGCTCATGGCGACGATCAACCAGTCGATCGTGCTGATCGCGCTGCCCGCCGTGTTCCGCGGCATCGGGCTGAACCCGCTCAGCCCGGGCAACACCAGCTACCTGCTGTGGATGTTCATGGGGTTCATGGTCGTGTCGGCCGTGCTGGTGGTCTCGTTCGGGCGGCTGGGCGACATGTTCGGCCGGGTCCGGATGTACAACATGGGCTTCGCGGTCTTCAGCCTCGGCTCGATCATGCTGACCGTTACGTGGATGCACGGCACCTCCGGCGCGCTGTGGCTGATCATCTGGCGGGTCGTGCAGGGCATCGGCGGCGCGTTCCTGTTCGCCAACTCGACCGCGATCCTCACCGACGCGTTCCCCGCCAACCAGCGCGGTACCGCGCTCGGACTGAACTCGATCGCGGCGATCGCCGGGTCGTTCATCGGCCTGATCCTCGGCGGCGTGCTCGCACCGGTGAACTGGCATCTGATCTTCCTGGTCTCGGCCCCTGTCGGCTTCTTCGGCACCGTGTGGGCGTACTTCATGCTGCACGACATCGGCGTCCGCAGGCACGCGCGGATCGACTGGTGGGGCAACCTGCTGTTCGCGGCCGGGCTGATCGCGATCCTGGTCGGCATCACCTACGGCCTGCTGCCGTACGGCGGGCACCCGATGGGCTGGACCAACCCGTGGGTGCTGACCGCGCTGTTCGGCGGGGTCGCGCTGCTGGCGATCTTCGTGTACGTCGAGACTCGGGTGGCCGAGCCGCTGTTCCGGATCTCGCTGTTCCGGATCCGTCCGTTCGCCGCGGGGAACATCGCCAGCCTCGCGATGGCGATGAGCCGCGGCGGCATGCAGTTCATGCTGATCATCTGGCTGCAGGGCATCTGGCTGCCGCTGCACGGCTACAGCTACAG
>NZ_JASIAL010000429.1:0-7506 GCF_030042015.1 Trebonia sp. | reverse complement strand
CCAGCACCGCGGCCGGCGCCCACCAGCCGCCGGCCGGCTCGGCGCCGGGGGTAATCAGCACCCCGAGCACGGCCCCAAGCAGGGTAGCGGGGACGCAGGCGATGGCGGCGCCGCCCGCGGCGGCCATGGCGATCTGCGGCAGCGACGCGCCGCGCGCCCGGCGCACCGCCAGCTCGGCCGACCTGCGGATCGCCACGATCCGGGCGGCCAGCACCAGCGCCACCGCGCCCGCTACCGCAAGGCTCACGTACAGCAGCCACAGCAGCGTGTCGACCTGGGCGGCGGTGTCGAGGAACGTGCCGACCGGCTGCAGCAGGGCCGAACTGACCGTCAGCGCGCTGCTGGCAGCCGCGATGCCCCCGGTCAGCGGCGGCGACTGGGTGCTGTCCTCGTTCAGCGCGTTGTACAGCGGCTGGGCCTGCTGCCCGCCGGCCGAGCCGACGTCCACGGGGAACACCCACTGCAGCGCCATGTCCTCCGGGCCGAAGTCGCTTTGCAGCGCGCCGAGCTCGCCTGGACCGATGAACGCCCCGGCGATCCAGATCGACGGGACGCAATCGACGCACGACAGGTCGGGGGTGAGCACGACCGGGTCATCGGTCCAGAACGTGGCGGAGGCATCGCGTGGCGCGATGATCCCGGTGACCTCGAGCGTGATCCCCTTGGCGAGGCTGCCGGAGTAAGCGATCTTCGGGGGGGTGATCGGCACCTTCGAGCCTGGGTGCAGGCCGAACTGGCGAGCCGTCTGCGACGACACCGCGACCTGCAGCACCGGGGAGACGGACGCGGAGGCGGTCCCCGGGTAGCGGCCGGCGACCAGCCGCATGTACTGGGTGAACGGCTGCCGGTAGCTGACCTCGAACTGCACCTCGAACGTGCCGGCGCCGGGAAGGCCGCTGGTGCTGGTCACGGTGTGCAGGAGGGTGGTCATGCTCATCCAGTCGGCGTCGGCCGGGGCGAGCTTGACGACCCCGCGGTCGAAGTCACCGTGCAGCTGGCTGGTGACCTCGGACAGTTGGCCAGCGGTGAGGTTTGCGCTGCCCAGACTGCCGAAGGAGTCGTTGTCGAGGTCGCTGGTGATCGTGCTCCACTCGGTGGCCGCGATGATCGTCCTGGCCAGCGGCGTCGTGGCGGCCAGCGTCTGGTGCAGCGCCTGCGTCCTGGCGGCCAGCGCAACCCGCGGCCCGGCCGTGGCGGCGAGAACGCCGCCGGCGACGAGCGCCGCCAGCGCCATTGTGGCCGCGGCGCTCATGCCCCATAGCCTTGTTAGCCCCCGGGGGACGACCCCCCGGTGACCCCCCGCATGGGGGGGCTGCCCGCCCCCCCATTCCCCCCTGGCCCCCCTGGCCCTGGCCGTGCTCATGCTGCCTCCGCGGCGCGCAGTTCGGCGGCGGGGTCCGGGCGGCGGAACAAGATGAGCGCGGCAGCCAGCGCGGGCAACACCGCGACGAGCGCGGCCAGTGGCAGCGTCTGCGACAGGTCGAACATCGTCACCGGCGGCGGTACCGGCTGCTGCGCCGCCGCGGTGAGCGTGACGGCAGGGACAAGCAGCCGGGCGACGACCGTGCCCAGGACCAGGCCGAGTGCGGCCGATGGCACGCTGAGCAGCAGCTTCTCGAGGAAGAGCTGCGCGGCCGCGGACCGCTGGGCGACGCCGAGCGCGGCGAGCAGCGCGTTCTCCGCGCGCCGCTGCCTGACGTTGGCCGCGATCGAGACCCAGAACCCGGTGATGGCCAGCAGCGCGGCGGCTACGGCCACCGCGAGCAGGGCCTGCTGCGGGGCGCCCGACAGCGGGTCTCCGGTCGTGGCCGCGGCGAGCGCGGTCCGGCTGGTGACGGCAGAACCGGGCGGCAGCGCGCTGGCGAGGGCGGCTGGCACGGCATGGCCGGAGGTCGTCAGCCACCACTGCGTGACCGGCAGCGGCGAGCCGCCGTGGCCGGCCAGGAAGGCCTGCACGGTCGGCAAGTCCACGATCAGGGCGCTGCCGGTGAGCGTGGGGAACGTGTCCGTCTGCGCGACGATCTTGACCGGGACCGTGACGCCCTCGATCGTGGCCGGCACGACCGAGCCCACGCCGACGTTGTTGGCGTCGTCGAACGCCCTGGTCGCGATCGCCGGCACGGTGGAGGCCGCCCCGCCCGCCGAGAGCGTCACCTGCCCGGTTACCGCCGACACCGTGGGGTGCGGGAAGTGGGGGTTGTTCACGGTCTCGCCATACCCTGGACTGAACGTCAGCGTGGCGCCGTCCGCGCCTGGCCGCCATCCGGTCACCTGCGGCTGCGCGTACGGGCCGAACGCCTCGCCTGCGCTCGCGACGCCGTCCAGCTCGGGTGAGCTGGCGGCGACCGTCCAGCCGCCAAGCCCGGCACCGGACACGGTGAGCGTGACGGCGTGCCCGGTTTGGCTGGCGGGCAGCGTGTAGGAAAGGCTCAGCTGGAGCAGGCGCAACGGGTAGCTGGCATCGCTGCCGCCGAGCGGGGCGGTGAGCACGTGCGGCCGGCCGTCCGCGGGCAGCGTGCCCACCGGGATCTGGTAGGCCGCGCCGCTTGCGTCGATGATCGTCACGGCGGCCGTGACCGTGCCGAGTCCCGGCTGGGCCGGGCTGAGGGTGGCGGTCAGCTTGACGCTGCGCGGGCGCCCGGCGATGACGGTGCCGCCTGACCCGCTGGGCGGCGCGATCGCGCGGAAGAGCTGCCCGGGCGGCAGCGCCGACTGATCGCTGCGCAGCAGCACGACGCCCGGCGCCTGATTCGCGCCGACGAGCAAGATCTGCGATGGCAGCGCCACCGGGATGACGGAAACCGCCATCGCGGCCTGCACGCCGGCCGCATGGGCGATCGACCCGCCGGAGCCTGGCGCCAGCGGGGCGGCCAGGTCCACCCTGACGTCCGCGCCGGTCGTGAACGCGGCCTGGTCGGCGGCCGACCGGCTCCAGCTCTCATGCTGCGCCAGGGCCAGGGTGCCGGTGGCGACCGCCATCACAAGCAGCAGCGCCGCGCCGCCCTGCCGCAGCGGCTGGCGGCTGAACTGCCACCCGGCCAGGGACGCGGTGAGCCTGCGCCCCCGCCCGGCGAGCTTGTCGCCGGCCCGCGCCGCGACAGGCAGCAGGCGGAGCACGAGGATCGTGCCGCCCGCCAGTGCCAGCGCCGGGGCCAGCGCGAGCACCCAGTCGATGCCGGCGGTTGCCCCGTTCGCGCCCTCCGAGGTCACCGCGGAGTACCGGCGCAGCTGCCAGCCGGCCAGCACCGCGAGGACGATCAGGCCCAGGTCCGCGCCGGCGCGGACGGTGCCCGCGATCGCGGCCTGCCTGCCGCGGCGCGCCCTGGCGGCGCCCGGCCCGCTGCGCAGCACGGGGAACAGCATGGCCGCGATCGCGATCACGGCGACCGCGACGGTCGCGCCGAGCGCGTCCAGCCAGGTTCCGGCGGCGCCGACGTGCACGCTCACCGCGCCGCGCGCGTAGAGGGTGTCGCCGAGCAGTCGCGCCAGCCAGATCCCGGCGACCCCGCCGACGACGGCAGCGGCGGCGCACAGCGGGATTATCTCGGCCGCGGTCAGCCGGGTGAGCTGCCAGCGGGTGGCGCCGCGCGCGGCAAGCAGCGCGGTCTCGCCCTCCCGCTGCGTGACGAGCAGCCGGGCGACCGCGAGCAGCGCCGCCGCCGCGAGCACGAGCAGCTGCAGCCCGCTGATCACGATCAGCGACCTGGCGACGGCCAGGTTGCTCGACGTCGCGGCGAGCACTGCGGGCAGGTTCGTCGTGAGGTCGACGCCGCCCAGGGCGGGGGAGTTGGCCATCGAGCCGAGCAGCGCCGTGATGTTCGCGGAGACCGCGCTGAGGTCGGAAGTGGTGAACGCCGCCATGTCTGGCTGTGCGACCCAGCTACCGCCGCCCACGGCGAGCGCGCCGCCGAATGCCGCCGGGCTTACCAGCAGCGGCCCGAACGTGGTGAACCCGGCGGACGTGTCCGACCCGCTCGCCGGGACCTCGTTCAGCTGCCAGTAGGAGGCTGCCGGGCCGGACAGCTGGCGCTGCGCGAACAGGCCGGTGATCGTGAACGTCACCAGCCCGCCCGAGAGCCGGTCCCGCAGCCGGAGCACGTCGCCGACGGACACGTGCAGCAGGGCGGCGGCGGTGGCCGGCAGCGCGGCCTGGACGGGCGCCGCTCCGCCGGGCGCCGCTCCGCCGGGCGCCGCCGGCCAGTGGCCGGAGAGCAGGACGGACCGCGAGGTGACGCCGCTCATCGCCGCGGCCTCGAGCAGCGGCGTGTTCCCCTGACCGGTGCTGGCCGGCCGGGCGGGCAGTGCGCCGGACACCAGGCCGAGCGGGTCGGACCAGGTAGCCTGCCAGAAGCTGGACGGCACCCCGAGCAGCGCCGAACTGATCGCGCTCTTGAACGCCGCGCTGACCGGGGCCAGCGGGCTGTCGGCCAGCGTGACCTGGGCGTTCAGTGACGTGGCAGGCGCCACCGCCAGATCGTGACTGACCGCCTGCGGGAGCGCCTGTCCGGCGAAGACGGCCAGCGCCGCGCCGACAGCCGCCGCCACCAGCGTCGTTAGCGCCGCGGCGGCGAGGACCACCCAGTGCACGGTCATCCGCCGTGCGGCCAGCGGTCCTCGCGGGGTAAGCACAAACCAAAGGATTCCCCATGAGTTACCGCGACGGCAATTCGTTGCGGTAACAAAACAATGCAGTATGTTTGGGCGCCATGCCGACAATCCTCATCACCGGCGCGGCGGGGCAGATCGGGACGATGCTCAGGCCCCGGCTGGCGCGCCCCGGCCGCGCGCTTCGCCTGCTGGACGTGGTGCCGATAGCTGCCGGACCTGGCGAGGAGGCGGTGACTGCCTCCGTCACCGACCTGACCGCGATGACGCGGGCCTGCGACGGCGCGGACGCGGTCATACACCTGGGCGGGATCCCGTCCGAGGCGCCCTGGGACCGGATCCTCGACGTCAACATCAACGGCGCCTACGTCGTCTTCGAGGCCGCCCGCCGGGCGGGCGTGGCCCGGGTGGTGTTCGCCTCGTCCAACCACGCGGTCGGGTTCAGCCCGCGGTCGCAGTTCCCCGTCCCCGACTACGCGTTCCCGGCTCCCGACACGTACTACGGGGTCTCCAAGGCCGCGGGCGAGGCGCTGGCCGCGCTGTACAGCCGGCGGTACGGGATCGACGCGATCTGCGTGCGCATCTTGTCCTGCTTCGCGCGGCCGGCGAGCGTCAGGATGCTGTCCACCTGGCTGTCGCCCGACGACGCGGGCCGGCTTTTCGAGGCCTGCCTGACCGCGCCGTCGCCCGGCTTCCGCGTGGTGTTCGGCGTCTCGGCCAACTCCCGCGGCGGCTGGGTGTCGCTAGCCGAGGCGCGGGCACTCGGCTACGAGCCGCGCGACGACGCCGAGGCGTACGCCGCCGAGGTCATCGCCGCCCGCGGCGAACCCGACCCGGACGACCCGGCGGCCCGCTACCTGGGCGGCGAGTTCACCTTCCCGGCGCTTGACGCCGGCAACCTGAGCTGAGGCTATCTGCGCCGGCTCGCGCGGCGCCCAGTGCGCGCGACCGATGAGCGCTCGACCGAGCAAAAATCTTCGTAATAATGGCGGCTCGCTGTAGCGTTTCTACCCTGGCGCATCACAGGCAACTCTGGCTGACCGGCTCGGGGGTGCGGGAGCTAGCGCTCCTTCTCCAGCGCTTCCCAGCGGGCGAGCAGGTCGGCGATCTCGGTGTTCAGGAACTCGAAGAAGGCGGTGTGCGCGGTCATCCTGGCGCCGGCCGGCGTGCCGGCGCCGACGAGGCCTGCGCCCTCCTTCAGCAGGCCCGCCCAGCGCACGAGGACCTGGCTCTGCAGCCTCATCACCTCGGTCCACACGTCCGCGGGCATGCGGAAGTAGTCACGGCGCGAGCCCGGCACCCGCTCCTTGTGCACGAGGCCGACCCCGGTCAGGTAGCGCACCGCGCCGGACACCGCGGCGGGGCTGATCCGCAGCATGCCCGCGAGGTCCGCGGCCGTGAGCCGGTCGGAGTCGGAGATCAGGAACGCGACGAACACGCGCGCCGGCATGGCAGGGAACCCGGCCGCGACGAGCACCGAGGCGAACCGCTCGTTGAACCGCAGCAGCGGATCCCCCGCGTGATCGCTGACCGCCACCATGTGAGTGATCATACAACATTTTGAAGATTCACGATTTTCTGAATCTTGCTAAGCTGATGTCATGGCGAACGCTATCGAGGCGAGCGGGCTGCGTAAGGCGTTCGGGCCGGCCAGGGCGCTCGACGGCCTGGACCTGACCGTCCGCACCGGAGAGGTGCACGCCTTCCTCGGCCCGAACGGCGCGGGCAAGACCACCACGATCCGCATCCTGCTCGGGCTGCTGCGCAAGGACGGCGGCGCGGTCGCCCTGCTCGGCGGCGACCCGTGGCGGGACGCGACGACCCTGCACGGCAGGCTCGCCTACGTGCCCGGCGACGTGACGCTGTGGCCGGGCCTGACCGGCGGCGAGATCATCGACCTGCTCGCCCGGCTGCGCGGCGGCGGTGACCCCAAGCGCAGGCAGGACCTGATCGAGCGGTTCGACCTTGACCCGTCGCAGCGGGCGCGCGCGTATTCCAGGGGCAACAGGCAGAAGGTCGCGCTGGTCGCGGCGCTGGCCAGCGACGCCGAACTGCTCCTGCTCGACGAGCCGACCGTCGGCCTTGACCCGCTGATGGAGGCGACCTTCCGCGAGTGCGTCAACGCCGAGCGCCGCGACGGCAGGACCGTGCTGCTGTCCAGCCACATCCTCGCCGAGGCCGAGGCGCTCGCCGACCGCGTGACGATCATCCGCGCGGGCCGCACGGTGGAGACCGGCTCGCTGGCCGACCTGCGGCACCTGACCCGCACGACCGTCGACGCCGAGCTCGCCAGCCCCCCGCCCCCAGTTGACGCCATGCCGGGCATCCATGACGCCGTCCTCGACGGCACCCGGTTGCGCTGCGAGGTGGACAACACCGCTCTCACGCAGGTGCTCCGCGCTCTCACTGCGGCCGGGGTCCGCACGCTGACCTGCCGCCCGCCGACCCTTGAGGAGCTTTTCCTCAGGCATTATTCCGAACGATCCGGGCCGGCTCCCCAGCGATGACCCGTTCCCTGACCGGCACCCGCGACCTGGTGGAGCTGGCGCTGCGCCGGGACCGGATCATGCTGCCCGCCTGGGTCTACGTGGTCGTCGCCGGGGTCTCGGTCAACGCGTACGCGTTCGGCCGGCTGTACAGGACGGCGGCGCAGCGGGCGGCGCTGGTGGCGTCGGGGCAGGGCAACCCGGCGCTGCTGTTCCTCTACGGCCGGCTGAACGGGACCTCGGTGGGCGCCCTGACCGCCTGGCGGTACGGGGTGTGGGGCGCGCTGTTCGCCGTGCTGATGAGCGTGTTGATCGTGATCAGGCACACCAGGGCGGACGAGGAGGCCGGGCGCCTTGAGCTGATCGGCTCGGCCCGGGTGGGCAGGCAGGCGCCGCTGGTGTCGGCGCTGGCGGT
>NZ_JASIAL010000072.1:0-17440 GCF_030042015.1 Trebonia sp. | reverse complement strand
GCTGGAAAGCAGCACTGAACGCATTCGCCGTCCATTTCGGCGACCGCGTCCCTGTCTGATCACCCGCAGCAAAGGTAACAGAAGGACAACAACTGCCTTAGCTTACACAGACGATTTGACAAGCTCCCGGCCGCGCCGGTCATCGATTCCGCTGCCCTCCCGGCGCGCGCCCATACCGCGATGGCCGGGCTGCTGCTCGCGGTCCCGGACCTGATCGCCCTGGACCTGCCCGCGCTGGCTGATGCCGCCGGCTACCCCGGCACCCGGGTCATCCCGGCCGTGTCCTGGCTGCTGCCGCTGCTCGCGCTCAAGCTGACCGCGACCCGGCGGGTGTCTCACGTCGATGACCTGCTCGCTGACCCTGCCCCGGCGCTTCTGGCCGGGCTGCCGATCCTGCCGGAGAAGACGGCGCTCACCGATTACTCTTACCGGCTCTCGCACGGCCACCAGCGGCGGCTGCTGGCCGCCCTGGACAAGAAGATGATCGCCGCTGGCCTGGCAGCCAGCAGCGAGGCGATCTTCGGCCTGGGCTTCCACGCCGTCATGCACTGGGGCGAGGACCCCGCCCCGGAAAAGCACTACGTCCCCACCCGGTCCCAGCGCACCCGCCCGGTGCTGACCTTCTTCGCCCAGGACACTGGCACCCGCAACCTCGTCTACGCCAGCGCCGGCCTCACCAAGGCCACCCGGGCCCGCGAGGCCATCGCCTTCTGCGGCCACTGGAAAGCCGTCTCCGGCACCGACCCGAAGATGCTGATCATGGACCAGAAGGTCACCACCCAGGCCATCCCCGGCGAGCTCGACGAACGCGGCGTCAAGTTCGCCGCCTTGCGGATGCGCTCCCCGTCCCTGATGCGCCACATCAAGGCACTAGCGCCGGCGGACTACACGACCGTGGCCCTCAGCCGGCCCGGACCGCGCAACCGCCCCAAGGTCCACGAGGACCCCGCCGAGACGCTGACCAGCTACCCAGGCACCATCCGCCAGCTGGCCGTCACCGGCCTGGGCCGCGACGCCCCCACCGTCATCATCACCAACGATCAGGAGATAAGGACAAAGGCGCTCATCGGGCACTACGCCCGCCGGATGACCATCGGGCAGCGGCTGGCCGAGATCATCCGGGCATTCTGCGCCGGCGCCCTGTCCAGCGCGGTCAACCTCAACGCCGACCTCGACGTCGTGCTCTGCGTGCTGGCCCAGGCCCTGCCCGCCGCGTTCCGGCTCCGCCTGCCCGGCAACTACGCACACGCCGCACCCGGCACCCTCCAGCGGCGATTCCCCGGCACCCCCGGCGAAATCACCAACGACGGCACCGGCATCACCGTCAAGATCAACCGCCGCGCCTACTCACCCGTCCTCCGCCACGCCACCCTGCCCGACAACACCGCCGTCCCCTGGTGGGGCGGACGCCACCTCCGCTTCCAATTCGCATGACCCAAGGGTCCAAGTGCCGGTGCGGAAGTCCGCGTTAGACGGCAGCCCGGCTCGGATACGCCGCTCGGACCGCCACCACGCCCGGCCGTCCGCGTACGCCTGCCCCGACTCCAGCCACAGCCGGACGGCAAGGACGGCGCGGATGTGCGCCAGCCGGGCCAGCGCCGGCGGCCGGGCCAGATAGCCAAGGCCGCACGCGGCCATCCCCGCGCCGGTCAGCCAGCACCACGCCGGGCCGGGGCCTAGCGTGCCGGTGGCGGCGTAGCCGGCGGCACGCCAGCGGGCCACGATCCCCCGCAACCGGGCTGGGCGCACGCCAAGCCCGGCGGCCAGCAAGTCATAGGGAGCGGCGTACTGCTCGGCGCACAAGATCAGCCCGGCCACGTCCCGGCCGGACAGCCGGACCGTGCCTGCATCAGACCGGCGCCGCGCCGTCTCCGGCTGCACCACGGGCACCGCAGACCACCCCGCATCAAACGGCCGGCCTCGCTACGGCACCCGCCCGCGCCCGGGCGAAGATGCCCTTATCGTGCCACGCGCGCCCTGTAGCCGGAGGGCACACGGCATTACAGGGGTATTACGCCACGCAAAGGTGTAGGGGCCGGCGGGTTCGCAGGCGGATACCTCTGAGCGCCGGTTCTCAGGCGCTGTAGAGGTACTCGTCGTCGCACTCTCCCCGGCGCCTGAGTTCATGGCGCGCGGCCCACATAAAGTTGGCCAGTCCTCGTGACAGCTGGGCGCCAGGGGTGGAATCCAGCAGCGCACGGGCGTGCCGGAACATCGCGATCAGCTCCGGTGAGTCGATGTCAGCGGGCTTGCGGTGCTCTGGAATGGTCACCGGTTGGGCGGCCAGCGGTGCGGTCATAACAGACAGGCTAGCAGAGCATACAGAGCATGCATAGCTCTCAGAGCTAGCTAAGTTAGGGCAGGTCAGAGAGCACACCTATCTTGATCTCGTGCCAGCCAAGCCGGTAGACCCATTCGGCGACCAGTACGCCTACGTCCAGGTAGCCAACGACGTAGCGCGGCGGATCACGGCCGGCGAGATCACCGAGAAGCTGCCCAGCGAACGCGATCTCGCCGACGAATACGGGGTCGCCTACACTACCGTGCGACACGCCATGGACGTGCTCAGGCAACAAGGCCTGATCATCACCGTTCACGGACGCGGAACGTTTGTAAAGCCAGCCATTTAATCACCCATGCCCGGGCACGGCGTGCTCGTGCTTGCAGCTTCCGCGCCCACTGGCGCTGGTCCGCTGCCCGTGGTGCCTTTGACTTTGATCTTCAGGTTCTTGATTTTGACTTTTGTGGCGTAGTGGAGTCGGAGGGGTTCCCGACCTCGCCACCTTGCCTCTTTGAGGGGGTGAGGTCGGGAAGACCGCAGACGCAACGCAGCCGCGCGTTCCCGCTGTCAGCGGGAACGCGCTAGCAGCACGGAGGCGGACAGCCCCCGCACGGCCGCGCGCCTTGCTGTCTGGCCGCCTGCCGACCGCTGTGCGGGCGGTCGTCGTGTGGGGGGCCGGTGCGGCCGCCTCGCCCCCCACACGATGCTCTGAGAAATTGCCGTCCGCGAGGCACCGCGCAGACGGCCAGGGTGCGCTGCACAGCGGGTTCAGGTATTCGCCCAGCAGCATGAGCCGGGGACTCGACGGGGTGTCGGCCGGTCTATCTAGCCGCCGGATTCGCGCGTATGAGGAAGATGGATAAGGAAGATGGATAATTTCAAAATCAGAACAGAGTGGTGAGTGATTCGGTGACAAGAGCGTCCGAAAATACCATTACCTCCTGAGCTTTGACCACACGGTGAGCGGAGTAATTCAAGGAGATGAGTTCCCGCCGCCGAGAAGCGTACAGCGCGTGGACTTGAGGAACATTGTCATAAGTTAGAAGCCAGTTTCTCTGAGCGTGCAGATTGAGTACGGAGGCTAGTTTGCAGTGATCATCCGGTGTGAAAGAGTTCAAGTACAGAGAACCGGATCTGTCGAAGTAGGGCGGATCGGCATATATCAATACCTTAGGCCGATCGGCATAAGAAGCAATTACGTCTAGGCCGTCAATGTTTAGAAGTGCAATCTTCTTGGAGTGAATTCCCACAAGTCGAACCCGTTCAACCAAGGCAGGCTTATTAAACCGGGCATCTATTTTGTATCGACCTTGCTGCTTCACCCCGCCAATTACACCGCCATTGAGAGCGCCAGATCTGTTCGTTCGATTCAGATAAAAAGTAGCAAACCCGAGTCCCATGTAGTCCTGTCGATCCGCAGTGAGGTATATCTCTTTCTGCCTAGCCCATTCATGCATGTCGAGCTTTGCGTCGTCGATAAGCCTTGAGAACGCGCTTGGCTCATTTACTACAGCCCACCAAAACGCAAATATTGCAGGATCGAGGTCATTTATTACTATATGTTGAACCTGGCCAGTTATGAGGAGAGCCAAAGCGGCCCCAGCTCCCCCAGCGTATGGTTCGACATATGTGCCGGACGTCAAATTGTTCTCTCTAACTACAGACAACAGGTTTTGGTAAAGAGTGCTCTTGCCGCCCGGGTACCGCAACGGAGACAGTACCGGCCGCTTAAGGGCCCCCCTGCCTCCTCTTAGCCCAGTCACGGCTTGAGCATGTAGAGTAGAAGGGCGCGCATGGTATTCCAAGCCTCTCTTACCTCGGTGGGCGTGGCGAAAATTTCGTAATTGTGGTTAATCGCATCCATATGACTCTTGGAGGACACGTATCCTTCGACCTTTCCACCTCGAACCTTCTGGACGACCTGGATAAGAGCCGTGTGGCCGGTCGACTTGACGTGCTCCTCGAGCCAGACGAGCGCGTTTGCGAGATAGACATACCCTGTAGAATTAGAGCCCTTCTTTATGTCTTGGCCAAGGCTGGCCGCATATGCCTTTATAGTTTTCTCCAAAAATGTCCGCAGAAGATCAAATGCGGCATTCGGGAAGCGGTTAACATTTATCAGCGAGAGTTCTGTTGCTATATATCCAATAGCTGGAGGGAAGCCGCTCGGATCTATCCCTTCGAGATCCAGGTAATTCGAGGAGCCAGATTTTGGTTTGCTCTTCTCGTCGGGGTCTGCCGGCCCTCCGGTTTTGTCGCTAGATCCGCCAGTGCCCTGTCCGGTCGTCCCTCCATCCTGGGCGCTTTCGTCAGTCTCGTCTGGCTCGTCGGCGTCCGAGTCATTGATCAGGTCGCGAAGCTCATCCATGTACTTCTTGTAGGAGTAACTGTTCGTTGAGTTGAGAACACGTGTATCGATTCGCTTTGCTTTGATATCTGATATTATTTTCTCCGCGAGCCTGGCGAATTGACGTTTGCCACGTTTAATAGTGACCGTCGCCTCGGGCTCATTGACCACGATGTGCGCAAGGTCTTGAAACTCGGCATTCTCATAAAGGCGCGCCAGAGTCGAGAGAGGGAAGCGGCGAAGATAGACGTAATCTCTTAGGTCGGGATCTTTGTATCTAACGGACCGGAAAAGATTGACCATCTGACTCCGAATGACAAAGTCCTTTACGTCAATCAAAGGATACTGCTCTAGCAACTGCTTGAGAGACTTTCCAGAGTCGATCTGAGCTTGAAAGAATGCAGCCTGTCGGGCAGGACTCCACGGCAGCCGGAGATTTCCGGTGTGAAGGGCGGCAATGAGCTGGTCCGCTTCATCTTGATTCGGGGCAAGCTTTACGGAAATTTTCTTGAGTACATCCCTGTCCGGAATCCGCTCCGCCAGCTTCGCTATCCTTACCCTATATTCAGGTACGAGAAAAGGATTTTGGATAGCCTTCAACGCGGCAACCCGCCTGTTTCCTTCTACAACCACCATTTCTCCGTCGCGAATTACGACGATCGGCACTTCATGTGTCAGGTAACCGACGCTTGCAATAGCTTCAACAAGGTTGAAAGCCTTCTCATTCGCAAACAGATCGCGGATGATGTCAGTCTCGGGAACATCATGTAGCGGTAGTTCCAGGCGAACGTTGCGTGGATCAAGTCGAAGATTGTCGATAACATCTGCCTGAAGATCGTTCCACGTCGACATGTCGATCATGGTCCACTCCGATCCTAGTTCGGCCTTCAACCGGACGTATAGCTCTAACTACGTCACCAGTGTGTCATCTAGGGGATGTCTGGCAATGGCCGGATGTTAACATAACTGCTTGCCTAACCCAGGACTTTTGGTCTCGTGTCGTGTAACTGTGATCTACTCGACGCAGGTGGCCATGCCAGACACTCAGCAGAAGTTGCGTCTCGGCTTGGATGCGGCATTGGAGTGACGAATCAATACCCAACCTCTGGGCCGGTGCGCTCGATGGATGACCTCGCGGCCAACGCCTTCAAGTTCGACGAAGAGATAGCCGGGTTCCTGGTCCTTACCAGTACAGAGTGCCGCTGGGACACTGTACCGGTCGGACCATGACCCGGAGCAGGCCCAAGAACGGACGTGGCCATCGGGACGCTATCGCGGCAGCTCATGCAGCGTTTCAGGCTGAGCCGAGTAACTGTGTGGCGTCCGGGTCGGCTCCTCGAAGCGATCCACAACGCCCTGGATTCTGAGGCTGACATGGGCGTACAACTTCAGGCGACCGGGTGCCGCCGTGGCAGAGCCGGGGGCTCCACCCCTGCTGCGCTGATCTTCGGTTGGGGCGCCGTCCGGCACCACAAACATGCCCGGGGTGTGCCCGGCAGGGTACGCCCCGGCGCCCACGCTCGGGACTGAGCAACAAAGCTCGGAACCACCGGGTGATTACGCCCCGCACCGCCGATGCAGTCTGGTCACCGCTTGAGAGGTCAGAGCTGTACCGTGGCTCCCACGGTCAGCCGCCGTGTCTGTCACGTTCTTTCGCTGCTAGCATAAGGCCCTATACGACCGCTATGCGATCACTGACCGAGGACTGTGCGGTCCGCATAAATGGCCGCTTGAAAGCGGTCTTCGTTTAGACCATACTATTCGATCTGGGAATCGCCGCTAGGCAAATGAGGGCCAGAGAACGAGCCGTATTAGCAAGATTTTCCGCGTCTACGGGTTCCAGAGGACGCACGCCATGGGCAACTTCGTTCCGGATGTTCCGTAGCGTGTCTGCTACCGCTACGGTGTCTTTCGGTATCAAATCCTGCTCCGCCAACCTGCGGATAACTTGCACGGGGTTCGGGTTCGGATATTTGATTCCTGCTGTCGGAGCGGCATCCTTCGCGGCAGATTCCAGCTGGCCGTATGCTTCAAGGAAAAGCATCGTCGGGTCAACGATGCGAGGCGGCGACGGCAATTGCGGAGATCCGGGTGCCTTCGCTATGACGCCTTCAGCCAGTGAGCTGGCCTTATCGGACAGCTTGGCGACCTCTTCACCAAACTTAACGGAGGCGCCCGCTGCTGATATCTCCCGGATCCGCGGGATTAGGTTCGTAATCGGCTTCCGGAACATAATAAATCCAGTTACCGCTACGGCTGGCCATGCCAATGTCTGGACGTACGCCAGTACCTCGGTTGGCGCGCTCATCTAGCCTTACCCTCCCCTCTGCTCTGCTGAGAATAGCGGACGCATCACATCAGACACAGTGGTTCGCGGGATCGGATCGTGGGAACCGCGCGGATTCGCCGTGGAGTCGGGCGCCGTTCCAGTTTGGCAGAATGGGGCTCGTGATCGATCTTACCCCGAACCAAGTCCTTGACATGCCGGTAGACCAACTTGGACTTCTCGTTCTGAGTGATCTCCTCAGGACCGGCGAGTGGAACGAGTACAACTACCTGCTCGGTGTGCAGCGCAGCGGCTATCAGGGGAGGCGGCGCTAGCCATCACCGAGGCGATGGCGTGGCTCCGTGCGCGCGCACTGATTGCTAGGACACCTGGACAGACATCGGACGCGGCCATCTCGATCACGCGTACCGGTCGACGGGTGGCTGCCGAAGGCCCGACCGCCTTTCGTGCTTCTGAACGTCTTCAAAGTGGGATTCATCCCCGGATCGAGCGGGAGGCTCGTCCCCAGTTCTTGATAGGGAAGTATGAGCTGGGAGTCTTCGCATCTATGAGGGCTGTCGAGGTTCGTGTCCGGCAGCTCGGCGGGTTTCCCGATGCCGTGTTCGGCGTCGACTTGATGAACCAAGCTTTCGGTCCGACGGGAAAGCTCACAGATCCTTCCATCTCAAAGGGCAAGCAGGAAGGCACGCGAGCACTCTTTGCAGGCGCGTATGCAATCCTGCGCAACCCGGCCGGGCACCGAGAAGTGAACTACGACGATGTCTCAGAAGCAGCCGACGCCGTCCAGACTGCCTCCCTGCTCATGCGAATCCTGGACCGGGTCGAGGCCCGCGTGAATCAATAGCGCCGACGCCACTACTTGCTTTGAGAGCCCTGCTGGGGCACTCAGGGAACCACCGTTGCGGAGGGGCAGGGCTTCGCCTTGGCTCGTTCCGGTGCCGGGCGCGTCGTACAGGTTCGGCAGTCCCGGGACCTGTTGGCGGGCCTGCTGCTCCGCCCCCGACTGGTCTTTTCGGCGTTAGGTATTGTAAATCGCGTGTACCGCGGCGTCCCAGAGCTGGGCATCCTTACGATCCCAGCCCATCACGGTGGCAATACGCCGGTAGGTCTCGCTGAATGCCGCGATCGCCATCTGGATCGTGCTGTCCAGGATTTCGGAATTCGGCCCCCACTGCCAGAACGGTGTTCCGTCCGGCTGCATGGCGGGCGTCATAAAGTTCGTCAGCCCGTAGAACTGGCCGTGCGTTACGGCGGAATAAGTCCGGTAAAAGATCTTGGTCGGCAGATTTGCCGGCAGCTTCGTCGGCTGCAGCGCTTTGAACATCTTGGCCGTTGCATCCGTAGCTGAATCGGCCTTCTCATTCTCAATCTGGGGGCCCGAGGTGGGTGCTGCGACGGCTAGTTCGGCGATCCGCTGCAAGATCGTAGACTCTTGCTGGCGAGCTTCGGCGATCATCAAGGCGACTTCTACCGGGGTCGGGTCGCCGCTCTGCTGGAAGCTCTCCGCATATTCGTCGGCGATCTGCTTAGCTCGGCGTGCGCTTGTCAGGCTCAACACAAGCTCCCGGCACACTCTGCGTCGCGCACCGATTCCCGGCTCCGCGAGCCACCAAGCTCCTGAGGCGATCTCGATCGCGGAACGAGCTAGGACGGTCGGCCCGATCACCGGCACTGGATCGACCAGCAGCCGCTCAAGACTCTTGAGATCATCGACGACGCCGAGCATCATCAGGTTGGCCGCCGCGTAGGCGGTTCTCAGCGGCCTATTACCCCACGGGGAGCCGTCATTCCGCATTTCCGTGCTCGACAGCTCGGCGGCGGCCTCGGACCCAGTCACCGGCTCCCACACCAAAGTTCCTAGCCGCTTTTCAGCGAAGTCGACGGTCGCCCGCAGAGCCGCCCGGTTCTGTGACACCACCTCGTTATGGTCCATAAGGACGCTAGCATAAGGCGAGCGAGCGAGATCGACATGTCGCTGATGATCACCCTGGGGGCCGACGGGTGTTGTGCCGCGGTTCGAAACCTACGGTCCTGGTGCGACTCCTGGGAGGATGGCGTAACCGCCCCTCTCCTTCCGGCTCGGGGCGGCCGTTCGCCTTGGCAGGTTGTCAGAGTTGGATCATCGCCTCGATGGCGAGCCGACGGATCGGCCCCACTTTTTCGCTGTTGGCACGAGGTCCTATACGGCCTCCTATGACCCATGATCATGGTCCATGCCGGTTCCCGGGAGGTGCTGTGCCTGCTGGATGGCTGCCGCCGGGCGCGCTTTCGGGCAGCGGCGCAGCCGCAGGGCGGCGGCGGCGGCGATGATGATGATGATGATGATGGCGCTCGCGAGGGCAGGTAAATCTGCGTGTTACTGACCCGCGCGCACATAGGGCCCGAACGGCAGCCGGGAATCTACACAAAACGGACAATAAACCTGCGGCCCAGGTCCTAAGTCTCCGACGACGTCCCAGTATCTGAGACCGCCACCGGGCAACCGCCCGGGCCCCAAGCCAGCCTGCCGCGCCCCCGCCCACCGCTCACCCGCACATCACCGGCACCTGATCAGATGACATCCACGCGAGGGACCGGCGGCGCAGCCCCTGAACTTCGCGGCATTGGGGTTAGCCCCGGTGCCTTCCGCTCTCGGTGAGGATGAACCTGTCCTCGGCGAACTCGGTGACCAGCGCGTCGACCACGCTGGTCAGGTCGGCGTAGCGTCCGTACACGGCACGCTGCCGCTCGTAGGAGGCGCCGCACTCCAGTACCTCAGAGGCGACCGCGAGCTCATTAGCGCAGCCGAGCCGCCACGCTATCGGCTCAAGCTCGCGCAGCAGCTCGTAGATCTCGTCCCGCAGCGGCGCGGTCGCGCCCGCGTCGTCGGTGATGACGATCGCGTCGAGGCCATACCTGGTCGCGCGCCACTTGTTGTCCCTGACCACCCACTGCGACCGCACGGGCAGCCGGTAGCCGCGGTCCAGCTGCGAGTCGAACAACTGCACCAGGCACTGCGCGAGCGCCGCCACCATCCCGATCTCGCGGAACGTCGGAACGGCGTCGGCGATCCGGACCTCGACGGTGCCGAAGTCAGGGTGCGGGCGGATGTCCCACCACACCTCCTTGATCGTGCGGATCGTGCCCGCCCGGAGCTGGGTGTCCATGTACTGCTCGAAGTGCGTCCAGTCCGGCAGCCCGGGCGGCGGGCCCGTGTTCGGCAGGGCGCCGAACACGACCGACCTGGTCGAGGCCAGGCCCGTGTCGATTCCTGACCAGAACGGGCTGGACGCGGTCAGCCCGAGGAAGTGCGGCAGGTAGACGGCCAGCGCGTTGATCACAGGCATGACCCGGGTCTCGTCGCGCAGCCCCACATGCACGTGGACCGCGTACGTCTGCAGCCTGCGGGCCGGCCACTGGATCTGCTCGACGAGCTCGGAGTAGCGCTGGCTCGGCGCCATCTTCGCGTCCCGCCAGTCGCTCATCGGGTGCGTGCCCGCGCCGGCCAGGACGATGCCATGCGGTTCCGCGGTGCGCTGCAGCTCCTTCATCGTCACGTCGAGGTCGGCCTTGGCTTCGGCTACCGTGCCGCAGATCCCGGTCACGACCTCCACGGTGGACTGCATCAGCTCGTGCCGCATCTTGGGATGCTCGCCGCTTTCGGCCAGGCCGGGCAGGCCGGCCATCACCGTGGCCGCGTCCTGCCTGAGCATCCGCGTCTGCGCGTCGATGAGCTGCACTTCCCATTCGACGCCAAGCGTCGGGCCCGGTGAGGGGTTCCACTCGATCGTCATGGCAAACCTCTGCTAAGGCACGTCCGGCGGGCGGTAGACGCCCCAGACCTCGCGCAGCGCGTCGCAGACTTCGCCGAGGGTTGCCCCCGCGCGCAGCGCGTCCCTGACAGGCGGCAGCACGTTGCCGGTCCCCTCGGCCGTCTCCCTGACCGCGTCCAGGTTCTTGCGGACGGCAGCGTTGTCGCGGTTGCGCCTGATCCGCTGGAGTTCCCTCGCCCGGGCCTCCTCGATCCTGGGGTCCACGCGGAGCGGCTCGTACGGCTCCTCGTCGCCGCCGGTGTACTTGTTCACCCCGACGACGACGCGCTCGCCGTCGTCGGTCTGCCTGGCTATCTCGTAAGCTGAGCGCTCTATCTCGGACTTCTGGAAGCCCCGCTCGATCGCCGCGAGCGCGCCGCCCATCTCATCGATCCGGTTCGTCAGCTCGGCCGCGGCGGCCTCGATGTCGTCGGTCATGGACTCGATCGCGTACGAGCCGGCGAACGGGTCCACGGTCTTCGTCAGATCGGTCTCGGCCGCGATGACCTGCTGCGTTCGCAGCGCCAGCCGGGCGGCCTTCTCGCTGGGGAGCGCGATCGCCTCGTCATAGGAGTTCGTGTGCAGTGACTGGGTGCCGCCGAGCACGGCCGCGAGCGCCTGGATCGTCACCCGCGCCAGGTTGACTTCTTTCTGCTGCGCGGTCAGCTGCACGCCCGCTGTCTGCGTGTGGAAGCGGAGCATCTGCGACTTCGGGTCTTGCGCCCTGAACTCGTTTTTCATGATCTTCGCCCACATGCGGCGGGCGGCGCGGAACTTCGCCACCTCCTCGAGCAGCGTCGTCCGCGCGACGAAGAAGAACGACAGCCGGGGCGCGAACTCATCGACCGCAAGGCCGCCGCGGATCGCGGCGCTGACGTACTCCTTCGCGTTGGCCAGCGTGAACGCGATCTCCTGGACCGGCGTGGCGCCCGCCTCGGCCATGTGGTAGCCGGAGATGGAGATCGTGTTCCACTTCGGCAGCTCCCTCTTGCAGTACGCGAACGTGTCGGCCACCAGCCGCAGGCTCGGGCGCGGCGGGTAGATGTAGGTACCGCGCGCGATGTACTCCTTCAGGATGTCGTTCTGGATCGTGCCGCTCAGCGTCGCCGGATCCGCGCCCTGCTCCTCGGCGACCGTCTGGTACAGCAGCAGCAGCACGGCGGCGGGGGCGTTGATCGTCATCGACGTGGACACGGCCTCAAGCGGGATGCCGTCGAACAGGGTGCGCATGTCGTGCAGGCTGTCGATCGCCACGCCCACCTTGCCGACCTCGCCGTGGCTCTGCGGCGCGTCGGAGTCGTAGCCCATCTGCGTGGGCAGGTCGAAGGCGACCGACAGCCCGGTAGTGCCGTTGCTTATCAGCTGGTGGTATCTCTTGTTGGACTCGCTGGCCGTGGAGAACCCGGCGTACTGGCGGATCGTCCACGGGCGCCTCGTGTACATGTCCGGGTACACACCGCGCGTGAACGGGTAATGGCCAGGCGCGCCCAGCTGTACGTCCGGGTTGAACTCCGCGAGCATGTCCTGGTCGTAGACCGGGGCAACCGGCAGTCCGGACTCAGACGACAGTTCCATGCGCTCAGCGTACGTGGGAACACCCTGGCGCGGGAGGGTGAGCCTACCGGGGCGGCCAGGCGGCCTCCCTGGCGTCCCGGCAGTCCCGCAAGTGTCACTTTGCACACTCTGTGCATGGACAAATCGGTCATTCCGGGCGCGAAAATGGTCATGGAGTGTGCGAAGTCACATGCCAGGGGCCGTGTGACTTATCAGGAGCCGGGGCGGTGGCGCGGCGGAAGCACCACCGGTACACGTGGTGCCCGCGGTGCGAGTGATGGGCTCGCCCCGGATCGCCGGTACGGCGGAAGCCTCAGGAGAGCGGCGGGAGCCCGCAGCGGCCGCGGACGGCGGCCATCGTCTCGCGGCTGATGACGCGGGCACGGCGGGCGCCGTCGAGGAGCACGGCGTCGAGCGCGTCGGGGTCGGCGAGAATCTTCGCGGTCCGCTCCCTGATCGGGGCGAACGTGTCCACCACGAGTTCGCCGAGGTCCTTCTTGAACGTGCCGTAGCCGGAGTCGCCGTAGGAGGCCGCGATCGACTCGATCGGGTCGCCGGACAGTGCCGAATAGATCCGCAGCAGGTTCGTCACGCCGGGCTTGGCGGCCTCGTCCGCGCGCACGACCGACTCGGCGTCGGTCACCGCGCGGGCGATCTTGCGCCGGATGACGGCTGGCTCGTCAAGCAGGTCGATGATCCCCTGGGGGGACGAGGACGACTTGCTCATCTTGCTCGTCGGATCCTGCAGGTCGGTGATCTTGGACACAGCGGGCAGGATGTAGGGCGCGGGCACCACGAAGGTCTCGCCGAACCGGTGATTGAACCGCTGCGCCAGCGTGCGGGACAGCTCCAGGTGCTGCCGCTGGTCCTCGCCCACAGGGACCTCGTCGGCCTGGTAGAGCAGGATGTCGGCGGCCTGCAGGACCGGGTAGGTGAACAGCCCCACGGACGCCTGGTCGGCGCCGCCGCGTGCCGACTTGTCCTTGAACTGGGTCATCCGGTTCGCCTCGCCGAACCCGGTGATGCAGCCGAGCACCCAGTTGAGCTCGACGTGCTCGGGCACCTGGCTCTGCACGAACAGGATGCAGCGCTCCTGGTCAAGGCCCGCGGCGAGCAGCTGGGCAGCGGCGACCCTGATCCGGCGCCGCAGCGCCTCGGAGTCGTACGGCACCGTGATCGCGTGCAGGTCCACCACGCAGTAGATGGCGTCACGGCTCTCCTGCAGGTCCACCCACTGCCGGACGGCGCCGAGGTAGTTGCCGAGGTGGAACGAATCCGCGGTCGGCTGGATGCCGGAGAATACGCGACGGTTGCCCATGGGCAGGAAGTCTAGTGGGAACGGGCTCAGCGCGATCGCGTCCCCGGGGGCGTGACGACGACCTCGACCCGCTGGAACTCCTTCAGGTCCGTGTATCCCGCGGTCGCCATCGTGCGGCGGAGCGCCCCCATGAGGTTCATCGACCCGTCGGGGACCGTGGAGGGGCCGAGCAGGATCTGCTCCATGGTGCCGATCGTGCCTACGTTCACGCGGGCGCCGCGGGGCAGCTCCGGGTGGTTGGCTTCGCTGCCCCAGTGGTAGCCGTGCCCCGGTGCCTGTTCGGCGCGTGCCAGCGGCGAACCCACCATCACGGCGTCCGAGCCCAGTGCCAGCGCCTTGGCGATGTCGCCGCTGCGGGTCATCGAACCGTCGGCGATGACGTGCACGTACCGGCCGCCGGACTCGTCGAGGTAGTCGCGGCGGGCCGCCGCCACGTCCGCGATCGCGGTGGCCATCGGCACCGCGACGCCGAGCACCGCGGCTGTGGTGTGCCCCGAGCCGCCGCCGAAGCCGACGAGAACGCCCGCCGCACCCGTGCGCATCAGGTGCAGGGCGGCCGTGTAGGTCGCGCAGCCGCCCACGACCACCGGGATGTCGAGCTCGTAGATGAACTGCTTCAGGTTCAGCGGCTCGGCCCGGCCGGAGACGTGCTCGGCCGACACGGTGGTGCCGCGGATGACGAAGATGTCCGCCCCCGCGTCCATGACCGCCTTGTAATACCGCGCGGTGCGCTGCGGCGACAGCCGCGCCGCCGTGATCACGCCGGCCCGCGAGATCTCCTCGATGCGCGCTCCGATCAGCTCCTCCTTGATCGGCGCGGCGTAAATCTCCTGCAGCCGCCGGGTGGCCGCCTCCTCACCGAGCGCGGCCACCTCGGCAAGCAGCGGCTCCGGGTCGTCGAACCGGGTCCACAAGCCCTCGAGGTCCAGCACGCCGAGGCCGCCGAGCCGCCCGATCGTGATGGCCGTGGCGGGCGAGACCACGCTGTCCATCGGGCAGGCGATCAGCGGCAGGTCGAACCTGTAGGCATCGATCTGCCACGCGATCGACACCTCCTCCGGGTCGCGCGTCCTGCGCGCAGGGACGATGCCGATCTCGTCGAGCGCGTACGCCCGGCGCCCGGCCTTGCCGCGCCCGATCTCCATGTCCGTCACGCGATCTCCACGTCGGTCACCCGGTCTCCGCCCGTCACGACTTCCGGCCGCTGTAGTTCGGCGCCTCTACCGTCATCTGCACGTCGTGCGGGTGGCTTTCCTGCAGGCCGGCGGCCGTGATCTGGATGAACCTGGCGTCTTGCAGCTCGCCGATGGTCCGCGCGCCGCAGTAGCCCATCGCCATGCGCAGCCCGCCGACCAGCTGTTCGGCCACGGCCGCGAGCGGGCCGCGGTAGGGCACCTGCCCCTCGATCCCCTCCGGGATCAGCTTGTCCTCGCGTAGCACGTCGTCCTGGAAGTACCGGTCCTTGGAGTAGGACTTGCCGCGCTCGCGGTTGCGCATCGCGCCGAGGGAGCCCATGCCCCGGTACATCTTGTACTGCTTGCCGTTGACGAAGACCATCTCGCCTGGGCTCTCCTCGCAGCCTGCGAGCAGGCTGCCGAGCATCACCGTGTCCGCGCCGGCGGCGATCGCCTTGGCGATGTCACCCGAATACTGCAATCCGCCGTCGCCGATGAGCGGTATCCCGGCGGGGCGCGCCGCCAGCGACGCCTCGTAGATGGCGGTCACCTGCGGGACGCCGACCCCGGCGATGACCCGGGTGGTGCAGATGGAGCCCGGCCCGACGCCCACTTTCACGCCGTCGGCGCCCGCGTCGATCAGCGCCTGCGCCCCGGCCCTGGTGGCCACGTTGCCGCCGATCACCTCCACGTCCGCGTTGGCCTTGATCTGGGCAACCATGGTCAGCACCGACTGCTGGTGACCGTGCGCCGTGTCCACCACGAGGAAGTCCACGCCCGCGTCGATGAGCGCCTGGGCACGGCGCTTGGCATCCTCGCCGACGCCGACGGCCGCCCCCACGACCAGCCGCCCGCCGGCGTCCTTGGTCGCGTTGGGGAACTTCTCGCTCTTGGTGAAGTCCTTGACCGTGATGAGCCCGCGCAGCCTGCCCGTCTCGTCGACGAGCGGCAGCTTCTCCACCTTGTACTGCTTGAGCAGCCGCAGCGCCTCCTCCGGCTGCACCCCGACCGGGGCGGTAACCAGCGGCATCGACGTCATCACGTCGGCCACTCGCCGGGAATGATCGGATTCGAATCGTATATCCCGATTGGTCACGATGCCGAGGAGGATGCCGTCGTCGCTGGTCACCGGGACACCCGAGATCCGGTACCGGCCGCACAGCCGCTCCACGTCGCCGATCGTCGCGTCAGGACCGCAGGTGACCGGGTCGGTGACCATCCCCGCCTCGGACCGCTTGACCAGGTCGACCTGCTGCGCCTGCTCCTCGATGGACAGGTTCCTGTGCAGGACGCCGACGCCGCCCTGGCGCGCCATCGCGATCGCCATCCGGGCCTCGGTGACGGTGTCCATGGCCGACGAGACCAGCGGAACGCGCAGCCGGTGACGGCGGGTGATCCGGCTGCTCGTGTCCGCCTCGCTTGGCATCAGCTCCGAATGAGCCGGCAGCAGCAGCACGTCGTCGAATGTGAGGCCTACCGGGGAGAATTTCGATGACTCGCTCATGATGCCCTCACGGCTCTTCGCTGCGTATGGAGCAGCTGGTAACGGTGGGATATCGCCCATCCTACTTAACGGCTGCGCGGGGGCCACATTGCTGTGACCCCCGCGCCAGGAGCTACCGGCACCCCGTCTAGTGCGAGTGCCCGTGCGAGTGGCCGTGGCCGTCTGCGGCGGGCTTCTCCTCTTCCGGCTTCTCTACGACAAGCGTCTCGGTCGTGAGCAGCATGCCGGCGATGGACGCGGCGTTCTGCACGGCGGAACGAGTGACCTTGACCGGGTCGATCACGCCCTGCGCGACGAGGTCGCCGTACTCGCCGGTGGCGGCGTTGTAGCCGTGCCCGGCGGGCAGCTCGGCGATCTTCGCCACCACGACGGAGCCCTCCTGGCCCGCGTTGAGCGCGATCCAGCGGGCGGGCTCGGACAGCGCCTTGCGCACGACAGACACGCCGGTCGCCACGTCGCCGATGTGACCGAGGTCATCCAGCTGCTTCGCGATGTGCACAAGCGCGCTGCCACCGCCGGCGATGATGCCTTCCTCGATCGCGGCCCGGGTCGCGGACACGGCGTCCTCGACGCGGTGCTTCTTCTCCTTGACCTCGACCTCGGTTGCCGCGCCTACGCGCAGCACCGCGACGCCGCCAGACAGCTTGGCCAGCCGCTCCTGCAGCTTCTCGCGGTCCCAGTCGGAGTCGGTGTTGTCGATCTCGGTGCGGATCTGGTTGACCCGGCCCGAGATCTGGTCCGCGTCACCCGCGCCGTCGACGATCGTGGTCTCGTCCTTGGTCACGACGACCTTGCGCGCGCGGCCAAGCACGTCGAGGTCGACGCTGTCCAGCTTGAGCCCCACCTCTTCGCTGATGACCTGGCCACCGGTCAGGATGGCGATGTCACCGAGCATGGCCTTGCGGCGGTCGCCGAAGCCGGGCGCCTTGACCGCGACGGACCTGAACAGCCCGCGCATCTTGTTGACGACCAGCGTGGCCAGGGCTTCGCCGTCGACGTCCTCGGCGATGATGGCCAGCGGCTTGCCTGACTGCACGACCTTGTCGAGCAGCGGGAGCAGGTCCTTGTTGGCCGAGATCTTGGAGTTGACGACAAGGATGTACGGGTCCTCGAGGACGGCCTCGAGGCGCTCCGGGTCGGTGACGAAGTACGGCGCGATGTAGCCCTTGTCGAAGCGCATGCC
>NZ_JASIAL010000010.1:0-3124 GCF_030042015.1 Trebonia sp. | reverse complement strand
CGCCGGAGGTGAGCCTTTGCAGGTCACGCCGTCTGGCGGCCAGCGCGGCGACCTCGCGGAGGGCAGCATTGACCGTGTCCTTCTTGGTGGCGGTGCCCAGCGCCTGCTGCGCAGCCGCGAGGTACTCGTCGTCGATCTCCACGAGGGTCTTGGTCATTGCTGCCTCCTTCGCGATCAGTATATCTCAGATGGCTCTACCGAGATATATTCACGCCTCAAGGTCCGCCTACCTGGCCCGCTTCAAGGGGTCGTCCACTCGCCGATGACTCCCTGCGCCATCCGTGACCGGGGCCGGCCATACGGGATGGCCTGGACCCTTTGACGACCTGGCGCAACGAGGCATCGCGTGGCAGGCCTGCCCGCGCGGCGAACCGGGCGAACTGTGACTCGCTCATCTAATTCAGGCCACATAGCCAACCCCTTCTATCCCGCATCGTCCGCCCGGCCCTGAGGGGCGCGCGGCAGGCAGGCAGCGGCGGAGTATCGTGGGGTCATTAACTGCAACGTGTGAGCAAGAATGCTCACTTTGTGGCAGGTGGTCTAGATGCGGCAGGTTAGATATAGGGCGCTCATCAGACTCGACCCGGTTGCGCCGAGCCCGGATGCCACAGGTGCCCCGGCTACGCCGCGCGAGCCGGACGCGCAGCCCGCGGCGCTGGTGCCAAGCCAGCGGACCGCGCCGGACGAACAGCCGGCCCCGCGGCCGCGGCCGCGCTACCGCAAACCGTCCATCCCGCGCCAGTACGCCAATCACACCCACGCGCTGATGGTCCGGGCGCAGTGCCTGACCAGGCCCAGCTACGAACGGTGCTTCCCCGCCGAGCTGAGCTGGGACGACGACGAGCCCCTGCACCCGGGCGACCGCGCCGAGGTGACGATCACGATGACCGACGACGAGGCGGTCGCGTTCTTCCGCGCGGGGCAGCGCTTCAGCCTGTGGCACGGGGACGACGTCGGGCACGGCACGATCTCCCGCCAGGTGCACACCGAATACGGCCCCTGCTAACGACCGCAGGTACGACGCGCCGTTCAGGTCAAGGATCGAGCCGCTCGCCCACTCCGCCGACGGGGACGCCAGGTACACGACCGCCTCGGCGACCTCTTCGGCGGTCGCGACCCGGTTGAACGGGCTCTGCGCCCTGATCGCGTCGCCGGCCGGCGTGGCGAGCTCCGCCGCGGTCATGTCCGTCGCCACGTAGCCGGGGGCGACCGAGGCGACCGTGATGCCGTGCGGCGCGAGGGCGACCGCCAGCGACTGCCCGAACGCGTGCAGCCCCGCCTTGCTCGCCCCGTACGCCGGGTGGGCGGGCTCGCCGCGGAACGCCCCGCGCGACCCCACGTTCACGATCCGCCCGCCGTCGGCCCCGTCGCCGCGCGCGATCATGTGCCGCACCGCGCACCAGGTCGCGTTCGCCGCGCCGACCAGGTTGACGCCGAGCGTGTCCTGCCACGCCTGCTGCCACTGCGCGTACGAGCCGTCGAGCACCGGGTGCGCCAGGTAGACGCCCGCGTTGTTCACCAGGACATCAAGCCCGCCAAGTGCCGCCGCCGCGGCGTCGACCATCAGCCGCACGGCGTCGGCGTCCGCCATGTCGGCCCGCACCGCCACGTGCCCGCCGCCGGGCAGGCTGTCCCGCAGCGCCGCCGCCGCGCCCGCGGCTTCCCGGTAATGGATCGCCACCCGGTCCCCGCGCGCCGCGAAGGCCCGCACGATCGCCGCACCGATCCCACGGGACCCGCCCGTAACCAGAACTGCCCGCCCGCTCACCCGCATGTCCCTATCTATCCCGAACGAACCGTCCCGACTCACCCGCCGCACAGTTCCAGCAGCTTGGTGACCGTCGCCCAGTTCCGTGCCGTTCCCGTGACACCCGCCTTCGGCGCGCTGACGATCCGCAGCACCGCGTCCGCCAGGTCGCTGTTCCCGTATCCGTCCGGCGTGTGCAGGTACAGCGCCCGCCCGGTGGCCTGCACCGAGTCCCGCGCGCCCGCCGCGGCCGCCGAAGCGGCGGCGGCGCCAAGCCTTTCCAGCAGGCCGGCTCCCGGTGGCTGGCTGAGCAGCACCGCGTGCACCCGCTTGGGGTCCGGCTCCGCGTGGAACGGGTTGTCGTCGACGATCTCGGACAGCTCGTCGCGCGTGACGACGACGACGGGCGCGGCGACCCCGAGCCGGGCTGCGATGGCGGCGGCCATCGCCGCCGCCATCGCAGCGGTGTCCTCGCCTGCCGTCGCGCTGAACAGCACGTTCCCGCTCTGGATATATGTCGACACGTCCGTGTGCCCGAGCTCGCCGACGACCGTCCGCAGGTCCGCCATCGCGACCCGGTTGTGACCGCCGAGGTTGATTCCCCGCAGTAGCGCCACGTGGGTAGGCATGAGCCCATTGTGCCGCCGGTCACGCGGTGATCGGTTCGAGCAGCTCCTGGCTCACGCTCAAGCAGCTGCCGTGCCTGCGCCCACCGCGCCGGGTCGTCATCGCGGGTTGCGCCACGTCGGCGGGGGTGAAGGTCAAATCCGGCTACTGCGTATAGCCGGCGAGGAACGTCGCGAGCCGGCCGATCGCGTCTTCGAGCACTTCGACCGAGGCCAGGAACACGACCCGCAGATGGTCCGTGGACGGCAGGTTGAACCCGGTGCCGTGCGTCAGCAGCAGGTGCTGCTGCTCCAGCAGGTCGATGCACATCCGCTGGTCATCGACGATCTTGTGCACCTCGGGGTCCAGGCGGGGGAACAGGTACAGCGCGCCGGCCGGCTTGTAGCAGTCCACGCCGGGGATCTGCGTGAGCAGCTCCCAGCCGAGGTCGCGCTGGTCGCGCAGCCGGCCGCCGGGGCGCAGCAGCGGCGTGATGTCGATCGCGCCGTCGAGTGCCGCGGGTATGGCGTGCTGCGCGGGGACGTTCGGGCACATCCGCATGTTGGCGAGCAGTTCCAGGCCCTCCAGGTACTCGGCGATCGGCTCGCGGGGGCCGGAGACCGCCAGCCAGCCGGAGCGGAACCCGGCGAGCCGGTACGTCTTGGACATCCCGCCGAGCGTCAGCACGGGCAGGTCGGGCGCGAGCGCCGCCGCGTTGTGATGCACGGCGCCGTCGTACAGGATCTGGTCGTAGATCTCGTCGGTGAGCAC
>NZ_JASIAL010000428.1:0-14440 GCF_030042015.1 Trebonia sp. | reverse complement strand
CGCTATGGATTCGGCGCGGCGGGCTGGGTAGCCTGGGTTCTGGCAGGAGCGCCTGCCAGACTCCGAGCTGCCGTGGCCCGCGCCCGCGGTGGTGGTGAGGACAAGGGCCGCCGGTTCGCGCTAGCTGGGACAGATCAGTCACCGCTGAGCCAGGCGAGCAGGGCGCGGGGCAGCATCGCCGCAAGGGACATGGCGTGACTGACGACAGCGCGTTCAAGAAGCAGGTCCGGGCCCGGATGGCCGAGACCGGGGAGAACTACACCGTCGCCCGCCGGATGGTGATCGCCGGGCGTGATCCCGGCCAGCGGCCGGTGGCGTTGCGGGTGTACCTGAATCCGCACGTGGACCTGGAGCTGACCGAGGAGACGGCCCGGGCCTATGCGGCCGCTGATGAGCAGGGCCAGCGGGACATGGCGAACCGGCTGCTGGCCGACCACATCGAGATGGCCGGGATCGAAGAGGCCGGGGTCGCCGCCGGTTCGGAGCTCCAGACAGTCCAGGACCTGTGGATCGACGAGATCGCCGACGCGATACACCGCCGTATACCGCGGGCGGCCGGGATAGCCGCGATGGCGGTCAGCGGGGACCTGGACCACGTCAAGGTTGATATCCATGCCCGCCGGCCGGGCCTGGCGCACGGCCACGGCCATGCGGAGGCCGGCCGGCTCCGCGCCGAACTGGAGGAGCTGACCGGCAGACCGGTCCAGCTGAACATACTGGAGGCCCGCCCGGAGAAGGGGCGGAAGGAAATACAGCTAGGTCCTCAGGTCACCCCGGGCAGTACCCCGGGACCGTAGTTCGATGCCTTGTGCCGCCTGATGTCGCGGCTGCCAGTTCCGGGCATGCGCCAGGCCGGCCTGAATCTTGCGCCCAGCCGATCATGATCGGCCCCGCGCACGGAGACCCGCCGGGTCACTGTGAGCGGGTCTGGCAGGCGAGGCGCGGCTGTCCCTGCGAGTGCCCCGCGCGGCCGGAACCGGGCTTGTGGCGGGACGGGGCAGGCAGGGTCTTGACCCGGAAGCCGTCCAAGCAGCACGTGCACGCGGTCCAGCCCGGCCCATAGCCGGATGGTGCGGCCTGACCAGGCAGCGGGATGCCATGGCCAGGGACTGGTGCGGCCGGTCTGTGTCGTACTGCTTGCGCCCGGCATCGACCGCGGCCTGCGCGTCCTCGATGTCGGCGAGCGGGCCGTGCACGTTCAGCAGCTCCTGATGCAGCATCTGGCGCAGCCGCCCGATCTTTCCGGTGGTCGTCGGCGACCGCGGCGTGGTCAGCCGAATCACGTGATCGTAACGGTCTGCTCGCCTCGCTCACGGCATCCACTCATGAACGATTTGTCATAATCCGCCCGGTTCCCGGGTGCCGCCATGTCCCGGCCGGCGGCGGATGAATGTGGCATCGAGCCGGTTATAGGCGGCTGACTGTCACATTCATCCGGCCGCGTGCTGCCATGGGCAGCCTCGTCGGCGACCTTCACGAGATGTGAGACAGAGCCAGTTTTCAGGCGTCACCGACGCCTGCTCCGCCCGGGCAGCCGAACCTCATGCTGCTGCCCACCGCCGCGGGCATCGCCGCCGCTGGCCGGCCAGTGACCTACAGGTCGCCCGTCCGGATGCCGCGTTCCCTGCCGGGCACCTGAGGCACCTGTTCGGCGACGTCTGCGGGCTGCGCGATGTCCTGCTGGACGCCGCGCCTGAGGCCGCGCAGGGCCACGGCGGCCGCCACCGCCATGATGATCGCCATCCCGTAGAGCACGTCACGGGTGGCGGCGGCGAAGTCGGCGCGGATGAAGCCCGGAATGGCGGAAATGTTCCCGCTGCCGCCCTGCAGCTGCGCGATCTTGGCTGCCTGGGCCGCGGCCGCGGGGCCTGGGACGCCCCGGCTGATCAGCGAGCCGGTGATCTTGGACCGGAAGTCGGAGATCAGGATCGTGCCCAAGATCGCGAAGCCGAGGCTGGCGCCGTAGTTACGGACGGTCTGGGTGATGCCGGTGGCCTCGCCGTAGGAGTACCGGGAGGCCCTGTTGATCGCGTCGGTGTTGGCCTGGCCGAGCATCAGCCCCATGCCGGCGCCCGCGATGATGATCCAGATCGTCTGGGCGCCCGCGCTCAGGGTGGTCGAGTGCTGCCCCCACAGGAAGAAGCCGACCGCCGCCAGGGCGCAGCCGAGCACCACCGGCCGCTTGGCCCCGATCCGGTCAAGCATCCGGCCGCCGATCTGCGCGCACACCACGAAGCCGAGGAAGAAGTACAAGATCAGCAGGCTGGCCGTGGTGGCCTTCTCCGCGAGGGCGATCTGCCCGTAGACGCTGGCGAAGAAGAACACGGGAATGAACGCCATCATGGCGATCAGCAAGATGATGTTCTCCACAGCGAACGCCCGGTTGCCGAAGATATGGACGTTGATCAGGGGCGATTCGGTCCGCAGCTCAACCGCGCAGAACACCGCCAGGAGCAGGACGCCGATGATAATGCATATCTCGATCGCCGGGTTGCCCCAGCCCCACAGGGCCGACTGCTGGAATCCGAAGACGCTTAGCCCCACCCCGCCGACGATGAGGGCTAGGCCGCGGTAGTCGATCGGCGCGGGCCGGTGCTCGGTGACCGGCTTGGAGATCGCGATCAGCGCCAGGGCGATCAGGGCGACGGGGATGTTGATCCAGAAGATCGCCCGCCAGGTCCACTGGATCAGGTAGCCGCCCGCGATCGGGCCGATCGCGGTCAGGCCCCCGGCCAGGCCGAAGAACAGCGCCAGTGCCCGGCCGCGCGAGCGCAGGTCGAATGTCGCCACCACGATGGCGATCGCCGCCGGGAACATGATCGCCCCGCCAAGGCCCTGCACGGCGCGGAACGCCACGAGCCACGCCTCGGCGCCGCTGCCGTGGGGCGTCGCACCGCACAGCGCCGACGCGGCGGCGAAGATGATGACCCCGACCACCACCATCGTGCGGTGCCCGACCGTGTCCGCCAGCCGGCCGCCGAACGCGAACAGCGCCGCCAGCGACAGCAGGTAGGCGTTGATCGCCCACTGGATGCCGCTGGATGACAGGCCCAGGTCATGCTGCACTGTCGGCGCGGCGATCGACACGATGGTCTGGTCGATGAACGTCATCGCCACCGCGAAGATCATCGCGGTCAGGACCAGGCCCTTCGACCGGCCACGGGTGCTAGCCGCGACTGTCATGGCAACTCCCCTCTGCCTCAAGGGCACGATTCCCGGCCCGCGCAGGCCGTAATCCGCCATGATCACCCGCGAAGCGGACCTTCGCCCCCAGGCCGGCCGGCCAACGACCCTGATCGCCTGGCGCCAGGTGGGCGACGATCGGCCAATGAGCACGCCCCGTGATACCGTGACCGACAGCGCGGCCGAACAGGCCGAGGTCCTCGCCAGCCACGCCCAGTACCTGATCGCCACGGCGGCCCGCGCCCCGTCGGTGCACAACAGCCAGCCGTGGCGGTTCCGGGTCGGCAGCCAGGCGATCGAGCTGTGGTGCGATCCCCGGCGCAAGGTGCGGGCCGACCCGGTCGGCAGGGAGATGCTGGTCAGCTGCGGCGCTGCGCTGTTCGGGCTGCGGCTGGCGGTGCGGTCGCTCGGCTACCAGCCCGTGGTTGACCTGCTGCCCGACCGGTCGCAATTGCGCCTCATGGCCCGGGTGAGCGTCGGCGCGCCCGCGCCGCTGAACGGGCTGGAACGGGAGATGCTCACGGCGGTGCCGCACAGGCACACGCATCGCGGTCCGTTCACGCCGGGCCCGCTGCCGGTCGGCCTGCTGGCGGGGCTGCAGAACGACGCGCTGGCCGAGGGCGCCACGCTGGCGCTCGTCGGGGACGGGCTCGGCTACGCGCGGCTGGCCAGGATCGCCGCGGCCGCGGCCCGTCGTGGCGACCTCGACCCCCGCGCCCGCGCCGAGATACGGCGGTGGACCAGGAGCGCGGCGAGCGCGGCAAGGGACGGCGTCCCCGCCGCGGCGCTCGCGGTCAGCATGCCTGCCCAGTTGCGCCCCGGGCGCCCCGGTCGGCTGCCGCAGCGCGACTTCGACCTCGGCCGTGGCATCGCCCGGCTCCCCGCGGGCGGTCCGCCCCCCGCCGCGACCGCGGTGCTGCTGACCTTCGGTGACCGCAGGGCCGACTGGCTGCGTGCCGGGCAGGCGCTGCAGCGCCTGCTGCTGCACGCCGCAGGCAAGTGGGTGTTCGCCAGCCTGTACACGCAGCCGCTGGAGAACGCCGTCACCCGCGCCCTGATCCGCGAGCAGCTCGCGCTGCCAGGCAACCCCCAGATGGTGCTGCAACTCGGCCTGGCCGACAGCGCGGCGAGCACGGCCCGCCGCCCGCCCGACGAGCTCGCGAACTGACGTTCTAGGGACCTTAGCCCTCAGGCTCGGGGGCGGTTCGCCCATGTCGAGGGGCAGGGCCGCGGGCGTTGACTGAAAGCATGCAGCCGCAGCGAACGCCGTCAGCCGAGCCCGGGCCCCAGCCCGGGCCCCAGCTCGAGCCCGAGCCGGTCGTCTTCGGCGCGGGTGCTCTCGACCAGCTTCTTGACGCCATCCGGCGGCGCGGCTTCCGGCTGGTGGGGCCCGTCCTGAAGGACGGGGCCATCTGCTACGACGACATCGGCTCGGCGGCCGACCTGCCCGCCGGGTGGACCGACGAACAGGCCCCAGGCACCTACCGGCTGCGCCGCCGGGACGACGGCGCGCTGTTCGGCTACGCCGTTGGCCCGCATTCGTGGAAGAAGTACCTGTTCCCGCCGGCCGCCAGGCTGCTGCCGCCCGAGCCGCCGCCCGATGAGCCGTTCGCGTTCATCGGCGTGCGCGCCTGCGAGCTGAACGCGATCGCGATCCAGGACCGCGTCTTCCTCGGCGGGCGGCACCCCGACCCGCAGTACGCGGGCCGCAGGGACGGGGCGTTCATCGTCGCGGTGAACTGCGGCCAGCCGGGCGGGACCTGCTTTTGCGCCTCGATGGGCGCCGGGCCACGCGTCACGTCCGGTTTCGACATCGCGCTCACCGAGCTGCTCACCGCAGGCGACGCGGGTCACCGGTTCCTCGCCGAAGCGGGCACCGCGCGCGGCGCCGAGGTGCTGCGCGAGGTGGAGGTCCTGCCAGCGGGCGAGGCCGATATCGGCGCCGCCAGGGCGGTCAGCGAGCACGCCGCCGCGTCCATGGGGCGCGTCATGCCCGAACTCGACCTTCGCGACCTGCTCACGCGCAACTACGACCATCCCCGCTGGGACGACGTCGCGGCCCGCTGCCTGAGCTGCGCCAACTGCACGATGGTCTGTCCCACCTGCTTCTGCTTCAGCGTCGAGGACACTTCCGGCCTGTCCAGCGGCGATCCGGCAGGAGCCCCGGAACGGCACCGCTCCTGGGACTCCTGCTTCACGCTGGACCACTCCTACCTGCACGGCGGGCCGGTGCGGGTCTCGGCCCGCTCCCGCTACCGGCAGTGGCTGACGCACAAGCTCGCCACCTGGGCCGACCAGTTCGGCACCCCCGGCTGCGTGGGGTGCGGCCGGTGCATCACCTGGTGCCCGGCCGGGATCGACATCACGGAGGAGGTCGCCGCCATTGCCGCAGACTCTTGAGCCGCTGCTGCGCGGCCACAAGTTCTTCGCCGGGCTTGACCGGGCGGATCTGGCCCTGCTCGTCCAGTGCGCCTCCAACGCGGTCTTCCCCGCGGACTCCTTCCTGTTCCGCGAGGGCGATCAGGCGCAGACGTTCTACCTGATCCGTGACGGCAAGGTCGCCTTGGAGATCACCGCCCCCGGCCGCGGTGCCCTCGTGGTGCAGACGCTCGGCGAGGGCGACGTGGCCGGGTTCTCCTGGCTGATCGAGCCGCACCGCTGGGAGTTCGACGGGCGGGCCATCGATCGGGTCCGCGCGGTGCGGATCGACGGGGCGTGCCTGCGCCGCAAGTGCGAGGACGACCCGCGCCTCGGCTATGAGCTCATGCGCCGGTTCGCCGGCCTGACCGCGGAACGGCTGCAGGCCACCCGGCTGCAGCTGCTGGACGTGTACGGCCATGCCCACGATCGCTGACAAGCGGGTGCCCCGGGTGCAGGCGCCGAAGTCCTGGATCGAGCCGGGCACGTGGCGGGTGACCACCGTCCAGCGTGAGACCGCGGACGTGGTCACGCTGGGGCTCACCCCGCCGCGGCCGTTCGGGTACCTGCCCGGCCAGTTCAACATGGTCTCGGTGCCAGGCATCGGCGAGGTTCCGATCTCGATCAGCGGCGATCCCGCCAACACCGGCTACGTGCTGCACACGATCAGGGACGTCGGCCTGGTCACCAGGGCGCTGTGCGCGCTGCAGCCGGGGCAGCTGGCCGGGGTCCGCGGCCCGTACGGCACGTCGTGGCCGGTGGCCGCCGCCGAGGGCGGCGACCTGGTGATCGTCGCGGGCGGCATCGGGCTGCCCCCGCTGCGCCCGGCCCTTTATCAGGCGCTGCGCCGACGGGAGCGCTTCGGCCGGGTCGTGCTCCTGTACGGCGCCCGTACCCCCGCCGACCTGCTGTTCACCGACGAGCTGGCCGGCTGGCGCTCCCGGTTCGACCTGGACGTGCAGGTCACGGTCGACACGGCCACCAGCGACTGGCGCGGCGTCGTCGGCGTCGTCCCCGGCCTGATCCAGCTCGCGCCCTTCGACCCCGGGTCCGCCACCGCGTTGATCGTCGGCCCGGAGGTCATGATGCGGTTCAGCGTCCGGGCGCTGCTGAAGGCCGGCGTCGCCGCCGACCGGGTGTACCTGTCGATGGAGCGCAACATGCAGTGCGCGGCGGCACTGTGCGGCCACTGCCAGCTCGGGCCGTTCCTGGTCTGCCGCGACGGCCCGGTCTTCTGCTACCGGCAGCTGGCCCCCTGGCTCGGCATCCGGGAGGTGTGACGATGACGCCGACCCCGCCGACCCCGCCGACCCCGCCCACCCTCGCGGTCTGGAAGTTCTCCTCCTGCGACGGCTGCCAGCTCACGCTGCTGAACTGCGAGGACGAGCTGCTCGCGATCGCCGGATCCGTGCACATCGCGTCGTTCGCCGAGGCATCAAGCCATGTGGAGCCTGGCCCGTACGACCTGTCGCTCGTCGAGGGCTCGATCACGACCAGCGAAGACGCCGAGCGCATCCGCGCCGTCCGCGCCGCGTCCCGCTGCCTGGTCACGATCGGCGCCTGCGCCACGGCCGGCGGCATCCAGGCGCTGCGCAATTTCACCGACGACCCGACGCCCGTGGTGTACGCGCGCCCGGAGTACATCAAGTCGCTGCGCACCTCCACGCCGGTCGCCGACCACGTGCCCGTCGACTTCGAGCTGCGCGGCTGCCCGGTCGACAAGCGGCAGCTGCTTGAGGTCATCCAGGCGCTGCTCGCCGGGCGCAGGCCGAACGTCCGCGGGCACAGCGTGTGCGTCGAATGCAAGCGCGCCGGGCGGACGTGCGTGCTTGTCGCGCACGGCACGCCCTGCCTCGGGCCGGTGACCCAGGCCGGCTGCGGCGCGCTCTGCCCGGCCGTCGGCCGGGGCTGCTACGGCTGCTTCGGCCCGATGGAGTCGCCGAATACCGCCGCGCTGTCCGCGCGCTGGCGCGAGCTCGGCGCGGACGGCCCCGCCCGCGCCAGGGCGTTCCGCGGTTTCACCGCCGCCGCGGAGCCCTTCCGCGCCGCGGCCGAGCAGGCGGACCGGGAGGCGGACCAGGAGGAGGCGGCCCAGGAGGCAGCCCAGGAGGCAGCCCAGGAGCAGGCGGCCCGCGAGGCGGCCAGGGAGGCGAGGAGACCATGACCCACGGCACCAGGATCAGCAGGAACATCAGCGTCCCCGCCCTGGCCCGCGTCGAGGGCGAGGGCGGCCTTGAGATCATCGTCGAGAACGGCGAGGTGGCCGAGGCCAGGCTCGACATCTACGAGCCGCCCCGGTTCTTCGAGGCGCTGCTGCGCGGCCGCCGCTACACCGAGCCCCCGGACATCACCGCCAGGATCTGCGGCATCTGCCCGGTGGCCTACCAGATGAGCGCCTGCCAGGCGATCGAGGACGCCTGCCAGGCCAGCGTCACACAAGAAATCAGTGCGCTGCGCAGGCTGCTGTACTGCGGCGAGTGGATCGAAAGCCACGCGCTGCACGTGTACCTGCTGCACGCCCCGGACTTCCTCGGCTACGCCAGCGGCATCGACCTCGCCCGCGACCACCCGGACATCGTCGGCCGCGGGCTGCGGATCAAGAAGGCGGGGAACCGCCTGATGGAGGTCATCGGCGGCCGCTCGGTCCACCCGGTCAACGTCAAGGTCGGCGGCTTCTACAAGGCGCCCGCCCCCGCCGAGCTCGCCGCGCTGGTCCCCGCGCTCGACCAGGCCCGCCGCGACGCCGCGGACACCGTCGAATGGGTGGCGGGCTTCGACTTCCCCGACTTCGACCGCGACTATGAGTTCGTCGCGCTGCGCCACCCCGCCCAGTACCCGATCACGGCGGGCCGCGTGGTCTCAAGCACAGGCCTGGACATCACCCCGGCCGAGTACGACAGCCACTTCACCGAATTCCAGGTCCCGCACTCCACCGCCCTGCACTCGGTGCTCGACGGCAGGACGTACCTGACCGGCCCGCTGGCCCGCTACAGCCTGAACTCCGGCCGCCTGCCACCGGCCATCCGGCAGGCCGCGGCCGCGGCCGGCCTGCAGGCCACGTGCACGAACCCGTTCCGCAGCATCATCGTGCGCGCCGTCGAGCTGCTGTTCGCCTGCGACGAGGCCCTGCGGCTGATCCACCGCTACCAGCCGCCCGACCCGCCGGCGGTCGACGTCAGGCCGGTCCCGCGGACCGAGCGGACCGAGCGGACCGAGCGGACCGAAGGGACCGCGACCGGCTACGGCTGCACAGAAGCCCCGCGCGGCCTGCTCTACCACCGGTACACGATCACCGGCGACGGCACGATCGCCGACGCGAAGATCGTCCCGCCGACCTCGCAGAACCAGCGGGCCATCGAGGCCGACCTGAAGGACTTCGCCGCCACCCGCCTGGACCTGGAGCACGAAAAGCTGACGAGCGAATGCGAGCAGGCGGTCCGCAACCACGACCCGTGCATCTCCTGCGCGGCGCACTTCCTCAACCTCCGCGTGGCGCAAGCGCACAGGCAAGGCACAAGCAAGGCACAAGCACAGGGGCGGTGAGTCAGACATGATCCTCCTCATCGGCATCGGCAACCCGGACCGGGGCGACGACGCGGCGGGCCTGGCGGTCGCCAGGAAAATCCGCGCGGCCACCGTGCCCGGCCAGGTCGTCGTGCGGGAGCTGATCGGCGACCAGCTGGCGCTGCTCGACGCCTGGACTGGCGCGAGCGTCGTGTACGTGGTCGACGCGGTCTGCTCCGGCGGGACACCGGGGACCATCTACCGGTTCGGCACCGCGGACGCGCTCACCGACCGGTTCCGGCATCGCGGCACGCACACGTTCAGCCTCGCCGACGTCGTCGAGCTCGCCCGCGCGCTTGACCGGCTGCCCAGGCACCTGGCCGGGTTCGGCATCGAGGGTGCCCGCTGGGAGCTCGGCGCCCCGCTGTCGCCGCGGGTCGAGGCCGCGGCGGACGCCGTGACCAGCCAGCTGCTCAAAGAGCTGAAGGCGGGTGTCTAGCCGATGTGCCTGGGAACGGTCGGCGTGATCAGCGCGCTCCGCGACGAGGACGGCGTCCCGATGGCGCTCGTCGACACGGGCGCCGCCGCGGTCCCGGCGTGCCTGCTCACCTGCCCGCAGGCCGGCGTCGGCGACAGCGTCCTCATCCACTGCGGCTACGTGCTGCGGATCCTCGACGCCCAGGAGGAGGAGGAGGAGGAGTCATGAGAACCCGCGCCGGCCTGGCCCTGGCGCTGGCCGCCGCCGTCATCAGCGGCTTCGCGGTCTACACCAACTCCTACGCGGTCCCCGCGTTCGCCAGCTTCGGCGGCGCGACCGTCTACACCACCGCCAAGAACCTCATCGCCGCGATCGTGCTCGCCGCGGCGCTCGCGTACGCCACCAGGCGGGCGCCGCGTGAAGGCTTCACCCGCCCGCGCCGGCCGGGCCAGTGGGCCGGCCTTGCCGCCGTCGCGGTCATCGGCGGCAGCGTCCCGTTCGTGCTGTTCTTCCAGGGCCTGGCGCGGGTCGATTCGGCCAACGCCGCGTTCATCCAGAAGACCCTGGTGATCTGGGTGGCGCTGCTGGCCGTTCCGCTGCTTGGCGAGCGGCTGAGCCTGTGGCACGTCGCCGCGATCGCCGGCCTGGTCTGGGGACAGGCGCTGCTCGGCGGCGGGATCGGCGGCATCGGCCTCGGCGCGGGGGAGGCGATGATCTTCGCGGCCACCCTGCTGTGGGCCGCCGAGACCGTCGTGGCCAGGAAGCTGCTGTCCGGGCTCTCCCCGCTGACCGTGGCCACCGCGCGGATGGGCGGCGGCGTCGTCATCCTGATCGCGTACACGCTGGCGACCACCCGGTGGAGCACGCTGGAAGCGATCGGCTGGCACCAGTGGTCGTGGGCGATCGCGACCGGCCTGATCCTGGCCGGCTACGTCGGCGCGTGGTACGCCGCGCTCGCCAGGGTCGGCGCGATCGACGTGACCGCGCTGCTCGTCCCCGCCGCCATCATCACCGCGCTGCTCCAGTCGGGCAGCAAGGCCCTGGCGCCGCAGTGGCCCGGCCTGGCGCTTGTCGCGGCAGGCACCGCGCTCGTCCTGCTGGCGGCAAGGAAGGCAAGGAAAAAGACAGGTCCCGCGCTGGCAGGCGTCCGGTGATCGCCGGCCCGCTGCTTTTCGCCCGCTATGCCTTTCCCCCGAACGAGCGCGGGCTTTGCGGCCCAGCCGACAGTGCTGCCTTGCGCGGCCATGCCCTCGCCGGGCAGTCAGGTCCCGGCCTGGTGCGACTGGCCAGGGGCTTCGCGGGCGCCTGGCCGTACCTGCAGCTGATCGCGGCGGCCAACGGGCTCGCGGACCCGCTGGACGCCCGCGTCGTGGAGGCGTACTGGGTCGGCAACAGCCTGCTGGAGAACGTGCGGGTCGCCGACTACGGCGCGTTCCTCGATGAGCGGTTCCGCGCCCGGGCCGGGCGCGGCTGGGAGTCGATAGCCGCCGCGATCCCGGCGGGCGCGGTGCCGCACCACAGCTTCCACGTGTTCGGCGTGTACCCGTGGACCGGCCTGCTCCGCGCGGGCCGCACCCAGCCATCCCTGCACGTGCTGGACAGCTGCCGGATCGGCTGGGGCCGGGTGGTGACCGCGGACCCGCTCGTGGTCCAGCGCCGTCCGCTCACCTGGGACGGGTCCGTGCTCGGCCTCGGCCCGCCGGCGCCATCCCAGGTCGCGCCCGGCTTCCTCACCGGGCTGCGGCCCGGCGAGTGGGTGAGCCTGCACTGGGACTGCGCCTGCGACCGGCTGCCGGCCCCGCAGCTGCTGGCCCTGCGCCGCTACACGGCCCTGCACCTGCGTCTGTACAACGCTCCCGCGCTCGCGCGATCATAGGCCTGGACACAACCCGCGAGTGCTCCTGCCCTGCCCCCGTACTCCGGAGGAGCCGATGAAGGCTCACGGCTGGTCCCTGTCCATCTGCTGCCTGTCACTCTGCGCCGGGGCGGCGACCCTCGCGCTCACCCTCCCGCAGGCCGCGACAGCGGCCGTGACCAGGCCCGCGTCCGCGGCGGCGTACCCGGCGGTCCCCGATCGCCTGTACAGCGTGGCGGCCATCTCGGCCAACGACGTGTGGGCGGTCGGGCTCTATCCGACCGGCTGGCTGGCCCTGAACTGGAACGGCAGCACCTGGGCGCAGTACGAGGCCAGCCCCGGCTACTTCAACGGCGTGGGCGCCTCGTCGGCCAGCGACGTCTGGGCGGTCGGCGGTACCAACTGGTTCAGCCCGTCGCAGACGCTGGCCATGCACTGGAACGGCAAGACGCTGACCCGCGTCCCCACCCCGAACCCGCCGGGCGGCGGTGAGTTCAGCGACGTCGCCGCGACGTCGCCCGACAACGCCTGGGCGGTCGGCCTGGCCGGGCCCGGGCCGGGCATCCCCTCGCCGACCACCCCGCTGATCGAGCACTGGAACGGCAACGCCTGGACCATCCAGAAGTACCAGGTCCCCGCGGCCGGCGGCCAGTTCACCGGGGTCGCGGCGATCTCGCCAGACAACGTCTGGGTGGTCGGCTACACCGGCGCGGCCAGCGAGGGCACCGGCCAGCAGACCCTGATCGAGCACTGGAACGGCGACACCTGGACGCGGGTGCCCAGCCCGAACGTAGCGGGTGCGAGCGCCAACCTCCTGCAGAGCCTGACTGTCGTCTCGGCCGACAACGCCTGGGCCGTCGGACAGGCCGTCGTCGGCGGCCTGCCCAAGACGCTGGCCCTGTACTGGAACGGCGTGCAGTGGACGATATCCCCCAGCCTCACGCCGGGCGGCAACGCCGCGTTCCTGGGCGTGACGCACTCGTGGACGAACAACATCTGGGCAGTGGGCATCACCAACCCCTCGGGGTGCGCACCGAGCTGCCAGACGCTGGTCGAGCACTGGAACAGCATTCACCAGCGCTGGTCGGTGATCCCGAGCCCCAACGCGCCGAACTCCGGCCTCAACGTGCTGTGGGGTATCTCGGCGGTGTCGCGCAGCGACATCTGGGCGGTGGGCAGCACCGACTACGCCTCGACCCTCATCGAGCACTGGAACGGAACGTCCTGGAGCTAACCCACCCTGGAGGAGCCAGTGAAGGCTCGTGGCTGGTCCCTGTCCGCCTGCGCGCTGTCAATCTGCGTGGCGGCGGCGAGCCTCGCGCTCACCGTCCCGCAGGCGGCCGCGGCCGGAGCCGCGTCCGGTGCGCAGTACCCGACTGTTCCCGATCGCCTGTACGGCGTGGCGGCCGTCTCGGCGGACGATGTCTGGGCGGTCGGGCTCTATCCGACCGGCTCGCTGGCGCTGAACTGGAACGGCAGCACGTGGGCGGAGTATGAGACCGCTAATGGCTACTACAACGGCGTGGCCGCCAGCTCGGCCGCCGACGTCTGGGCGGTCGGCGGCACCAACTGGGGCAGCCCGTCCGCACCCCTGGCCGAGCACTGGAACGGCTCGTCCTGGACCGACGTGGCCACTCCTGATCCGCCGGGCGGCGGATACTTCAACTCCGTCGCGGCGACCTCGCCAAGCAACGCCTGGGCGGTCGGCGCGGTCGCGCCAGGCGGACCGGGCGTGCCGGCCGCGACCACCCCGCTGATCGAGCACTGGAACGGCAAGACCTGGACGATCCAGCACGTCCAGGATCCCCCGCACGGCGGGCTGCTCAACTCGGTGGCGGCGACATCGGCCTCGGACGCCTGGGCGGTCGGCTGGACCGGCCCGAACAGCGGGGCAAGCGGCACGCTGATCGAGCACTGGAACGGCAAGACCTGGACGCGGGTGCCCAGCCCGAACCTGCCTGGCAGCGGCAAGAGCTTCCTCAAGGGCGTGACGGCGATCTCCGCAGGCAACGCCTGGGCCGTCGGGGCCGCCGTCGTCGGTAACGTCGAGCACACGCTGACCATGGACTGGAACGGCGAGAAGTGGACATACGCGCCCAGCCCCACCCCTGGCGGCGATTCCTCGCTGCAGGGCGTGACGTTCTCGTGGACGAACAACATCTGGGCGTTCGGCTACACGAACCCGTCGCGCTGCAGCAGCGGCGGCCCGCCGTGCCAGACGCTGATCGAGCACTGGAACAGCATTCACCAGCGCTGGTCGGTGATCCCGAGCCCCAACCCGCCCGCCGGCTACCTCAACCAGCTGGAGGCCGGCGCCGCCGTCTCCCGGACCGACATCTGGGCGGTAGGGACCACCGACTACGCCTCGACCCTCGTCGTCCACTGGAACGGAACGTCCTGGAGCTGACGCCCGGATTGGTGACCAACGCCCCTGGCGCGACGGCGGAACGGCGGCAGGCTGGTAACTGGGAGGTGACTCCAGATGACCAGCCCTGCGAAGCAAACTCCCGTCCACCAAGTGGTGCCGCCGCGCACGCTCGTCAAGATGGGCAACCCATTCGTGCGCCTGCTGCTGGGCTCGCAGCTGCACGGGCTGATGGATCACGCGGTCCTCGTGCTGCACATCACCGGCCGCCTGACCGGCCGCCAGTACGACATTCCGGTCAACTACGTCGACATCGACGGGCGGCTGACGGTCGTCACCAGCGCTCACTGGCGGGTGAACCTTCGCGGCGGGGCCGACGTGGAGGTGACGCTGCGCGGCCGACGGCACCCCATGCGCGCCATGCTCGAGGAGGACCCGGCCGCCGTGGCGGTTGCCTACCAGGAGGTCATCAGCCGCCTCGGCTGGCTCAAGGCGAGCCGTAACCTGGGCATCGCGGGGCCTGACGGGCACCAGCCGACCGTGCTCGAGCTCAAGCGCGCGGCGCGCGAGTACGGCTGGTCGGTCATCACGCTCACGGCGCGATGAGCCTGTCGCGCCGAGCGCGCAAGCCGGTTGA
>NZ_JASIAL010000427.1:0-6327 GCF_030042015.1 Trebonia sp. | reverse complement strand
ACCAGGCCCGCATCGGATCGGCTTTCGGAGAGTTGGTAAAGATGGTAAAGCAGCACGAAAGGAATGTCTGGATAACCACGAATAAGCCAATACGCGCTACAGGCCGGCGGCGGCTGCCAGCGCCGCGGCCCGGTCGGTGCGCTCCCAGGAGAAGTCGGGCTCCTCGCGACCGAAATGGCCGTAGCACGCGGTGCGGCCGAAGATCGGCCGCAGCAGGTCCAGGTCGGCGATGATGGCCGCCGGGCGCAGGTCGAAGACCCGCAGCACCGCATCGGCGATCCGGTCCTGCGGCACCCGCTCGGTGCCGAGGCAGTCCACGTACAGCCCGACCGGCGCGGCCTTGCCGATGGCGTAGGCGACCTGCACCTCGCACCGGTCGGCCAGGCCCGCCGCCACCACGTTCTTGGCGACCCAGCGCATCGCGTACGCGGCGCTGCGGTCCACCTTCGAGGGATCCTTGCCGGAGAACGCCCCGCCGCCATGACGGGCCATGCCGCCATAGGTGTCGATGATGATCTTGCGTCCGGTCAGGCCGGCGTCGCCCATCGGGCCTCCGGTCTCAAACCGCCCGGTCGGGTTGACGAGCAGCCGGTACCCGGTCGTGTCGATGTCGAAGCCGGCGATCACCGGCTCCACGACGTAGTCCTTGACGTCCGGGGCGAGCAGTTCCTTCAGGTTGATGTCCGGCGCGTGCTGCGTGGAAACGACAACCGTGTCCAGCCTGACCGGAACCCCCCGATCCCCCGCGTACTCGACGGTCACCTGCGTCTTGCCGTCGGGACGCAGGTAGGGGACCGTGCCGGAACGGCGCACCTGCGCGAGCTGCCTGGCGAGCTTGTGCGCCATCATGATCGGCAGCGGCATTAGCTCGGGAGTTTCCCTGCAGGCGTACCCGAACATCAGGCCCTGGTCGCCGGCGCCCTGCCTGTCGTGGTCGTCGGTGCCCTCGCCCTCGCGGTACTCGAACGCGTCAGACACCCCCTGGGCGATGTCGGGGGACTGCGAGCCGATCGAGACGGACACGCCGCACGACGCCCCGTCGAACCCCTTGGCCGAGGAGTCGTATCCGATCTGCAGGATCTTCTCGCGTATTATGCCGGGTATATCCACATATGTCTTGGTCGTGACCTCACCCGCCACGTGGACCTGCCCCGTGGTGACCAGCGTCTCCACCGCCACCCGGCTGTCGGGATCGTCCTTGATCATCGCGTCGAGGACGGCATCACTGATCTGGTCGGCCATCTTGTCGGGATGACCTTCCGTAACCGATTCCGAGGTAAACAGCCGACGGGCCACGTTCGTCTCCATCCATAAGTCGCGACCCGCCGAGTCTAGCCGGAAGGAGTCGTCAATGTGGTAGCTCACTAACTTCAGGCGCGCCGCTACAAGCGTGAGCACAATATCGGCGAGCGCGTCCTTGGACCGCCGTGGTACGGGCGTCTGCGTCCCGTCCGCGCCGAGCACGATGGCCTCGTTGTCGCCGCTGCCGAAGCCGCGCCCGTTTCCCACTGGGTTGACCACGAGCAGGTCGCATCCCTTGCGGGCCAGCTTCGCCTGCGCGGCGTTCATGTCTGGGTCGGTCTCGGCCGCGAATCCGACCACCACCTGGTTCGCCGGGCCGTACGCCGCGCGGCGGGCTGACAGGTCGGCCAGAATGTCCGGGTTCTCGGTGAGCGCGATGGGGTCAGGTACCCGGCCGTCCTTCTTGATCTTCGAATCGCTGCGAGTCACCGGGCGGAAGTCGGCGACCGCGGCGGTCATCACGATCGCGTCGGCCGCCGCGGCCTCGGCGAGCATCGCGGCGTGCATGTCGCGCGCCGACACCACCCGGATGACCTCCACCCCGGCGGGGTCGGCGAGTTCCACGTTCGCGGCGACTAGGATCACGTCCGCGCCGCGGGCGATCGCCGACCGGGCGAAGGCGTAGCCCTGCCTGCCCGTGGACCAGTTCCCGAGGAATCGGACCGGGTCGAGTTCCTCGCGCGTTCCGCCCGCGGAGATCAGGACCCTGCGGCCAGCCAGGGCCTGCTCGCGGGCCGGCTGCGCGCCGTTCCGCGCCTGAGCGGAGGCTGGGGAGGCGCCACTGTCCGTTCGGGAGGAAAGAATTGATTCCGCCAGCGCGAACAGTTCGCTTGGTTCGGGCAGCCGTCCCTTGCCCGTGTCCGGGCCGGTCAGCCGGCCGACGGCGGGATCGATGACGATGGCGCCGCGCTCGCGCAAGGTGGCCACGTTGTGCTGGGTGGCCGGGTGCTCCCACATCTCGGTGTGCATCGCGGGCGCGTAGGCGACCGGGCAGCGCGCGGTCAGCAGCGTCGCGGTGAGCAGGTCCGACGCCATGCCGACGGCGGCGCGGGCGAGCAGGTCCGCGGTCGCGGGCGCCACGAGGACCAGATCCGCTGTCTGCCCCAGCCGGACGTGCGGCACCTCGGACACGTCAGACCACGCCTCGGTGGTCACCGGCTCGCCCGACAGCGCCGCCCACGTCGGCTCGCCAACGAAGCGGAGCGCGTCCGGGGTGGGAACGACGCGCACCCGGTGGCCGGCTTCCTTCAGCAGGCGCAGCAGCTCGCATGCTTTGTACGCGGCGATTCCCGCGCCGACGCCAAGGATGACTCGCGCCATGTCGGCCGTGCCTGGGCGGCCGGGAGGCCGGGACGCCGCGCCTCAGGCTTCCGCGGACTCCACCTTGAGGAGCCGCTCGCGGGTCTCGCGCAGGGCGATGGACAGCGGCTTCTCCTGGACGCGCGTCTCAACCAGCGGGCCGACGTACTCAAGCAGGCCCTCGCCGAGCTGCGAGTAGTAGGCGTTGATCTGGCGCGCCCGCTTAGCCGCCATGATCACGAGCTGGTACTTGCTGTCCACGACATCCAAGAGCTCGTCGATCGGCGGGTTGATGATGCCGTCTGCGGACGGGGTCCCTGCCACGTTAGGCCTTCCTCATTGATCGCTGTTAATCAACGTTACCATCTGCCGGCAGACCTCCTGGACGGAAGTGTTCACCAGCGTCACGTCGAACTCGCTGGCCGCGGCGAGTTCTTCCCGTGCTACCGCCAGGCGCCGCTCCACGACCTCGGGTGGCTCGGTACCGCGGGCGGTCAGCCTGCGCACCAGTTCCGCCCAGGACGGGGGCTTAAGGAACACGAACAGGGCGTCGCCCTTGACCGCCTGGCGGACCTGCCGGGCGCCCGCTATGTCGATCTCCAGCAGCGTCGGCACGCCGTGCTCAAGCTGCCGCCGCACCGGTTCCCGTGGGGTGCCGTATTTGTTGCCCGCGAACTCGGCCCGCTCCAAAAGTTCTCCGGCCGCCGCCATGCGGTCAAACTCGCGGTCATCCACAAAATGATATTCCCGCCCGTCCACTTCTCCCGGCCGCGGGCTTCGGGTAGTGACGGAAACAGAAATCCAGATCTCCGGGCTGCGGCGGCGAAGTTCCGCGACGACTGTGCTCTTCCCGACCCCGGAGGGTCCGGAGAGCACAGTCAGTCGTGAATTCCTCCGCGCCGCGGGCGCGCCGACGCCGACGGGCGCGGCTCCCCTTGCGGCTACCGCCTCGCGCTCTTTACCGCCGGGCGGGACAGCCATGCCCTCGCGCCCGTGCCGACCGCGTGCGGCGCCGACTGCCAGGTTCAGATATCGGCACCGAACTCCTGCTCGAGGGCCGCCCGCTGGTTCGCTCCGAGGCCGCGCACCCGGCGGGATTCGGCGATGCCGAGCCGCTCCATGATCTGCTTCGCGCGGACCTTGCCGACACCTGGCAGCGACTCGAGCAGGGCCGAGACCTTCATCTTGCCAATGACGTCGTCGGTAGACCCGTCTTTGATGACCTCGGACAGGGTCGTCGCGCCGCGCTTGAGGCGATTCTTCACCTCGGCGCGTTCCTTGCGCGCTATCGCAGCCTTCTGCAAGGCGTCGGCGCGCTGTTGGGGAGTAAGGGGAGGAAGAGCCACTCGGGGTCACCTCGGGTTTCGTCGTGAAAAAGGTTGGACGGGAGGGGAAACTAGCGAGTCAAGCACCCTTTCGGCAACGCGAACCTCCGTTTATGTCATCACAAATCCAAATATATTACTGTAGGCGATCGAACGATTACCCAAGGTAGCTGCCAGCAGGTCCTGGACGTTACTCAGGCTCTCGCACAGTGATAGCCGCGAAATCCGGGGCGCCCGCTGAATGGCTGTCCCGTTTGCCGCACCATATGCCCCCTGTCTATTTCCGAGTTCGTGGCAGTGCGCTGCGCGGGCACCTCGCCGCCCGTCCCGCCGTGTTCCCCGTACCGGGAGCCGGACGCCGCTCCCGCGAGTCAGTCGCGTCCGGCAGCCAGGACGCCGCGCACCCGTCTCGCGCCGCGCCGACGGGTCAACCATACACGCAGGGACGCAACGCTGACATGCTGGCGTAACGGCACATTCCCGCATGCGTGGGGCGGAAACCACGCTCGGCCTGGTCTCCGCTGGCCCGGCGGCCCTCGCGGCCCCGGCGGCCCTCGCGGCCGTTGTAGTCTCAGCAATCCTCGTAATCTCAGCAGCCCCCGTAACCTGGGCGAGCGGGCGAGGCCCGCCGGGTCTGCCCGCGGCATTGCACCCGCTGTCGTCGTCGGCTTCCGCCCGCCGTGTTTCGGCGTCGCACCCGGCCGGCGACGCTGCCAGCCATCCGCGCACTTCATGCGCCGAGCGCGCCGTGCGGCGCATGCCGCATGACATATGCGCTTTATGGGATGTATCGGCTGTTTTTTCCATAATCAAGGATGTTTCGCGCGGGCTCTGTCTTGGTCGGACATTTTACCCACCGCAGCGCTTCCATCACAGACCGGTCCGCTAATTCCTGCAGGTAGTTTCGTCGCACCGAACATCCGTCCGCTCCAGAGCCTAAGCTCACGGTACCAGTGTGACTGCGTTCTACTTATGCCGACTGTCGAGAACGGCGTATGTCTTTATGCGCGGGGCGGGCAGTGGCCAATTTCTGTCCGCGGGTTGCTGTCCGCCGGTTGCTGTCCGCCAGGCGGAACCGGGTCGCGCGGGGAAGGCGGCTCGTCGCGGCCGGGCGGCGGGGCGCGGTCCGGCGCTGCGGCCCGTGCGGCCGCCGCTGCGGTTCGCGGCGTCTTTAGCGGTGGGGGCCACGCCGCCAATAGGGTTGCAATGCCAGGAACTTAAGCCGCCCAGCCTGCCAGCGGACAAACCACCCATACCGGGCGCGGTCCGCGGGCGCTGCCCAAGATAGGAGCCGAGCGGCATCCGGAAATCGGCATAAAACGGGCAATAAAGCTGCGGCCCGGGTCCTAAGTTCCCGACGCCGTCCCACAATCTGAGACGCCCGCCGGACAGCCGCCCGGGCACCGGCCAGCCTGCCACGCCCTTGCCGCACTGCTCACACGCACATCAGCTGACCAGCTGACATGCACCCGAGGGAGCGGCGACGCAGCCCCTCAGCTTCCCGAGATTGCAACAGGCCCCGCCGCCAGCACGCGCGGCAACCTCAAGCGGGACCAGCTATCTCGCCCGCCGGGCGCAGGCTGCGCGCCGGTCAGCCGACGCCGGCGTAGGAGTGCATGCCGGTGATGAAGACCTGGACGACCAGGATGTTGAACGCCAGGCTGGCGAAGCCGAGGAGCTGGACGTAGTTCGCGAAGCGGCGCCAGCCCGCCGTGGCGCGCGCGTGCAGGTAGGCGGCGTAGAGCACCCACGTGATGAACGCCCAGGTCTCGACGGGGTCCCAGCCCCAGTAGCGGCCCCATGCCTGGTCCGCCCAGATCGCGCCGGCGATGACGCCGAATGTCCAGACCGGGAATCCGAAGATCACCGTCCGGTAGGTCAGCTTGTCCAGCGTCGCGGACGGCGGGATCCGGTCGAGCAGCCCGTTGCCCGGCTCCGCCTTGCCTGCCGCGATCCGGGCCCGGTACCGTTCCGCGACCAGGTACATGATCCCCAGCACCGCCGCGACGAAGAAGATGCCGGTCGACAGCGTCATCGCGGTCACGTGGATGCTGAGCCAGTACGACTGCAGCGCGGGCACGAGCGGGCCCGCCGCGGTGTAGATGACCGTCTCGGCGAGCCCGAGCGCGACGACCACCGAGCCCATCACGAACACGCCGAGCGCCCAGGCACGGTAGCGGATCATGATGTAGAGGAAGAAGATCGCCGCTACGCAGGTGAGCGCGGTGACGAACTCGTACATGTTGCCCCAGGGCGCGCGGTGCACCGCCAGCCCGCGGGTGAGGACCGCGATCACGTGGGCGAGGATGCCGACAACGCTGAGCGTCACCGCCAGCCGCACCCACGGGCCCTCCTGCCACATCGAGCGGAAGGCGGGGATCTTCCGGGCCGGGAGGACCGG
>NZ_JASIAL010000426.1:0-3419 GCF_030042015.1 Trebonia sp. | reverse complement strand
GGGTCACGGCGCGCCCGTGGCATCACCCGGCTCGGCGGTGTCCAGCGGTTCGGGGTCAGCTGTCGGTTCGGATTCAGCAGGCGGTTCGGGGTCAGCGGCCGGTTCTGGACCATCGGGCGGTTCGGGGTCAGCAGGCGGTTCGGGGCCGGCTAGCGGGCTGGCCGCCTCCGGCGCGGCCCAGGGCGCGGGCCGCCCGGGCAACGGTGCCGCGGCGTCCTCGCCGGACTCGTCCGCTGCCGCCGGATTGTCCGGGTCCGCGGGCCGCGCTGGCGCCCCGGGGCAGACGGTCTCGGCCGCCGCCGCGCCGGCGCGGCAAGCGGCCGACGTCGCGGCCGGCTATGTTCCCGCGCCCGTGTCGTTCGTCGCTCAGGACGGGGACGACGATGACCCGGCCAGCTCCGCCTACGCCGACTCCGGGTTCGACCCGGGCGCCGCCGGCGCCGGGCACGGTGCCGGGTCGTCCGCGTCCGGGTGGAAGGACTCCGGGCGGTCCGGCGCGGCCGACAAGGTCTTCGATGCGGGCGCCGGGCGCCGCCGCCCGGTGGTCTTCGAAGAGGACGACGACCTGGATGTCCCTGACTTCCTCAAGTGAGCTGAGCCGGTCGCACCGGCGCCGCGCCGAGCTCGCCGCCAACCTGGCGCAGGTCAGGAGCAGGATCGACGCGGCCTGCGCGGCGGCGGCGCGGGACGCCAGCGGAGTGACGCTGATCGCGGTCACCAAGACGTGGCCGGCCTCCGACGTGGCGCTGCTGTGCGGCCTCGGCGTGACCGACTTCGGGGAGAACAGGGACGCCGAGGCGGCGCCCAAGGCGGCCGCCTGCGCGGACTTGCCGATCACCTGGCATTTCGTCGGCCAGCTGCAGACCAACAAGGCCCGCAGCGTGGCCAGGTACGCCGACGTGGTGCACTCGGTGGACAGGGCTCACCTGGCCCAGGCGCTCGGCGCCGCCGCCCGCGCGGCGGGCCGTGAGCTCACCTGCCTGGTCCAGGTCAGCCTGGACGGCGACCCGGCGCGCGGCGGGGTCCGGCCAGCCGGGGTGCCTGCGATCGCCGGGGCGGTGGCGGCCGAGCCGGGGCTGCTGCTCGGCGGCGTGATGGCGGTGGCGCCGCTGGGCATGGCGCCCGCTGACGCCTTCGCGCCGCTGCGTGCCTGCTCGGCCGCGGTGCGTGCGGTGGTGGCGGGCGCGACCATCGTCTCCGCGGGGATGAGCGCGGATCTTGAGCCCGCGATCGACGCCGGCGCGACACACGTGCGAATTGGTACGGCGTTGCTCGGAGCCAGAAGGCCTCACGTCATGTAATGTCCGTCGCGTAACGCTATTGGGTACGCGGCGACGCGTGGGTGGGCACAGCGGAGGACTGACGGATGGCCAGCGCGATGCGCAAGATGGCGGTCTACCTAGGCCTCGTGGAGGACGATCGCCGGTACCAGGACAAGTACGAGGATTATGAGGATTACGACGAGTACGACGAGCCGGCGGACGCGGTGGAGGCCCCCGCGGTCCGTCCCGATTACGGCGGCTACGTGAGCGAGCACCGGATGGAGCCCGTTCCGTCACAGCAGGTCGAGCTCGCCCGGATCACAACGCTGCATCCGCGCACCTACAATGAGGCTCGTACCATCGGTGAGCACTTCCGCGAGGGCACTCCGGTGATCATGAACCTGACCGAGATGGTCGACAGCGACGCGCGCCGTCTTGTCGACTTCGCGGCGGGGCTGATCTTCGGGCTGCGCGGATCGATCGATAAGGTGACAAACAAGGTCTTCCTGCTCTCCCCGGCGAACGTCGAGGTGACCGCGGAAGACAAGGCCCGCATCGCGGAGCGGGGCTTCTTCAACCAGAGCTAGTTCAACCGGAGCTAGCGGAGCAGCCCTCTCCCCGAGACTCGTACGTGAGGGCGGTGATGTGATGGACATCCTGAAAATCGTCCTCACCTACCTGCTGTGGATCTACCTTCTCGTGCTCATCGGCAGGATGATCTTCGGCTGGATCCAGGTCTTCGCGCGTTCCTGGCATCCGACTGGCCTTGTTCTGGTGCTCGCCGAGACGGTTTTCACCCTCACTGATCCGCCACTGAAATTCCTACGCCGCTACATCCCACCCCTCCGGCTAGGTACAGTAGCCATGGACCTCAGCTACATGGTGCTGTTCATCGTGGTACTGATTTTGCTACAGGTGGCAGTCCCGCATCTCTGATCAGGTAACGTGCCCCGTCCCGATCGGGTACCGTGCTGAGAACACAGCTAAGCGCGCCGAGGAGACAAGATGCCGCTGACGCCCGCGGATGTGCGGAACAAGCAGTTCAGTACGACCAGGCTCAGGCCCGGCTACGACGAGGAAGAGGTTGATGCCTTCCTCGACGAGGTTGAGGCTGAACTCGACCGGCTGATCCAGGAGAACGAGGAACTCCGGGCCAAGCTGGCTGAGGTGTTGCGCGGCGGCGGGAAGCCGAGCATCCCGGCACTGAGTTCGCCGCTGTCCGATCCGACCAAGTCCGACATGATGATGCCGGAACCGCCGGAGCGCAGGCAGCCCGAGCCGATGATGATGGGCGGGATGCACACCGTCGAGGACAACATGGACACGGCAGCACGCGTGCTGTCGCTGGCCCAGCAGACCGCCGACCAGGCGATCGCTGACGCGCGCAGGGAAGCCGACGAGACGCTCGGGCGCGCGCGCCGCGAGGCCGATGAGGTGCTCACCAAGGCCCGCCGGCAGGCGGAGCAGATCACAGGCGACGCCAGGGCACGCGCCGAGAGCCTGGAGCGGGACGCCCAGGAGCGGCACCGCCAGGCGATGGGCTCGCTCGTCCAGCAGCGCGAGGAACTCGAGCGGCGGGTGGACGACCTGCGGGCATTCGAGCGTGAGTACCGCAGCAGGCTCAAGGCGTACCTCGAGGGCCAGCTCCGTGATCTTGAGGCCGGCGTGACCGACAGCGGCACGTTCCCTGCCGTGGCCCCGGCGTCTCCGCCGCAGCTTCCGGCCGGCCTCGGGCAGCCAGCCATCCGCAACGGCGCGCCGGCGCCCAGCCAGTACGGCGTCCCTGAGGTCGTCCAGCACGCGGGCGGCTTCCGTGGCGGTGACGCCGCGGTTCACGACCGCCGCTGACCCAGGAGCGTTTCCGGCGCACCAGGACACGAGGAGAAGTCACAGGTGATCCGGTTCAGCGCCGGGCTGGTCGTCGTCGCCATCGGGGTTCTCATCGGCGGCGTCGTCACCAGCAAGCTGTTGCTGGTTTACATAGCGATCATGCTGAGCGCGGCCGGGCTGGCCGCGCTCGCCATCGGGGTCGTGCTCAAGCGCGACGAGTTCTTCGGGGAGCAGAGCCAGGCGGCGGCACGTGCCGACGCCGGCCCCACCGTCGGCCAGCCGGCCCAGGCCGGCGAGGCGGCCGGGACGCGGATGCCCGCGGCGACC
>NZ_JASIAL010000425.1:0-3510 GCF_030042015.1 Trebonia sp. | reverse complement strand
CGCATCCGGCGGCTGCCGCCGCCGCTGTCGGCGTGGACCGACACACGCGACGCGCCCGCCCCGCCGCCGGAGTCGTTCCGCGCCTGGTGGGCCCGCACCAGGGCCGGCTCAGGCGGAGCCGCGCAGTGAACGCCGCCCGCGAGGAGATCCTCGCCAGGATCCGCGCCGCCACCGGGCCTAGCGCGCCGCCCGGCGAGGTCGACGCCGCGTACGCGGCCCTGCCGCGCGGCTACCGGCGCGCACACCACGATCCGGCGGGAACCGACATCGTGGCCCTGTTCGCCGAACGGGCCGCCGATTACCGCGCGGTCGTCGAGCGCGTCCCTGCGGCCGGTCTGCCTGCCGCCGTAGCCGGCGTGCTCGCCGGCGTCTCCGCGTTCGTCGTCCCCGCTGGCCTGCCGCCGCGGTGGCTGGCCGGACTGCCCGGCCAGGTCGCGGAAAGGATCGTCCGCGACGACCCGCCGCTGTCCGCGCGGGACCTGGACAAGGTGTTCGGCGTGATCACCGGCTGCGCGGCGGCGATCGCGGAAACCGGGACGATCATCCTCGACCACGGCCCCGGCCAGGGCCGCCGCGCGCTGAGCCTGGTGCCGGACTTCCACCTGGTCGTGGTCGGCGCCGGCCAGATCGCCGCCGACATCGCCGACGCGCTCGACGGGCTCGACCCGGCCCGTCCGCACACGCTGATCTCCGGCCCCTCGGCCACCAGCGACATCGAGCTCATCCGCGTCGAGGGCGTGCACGGCCCCCGCAACCTGCACATTCTCATCGCCGGCTAACCGTTGCCAAGCGACGGCGGACGCCATGGCCGGATGCCTGCCGGACGCGCCGCCCGACGAACTGGGAGACAGCTGTTACAGCGGCTCGCTTGTTACAGCGGCTCGCTGAAGTACCAGCGATGACCCTCGGGATCATCGACCGTGGCGCTCCGCCGGCCGACCGCGGCCTGTACTCCGGTGGCGTGCCGTACCAAGATGGCCCCATGCCATTGTTCGCCCGGCCGGTCGCCGACGAGCGTGACGGCCTGCTCACCTTCCTCGCGCAGCAGCGCGACGCGCTGCGCGCCTGCGTTCTCGGCCTGACAGACGAGCAGGCGCGAGCCACCCCGGCAGCCAGCGGCCTGTCGCTCGGCGGGCTGATCAAGCACGCGGGCAGGACCGAGCGCCGATGGGTGGTCGCGGGCATCGCCGGGCGACCGCTACCCGGGCTGTGGCCCATCGAGAACTGGCCGGATGACTTCCGGATGGGCCAGGACGAGACGCTGGCCGGCCTGCTCGGCTACTACGCGGACACCGCGGACCTGACCGGGCAGGTCATCGCGGAGGTAGCCGATCTCGGTCAGCCGCAAGCCACCGATGCCGACAGGTCGGTGCGCTGGGTCCTGCTGCACCTCATCAAGGAGACAGCGCGCCACGCCGGTCACGCCGACATCATCCGCGAAACGCTCGATGGCCAGCGTGCCGGACCGCTAACCGATGCTTATGACGCAGGGCTTGGCAGTTCCGCCCAGACTGGCGCCCCCGACCGATAAGCGTCCGTGGTCAATACCGATCGCACATCGTCGTTGGACCCGGTTACCGCGTGCATGGGGTTGCCGACCCCACCGCGGACGCCGCGCTGACCACGACGCAGATTGAGGGTGAGCTCGGGGGCCCCCGGCCGGTCGTACTCGTCGGGTCGGACACCGGGGCGCTGTTCGCCGTCGGCCTGGTGGCGTCGGAGCGGGTGCCCGACGTGGACGCGCTGATCCTGGCTGGCCTCCCAGCCGCCGCCGCGCCCGCTGCCGCCATCGCCACCACCCCCGCGACGGCCGTCCCCTGGGAAGAGGAGCTGGCGGTACGGACCACCTGCCCGACGCACCGCAGCCGGCTGGAGGGCGGCATCGTTCGCCGGGGCGCGCTCTACGAGCCCGTCCCCGCGGCGCCGGAGGCGCTGCGGGCGAGGTTCTCGCGGCTCGGCGCGATACCCGGTGCCCGGGTCGGGGTGTACTGCGGCTCCGGAGTCACCGCGGCGCACGAGATCGCCGCGCTGGCGATCGCCGGAGTCGAGGCGTCCCTGTACCCCGGATCCTGGTCGGCGTGGTCGGCCGACGAGGAGCGCCCGGTGGCCACCGGGCCCGAGCCGGGCACGGCGCGCGGGGCTGCCAGCGCGGAAGTCACCGGGCAAGGAAAGGGCACACCATGACCGGGCCGCCGCTGCCCGCCGTTGACGCCTCCGCCGGCGCGCTGGCCCAGCTGACCGCCACGCTGGCGGCCACCGCCGACCACTACGACCGCACCGCCGAGTTCCCGTGGGGACCGCTCAAGGCGGTGCACGAAGCGGGGATCCTCACCCTCGGCGTCGCTCCAGAATGCGGCGGACGCGACATCCCGGTCGCGACGCTGGCCAGGGTCGCGCAGGCCCTCGGCAAGGGCGACCCGTCGGTCGCGCTCCTCACCTGCATGACAATCTTCCAGCACCTGCAGCAGGCGCGGCTGCGCAAGTGGCCTGACGCCCTGTACCGGAAGGTCGTCAGCGAGTCCGTCGCGCGCCCGGTCCTGCTCAACGCGGTCCGAGCCGAGCCCGAGCTCGGTGCTCCCGCGCGGGGCGGGCTGCCCGCGACCAGGGGTGACGCGCACGTCGGCCGGCTGGCTGGTCAACGGCAGGAAGGCGTACGGGACCGGGGGGGGAGGGCCTCGCCTACCACATGGTGTGGGCGGCGACCGGGGACGACGACCCGCTCGTGGGGCACGCCATCGTCCCGGGCGACGCACCAGGGATCGAGATCATCCGCACGTGGGACCACTTCGGCCTGCGGGCCAGCAGCACCCACGACGTCGTCTACGGCAACGTCGAGATCCCCGCGGAGAACTTCCCTGGCGTGCCGACGGCACAGGCGGCGGCCGAGTCCGCTGGCTTCGGCGCCTCAGGCCTCGTAGTCATCGCCCTGTACGTCGGCATCGCCAGGGCCGCGCAGGAGTTCTTCGTGATGCTCGCCAACGAGCGGGTGCCGTCCGCGCTCGGCCGCCCCATCGCCACCACCGAGCGGATCGCGACCATCGCCGGAGAGCGCAGGGCCGGCCTCGCCAAGCTGCTCGTCACCCGAGCCATCATCACCGCCGTCCAGACCGCGGTCGCCGCGCTTGGCAATCCCGGGCTGACGCGCAACAACCCGCTCGAGCGGCACTATCGCGACATCCACTGCTGCCGCATCCACCCGCCGCAAGACGTAGCGCTCATCACGGCAGGCCGCCGGGTCCTCGCAAGGTGATCTGTCAGTAGTCGAAGTCGAGACCGTGCAGGCTGGCTCCCGGCAGCCACTCCTGTCGCCGTTGGGCCAGGTCCATCGTGAGGTCGATGTGCCCGCCCAGGGTCCGGAACCCGGCGGCATGGAACCGGCGCACAGCGGCAACGTTGCGAGCCACCGGGCGGATGGCCAGGTACTCGTAACCGCGGGCAAGAGCCTCCTCGACGACCCGGCCGATGAGCCGGCGACCGATGCCCTGATCGCGGGCTGCCGCGGCGACGACG
>NZ_JASIAL010000424.1:0-2700 GCF_030042015.1 Trebonia sp. | reverse complement strand
GCGAATGACGCCACGCTAGTGCTCAATGACGACTACGCTTCAAGCCGACATGCCCGGATATTTCCGCAGGACGGACAGTGGATCGTTGAAGATCTCGGTTCGACCAACGGGACCTACCTGGACCGCCAGAAGGTGACCCGCCCCACGCCGGTGCCCACGGGCGTGCCGATCCGCATTGGCAAGACCGTTCTGGAACTACGCAGATGACACTTGCACTTCGCTACGTGGTACGCTCCGACGTCGGCCTCCTCCGTGAAGGGAACGAGGACGCGGCGTACGCGGGGCCGCACCTGCTCGCGGTCGCCGATGGCATGGGGGGCCATGCGGCCGGCGAGGTCGCGGCCGCTGAGACGATCATCTCGCTCTCCTCGCTCGACGCCGAGGACCTGGGCGCGGACCTGGTGAGCACGCTCGCCGACGGGGTCGCGAGTGCGAACCTGCGGCTGCAGGAGCTGATCACCTCCGACCCCTCGATCGAGGGCATGGGCACCACGCTGACCGCGCTGCTGTGGTCGGACGGCCACGCGGCGCTGTGCCATATCGGTGACTCGCGCGCTTACCTGCTGCGCAGCGGCCAGTTCTACCAGATAACGCATGACCACACGCTGGTCCAGTCGCTGGTCGACGAGGGCAAGATCACCGAAGACGACGTGGCCACGCACCCCCACCGGTCGCTGCTGCTGCGGGCGCTCGACGGCAGGACGGTCGCCGAGCCGGACCTGTTCCCGCACGAGACGATGGCGGGCGACCGCTACCTGCTCTGTTCCGACGGCCTGTCCGGCGTGGTGAGCGAGCAGACGCTGCACCAGACGCTTAGCTCCTTGTGGGACCTGGACCAGGTCACGCTGCAGCTCGTCGAGCTCGCGATCAGGGGCGGCGGTCCTGACAACATCACCTGCATCGTGGCCGACGTCGTCGACACGCAGACCACGACGCTGCCGCCGACCCACGTCCCCGTGCTGGCCGGCGCCGCGTCGCAAGGCTCTCCTGCCGAGCTGCGCCCCCCGGTACGGCAGAGCTCCCCGGCGACGCGGGCGATGCGGCTGACGAGGACCACACCGCAGCGGGCGCTGCCTGACGACGCCACGGGCGTGTGGAGCAATGGATACAACGGCCAGGACGGCACGCAGGAGCAGGACGGCACCGATACCGGCCCCGGCTTCGGCGCCAGTACCGGCACGGGAACGGCCGGCGGCGGGCGGCACAGCCATCGTGCCAGGCACCGGTACGACGAGGACGAGGACGAAGAGGGCTACGGCGGGCAGCCGGAGGGCAAGCGACGGTGGCCGATCGTGACGACGGTGCTCGTGCTGCTCGTGCTGCTGATCGGCGGCGGCAGCTACGGCTTCTGGCGGTATGTCCAGGGCCAGTATTACGTCGGCGTGCAGGACGGCAACGTCGCGATCTTCCGCGGTGTCAACCAGAGCGTCGCGGGTATCAGCCTGTCCAGCCTCGTCCAGCGGACGGACGTGCCGCTCAGCCAGGTGGTGGCCAGCAACCAGGACATGATCAGGCAGACGATACCGGCAAGCAGCCTGGCCAGCGCGCAGAGCCTCGTCAACGGCATCAGGCGCTCGGTCAGCGACTGCCTCCAGAAGTGGACCGCTCTGCGGAACTGGTATCAGGCTGAGCTGGCCGCCGACCAGCTGAAGAAGACAAAGGTCACCCCGGCCGCCAGCCCGGGCGCGGAACCGCCGGTGCCCGACGGGGCCGACTGCGCGCCCGCGTCCGCGTTCGGCATTCCGGCGAGCCAGCTCCCGGGCGGCCAGCCGGTCACCTCGCCGACCACAGGAACCACAGCGACGCCGACCGCGACGCCGCGGGCGAAGCCGTCGCCGGCCAGGGCGACTGCCAAGGCGTCCGCGACGACGGCGGCGCCTGCGTGAGCAGCATCACGATGCCGTCCCCGGCGCTGGGCAGCCAGCCGCCGGAGGACCTCCCTGCCAGCCGCAGGCGCACCGAGCTGATCATGCTCGTGTTCGCGTTCGCCATCGTGGCGTTCGCGTTCGCGAACACCGCGTTCAGCCTGCAGGGCCAGCGGCTGTCAAGCCTGGTCGCCTACATGATCGCGTTCGTGGCGATCATCATCGGCGCTCACCTGGCGGTGTGCCGCTGGGCGCCGTACGCGGACCCGCTGCTCGTGCCGCTCGCGGCGCTGCTCAACGGGCTCGGGATCGTGATGATCTACCGGCTGCACGAGGCGGGCAGGAACGGCAATCCGGGTCCGGTCAACACCCAGGGAACCACGATCCCGATCACCACGCTGGGCTCGTCAGCGGTGACCTTGCAGATCGTCTACACGCTGCTCGGCATCGGCTGCTTCGTGGCTTTCCTCGTGTTTGTCAAGGAACCGCGGGTGCTGCAGCGCTACACCTACCTGCTCGGCCTCATCGGGGTCATCCTCATCGCGCTGCCCGCGTTCCTGCCGTCGAGCATCAGCGGGGTCGCGGGCACGGGCGCCAAGATCCAGATCGCGATCCCCGGCCTGGGCAGCATCCAGCCAGAGGAGTTCGCGAAGCTGGCATTGGCGGCGAGCTTCGCCGGCTACCTGGTCGCCAAGCGCGACGTGCTGTCGCTGGCCGGCCGCCGGGTGCTCGGCATCGACCTGCCGCGGGGCCGCGACCTCGGCCCTATCGCAGTGGTCTGGCTGGTCAGCCTGATGCTGCTCGTCGCGGAAAGCGACATCGGCACGAGCGCGGT
>NZ_JASIAL010000423.1:0-5473 GCF_030042015.1 Trebonia sp. | reverse complement strand
CCGCGCTGCCGCAGGCTCGGCCGCCGCGACGTCCGGCACGTCGGGTGCGGGGACGCCGGGCTGCGAGGGCGCGGGCGAGCCGCCCTGGGCGGCCACCGCGGGCGACTGCTGCGATGCGGCAAGCGGCGGCGTCGGCGGCGTCTTCATCGTCGGTACGTAGCGGTTCAGCGCCATCGTGTACGGCTCGGGCAGCCAGGGCTCCCCGACCGCGCCGACCGCGCCCTCGCCGAGCTGGTCGAGCAGCTCACTTGGCGTCGGCCGGTCCGCGGGGGCCTTGGTCAGGCAGCGCTCGATCAGCGGGCGGATCTGGTCCGGCACCCGGGTCAGGTCCGGCTCGCGGTTCACCACCCGGTACATCAGCGCGGGCGTCGGCCCGCTGCCGAACGGTCCCTCGGCGGTGGCCGCGTAGGTCATCACCGCGCCCAGGCTGAACACGTCGCTCGGCGCGCCGACCGCCGACCCTTCGGCCTGCTCGGGGGACAGGTATCCGGGCGAGCCCATGACCATCCCTGTCTGGGTCAGCATGCTGGCCTCGCGCGCCCGGGAGATCCCGAAGTCGATCACCCGCGGCCCGTCGTGGGCGAGCAGCACGTTCGACGGCTTCAGGTCCCTGTGCACCACGCCGGCCGCGTGAATGGCCTGCAGTCCCTCCGCCAGGCCCGCGAACAGGGTGAGCAGGGAATCGACAGGCAGCGGCCCCTGATCCTCCACCGCCTCCGACAGCGAGGGCCCGGCCACGTACGCCGTCGCCAGCCACGGGACCGGGCTCTCCACGTCCGCGTCCACGACCAGCGCGGTGAACATCCCGCCCACGTTGCGCGCCGCGGCCACCTCCCGCGCGAACCGCGCGCGGAATCCGGGTTCCCCGCCAAGCTCCGGGCGGATGACCTTGACCGCCACCAGCCGCCCGCCGGGAGACCTGGCCAGATACACCTGGCCCATGCCCCCGGCACCGAGCCGGCCCAGCAGGCGGTAGTGCCCGACCGTTACCGGATCGGTAGGCAGCAGATCCTTTATCATGCCGTTCCCCCGCTACAATCCCACGGCGGCATTTCCACAGCCTGGCACAACACCGATGGCATCACAACAAAAGGCTGCACAATTAGCCGAACATGCCAACACATATGATCGCTCGCCCCCACTTAGCAAAAACGTGTAAGCAAGGTTTATCAGTGCAAAAGGATGCCATGCCACCTGTCCTGCCGGCCAGTATTTCGGTCATCAGGGTGAGAAGATTATGACCTGAAAGTAAGGTCGCTTCGCACCGACCAGGGTGACCCCGGCCTACCTGGCGGGACAGCGGCCACCCGCAGACGGCGGGAGACCCGGCACCTGGCCGGCCGCCCAACCGGTGCCGAGGGCCGCTGAGCAGGCGCAACGGCTCGTTCGGAATATTCATCAAGAACTGGGAACACGACCTTCCCAATTGTCACCAGGCGTTTACCGGCGGACGGCAAAGTCTGCGCATGCCAGATGACTCGGGCTCCGGCTTGTCCAGGCGGCAAGTGCTCGCCGCCAGCGGCACGGGGCTGCTCGCGGCCACCACCGCCGCGCAAGCGCGCGCGGCGAGCGGGCGGCTGCGACCCGGCCCCCATGGCGACGGCACGCCGGAGCAGATCCACCTCACCTGGGGCGACGACCCGGCGCGGAGCGTCGTGGTCTCGTGGGCGTCCGCCGGCCAGGCGGCGCGGCCCCGGGTGCGGATCGGGCAGCGGGTCATCCCGGCCGAAGAGCGCGCCTACACCGACGGGCTCAACGGGACCACGGTGTGGACCTATCACGCGCGGGTGCACGGGCTGCGTCCCGGCGCGACCTACGGGTACGCGGTCACCGCCGACAACGACGGCAACTCCGCCGACCCGTTCAGCGCCACGTTCACCAGCGCGCCAGAGGGGCGGGCCGCGTTCCGGTTCACCAGCTTCGGCGACCTCGCGACGCCGAACACCAGCTGGGTCCTGTCCTACGGTCAGTCCGCGTACGCGGTCGGGGCGGTGGAGTCCTTCCAGCCGCTGTTCCACCTGCTCAACGGCGGCCTGTGCTACGCCGGCCTGAACCCGGCGGCGCAGCCGCAGGTGTGGCGGGACTTCGGCAACAACAACCAGGCGTCGGCCGCCAACCGGCCGTGGATGCCGGTGCCCGGCAACCACGAGATCGAGTTCGGCAACGGGCCGCAGGGCTTCGCCTCCTACCTGACCAGGTACGCGCTGCCGCACAACGGGACACCGGGCCTTGCGGGCCGCTGGTACTCGTTTCGCATCGGCGCGGTGCTGTTCGTGGCGCTGAGCGCCGATGACGTCGTTTACCAGGACGCGGGCGCGTTCGTTGCCGGGCCCGGGCCGCTTGCCCCCGCCCCGTCCACCGGCAACCCGCCGATCCCGGCCGGCACCTCGCTGTACGTGCACGGCTACTCGGGCGGCGCGCAGACCCGGTGGCTCGAGACCACGCTGGCGACGGCGCGGCGGGACGCCTCGATCGACTGGATCATCGCGCAGATGCACCAGTGCGCCTGCTCATCCTCGCTCGACGGCAACGGCTCGGACCTGGGCATCAGGGAAGAGTGGCTGCCGCTGTTCGACCGCTACGAGGTGGACCTGGTGCTCTGCGGGCACGACCACGACTACGAGCGGTCGTTTCCCGTGCGGGGGTTCGACATCGGGGCGGGCACGGACGCGGGCACGGCCGCGCCGGCCGACACCCGGCGGCCGCACCCGGTGACCACGGTCGACAGCGGCGTCTTCGACACCAGCCAGGGCACCGTGCACCTGATACTCGGCTGCGGCGGCACCAACGCGAACCTCGACGCCTACGGCCTGGACGCCGCCGGCGGGCTCCCGCGGGCGAAGGTGTTCACCCGCGCCAACCGGCCTGTGCCCGCAGGCACGCCTGGCGTGTACGCCCGGCCGGGCGCCGACGCGGTGGAGGACGCGACCTGGTCCGCCCGCCGGGACACCTCGACCGGCTACGGGATCGCGGTGTTCGACGTGAACCCGGGCACGGAAGCGGGCGGGCAGACCTCGATCACCGTCACCCACTACCACGCGGTGGGCGCCGACCCGGTCAACCCGGCGACAGGCCAGCCGGGGGCGCCGACCGACGATTACACGGTGTTCGAGACGTTCACCTTGATCAGGCCGCGCTCGGACGGGCGCCGCTGGCACGCCAAGCAGTCGTCGGCGGTCGTGCTGTAGCGCTGCGGCGCCGGGGCGGGCGAGCACCGCCCCCACGCTCACCTCGTCCACTAGCTCAGGCGCCTGACCCGCCAGCTGCCCGGAGCGGCTGGCGGGTCAGGGGTGCTGAGAGAGTGCTGCTAGCGAGCCCTGCTCGTAATCACCAGACGGCGGGCGAGCTCCAGGTTCGCCGCCGCCGCGACGAACAGCGCCAGTCCCCACCAGGAGCCCACGCCGCAGAAGACCGCACCGAGGACGATCAGGAACACCCCCGCGATTGCGCGCACGGCCGCCACGGACCTGGGGGCGCGGAGCGCGAACGGGAAGATCGCGCCCTGCCTGAGGTTGGATCCCAGCGAGGTGCAGGTGCTGGTGTTGGTCTGCGCGTTCATCGGACTACCTCCCGCGTGCTGCCTATCGCTATCTCTCTTATAGCAATGTGATATCACTTTGCGGGCGTGCGGTCAAGGGGTGCCGGCAGGGCGGGCCGGCCCGTGTAGCGTCGTGGCATGACTGCAGTTGACGCGCTTGTGGTGGGCGCCGGCGTGGTCGGGCTGACCACCGCGATCTCGCTGGCCGAGGCGGGCCTCGCGACCCGCGTCGTGACGGCGGACCCGCCGTCGCGGACCACCTCGGTGGCGGCCGGGGCCATCTGGGGGCCGGTGCGGTGCGGCCCGCCGGACCGGTGCCGTGAGTGGGCACGGGCCGGCCTGGACGTGCTGTCGGAGCTGGCCGGCGAGCCCGCGGCCGCGATCCGCCAGGTGCGCGGGCGGGAGGTGTCGCAAGAGCCCGCAGCGCCGCCTGACTGGCTGGACCTGCTGCCAGGCGGCGTGGCGATGTGCGCGCCGACGGAGCTGCCCGACGGGTTCGCGGCCGGCTGGTGGTACACCGCGCCGGTGGTGACCATGCCGTCGTACCTGGATTACCTGCTGGCGCGGTACGCGGCGGCGGGGGGCTCGGTGGAGGTCGCCGCCGTCGCGTCCCTGCAGTCGCAGGACGCGCCTGTCGTGGTGAACTGCGCAGGCATGGGCGCCAGGGAGCTCGTGCCCGACCCGCTGCTTGAGCCGGTGCGCGGGCAGGTCGTGGTGGTGCGCAACCCGGGCATCGAGGAGTTCTACATCGACCACGGGCTGCGCGGCTCGGAGTACGTGTACCTGTTCCCGCACGGCGACGTGGTGCTGCTCGGCGGCACCGCGGAGGAAGGTGCATGGGACCTGGCCGCCCGGCCCGAGGTAGCCGAACGGATCCTGCGCGACTGCTCGGCCGTCCATCCCCGCCTGCGCGGGGCGCAGATCGTGGCGCACCGGGTCGGGCTGCGGCCGTGCCGGCCGCAGGTGCGGCTCGAGGCCGAGCGGCTGCCCGGCCCCGGCGACCGGGTGCTCTGGCACAACTACGGGCACGGCGGCGGCGGGGTGACGCTGGCGTGGGGATGCGCCCGCGAGATCACCGCGGCCGTGCTGGCGGGGACGGCGCCCGCCGCGTGAGTTCTGCCAGAATGTCCCGGTGGACATTGTGCGGACGGCGCAGCGCATCGCCGACGAGGTTCTGTTCCCCGCCGCGCTGGCGACCGACGCCAGCGACGTGCTGCCGCGCGAGCTGCTCGACGCGCTGGCCGACGCCGGGCTGTACGGCGTCGCGGCGCCGGAAGAGGCGGGCGGGCTGAACGCCGACTTCGGCACGGCCTGCGCGGTCCAGGAGGCGCTGGCCAGCGGCTGCATGACGACCGCGTTCGTCTGGGTGCAGCACACCGGGCTCGTGCACGCCGTGGCGGCCAGCGACCGCGCCGAGCTGCGGGACAGGTGGCTGGCGCCGCTTGCCTCCGGCGCGATCCGCGGCGGGCTCGGCAGCGGCGGCCTGCTGCCCAAGCCGACGCTGCGCGCGCGGCGCGACGGCGACCGCTGGCTGCTTGACGGGGTGTCTCCGTTCGTCTCCGGGTGGGGACGCATCGACGTGATCCACGTCGCCGCGCGCACCCCCGAGGACCAGGTCGTCTGGCTGATCGTCGACGCGGCGCAAGGCCCGTCGCTGCGCGCTGAGCGGCTGCGGCTCGCCGCGCTCAACGCGACCGCGACGATGCGCGTCACGTTCAGCGCGCTGCCTGTCGCCGCGGACCGTGTCACGGGGCTGCACCCGTACGGCGCCGGTGGCGCTGTCGGCGCCGGCGCCGTGCCGGAGGTGCTGCGGGTGCACGCCGCGATGGCGCTTGGCGTCGCGGCGCGCTGCTGCCGGCTGCTCGGGCCGACGTCGCTTGACGGCGAGCTGGCGTCGGTGCGGGCCGGGCTCGACGAGCTCGGCCCGGGCCTGCC
>NZ_JASIAL010000422.1:0-5727 GCF_030042015.1 Trebonia sp. | reverse complement strand
GCCATCGCGGCGGCCGCGGCCGGGTTGCGCCGCGCCCAGCGGGCGGCGCGGTAGGCGCCCATGCCGGGTATCGCGACGGCCCCCGCGGTCGCGGACGCGCGGCGGAAGCCGACGCTCGCCTCGCGCCAGCTGTACTCCGCGCGCTCGGTGGAGCCGAGCACGCCGTAACCGACCGAGGAGAACAGGTGCTGGAACGGCTTGCGGTAGATGAACACCGCCACGGTGACCAGCGCGATCATCATGATCTTGAGCGCCCACGGCAGCGCCTGGTCGCTGGTGCTCATGATCAGCGAGTAGCAGTAGAGCAGCACGCTCAGCACGAGCGCGACCGCTACCTGTTTGAGCAGGACGCCGACGAGCATCTCGAACCAGCGGATCGCGATGACCCGCCCGAATCCCGGATGCACCCCGATGATCAGGAAGAACGGCCCCGCGACGAGCAACAGCAGGAAGCCGAGCTTCAAGACGATCAGGGTCAGCGCGATCAGCAGCACGAGCAGGCCGGCGGCCACCGCGGCGAACAGCGCGGAAAAGCCGATCTCCAGCCGGGTCGTCCACTGGATGCCCTGGAACAGGGGGTAGACGGCCGGGTCGTTGGCCTGCAGTCCCTTGGCGATGCCGACGTACGTGTCCTCCTTGGCGGTGATCAGCGCCTGCGTGGCCGGCTCGTTGACGGCGATCGCCTGCGCCCACAGCAGCTGCCTGCCGTACTGGTTGACCACCGTGGGGGTCTGCGTCGGCGACGTCGCGTACGCCGTGGTGCCGAGCTCGCCGTCCAGCCAGGGCTTGCAGACCAGCACCGACCACAGCTCGTTCGCGTTCTGGTCCACCAGGCCGTTCGCCGAGGTGAACGCGTAGTTCGCGGTGACGCTCTGCGGGTCGCCGGACGCGACCGGCAGGCAGTTGCTGCCCGTGTTGCCCGGCAGCTTGGCGAACGCGACGTTCATCACCTGGGTGACGGAATTGGAGACCGTGGTGCCGACGCCCGTGAAGTCGGCGGGACGGCCGATCAGCCAGATCGCCGCGGCGCAGGCGACGACCATCCACAGCGTCCCCTCGATCGTCCGGGTGGCGCGCTTGCGGATCAGCCCCTGCCAGGCCAGCCAGATCGTGCCGATGATCACGACCGGCGCGAGGAACGGGAAGTAGATGGCGTCGCCGAGCGCGGTGATCAGCCGGTTGACCGCGCCGCTCAGCCAGGACAGGATGCTGTTCCCCGCGGCGGCCTGGTAGACGGTGATCGTCACCCGGTCCAGCGCCTTGGCCATGTCGAAGACCATGCCGGCGACGTTGTTGCCGATCAGCGAGGTCATGTCCGAGCACGTGAGGCCGTAGGCCGCCCAGTACTGCCCGGCGATGCCGTAGTTGTCGTACAGCGTCTTGCCGCCGGTCTCCCCGCCGGGCGTGGCGATCATCGAGTCGATGCCCGCGGTGGCCTGCTCGGGCTGCGGCACCGACGGCGTGCAGATGTTGTTCAGGTCGCCGACCAGGCCGGCCTGGCCCGAGCTGCACAGGCCGAGCAGCCCGCCGATGTCGCCGATGCCGGGCACCGCGCAGACTCCCCCGTCGGGTTCGGTCATGCCGATCAGCCGCACCGCGGTATCCGGCTTGGCGCGGGCAGCGGGCCTGGCGGCCGTGCCCGGCTCGGCGTGCGCCGCCGGCGCGGCGCGGGAGATCGTGGCGGCATGCGCCGCCGGCGTGATCGTGGCCGCGGCGGCCGGCCGGGCGAGGAACAGCCCGCCGAGCAGGACCGTGCCGATCGAGCCCGCGAGCAGCAAGGCTCGGGTCAGGGTCCGTGGTGCGCGCGTTCGTCCGGCCCGGGGGTGGGGTTCAGCCATGAGGGGGGCTCCTGTGTACGGCGGTTGTGCTAGGTGGTCGCCGCCGCCGGCTGCGCCGGCCGACGGGCTCGTGTCGGATTCGTGTCGATCCAGTCCCGTAGTTCTTCGGATACGAGATCGACGCCGATGCGGCCCGCGCGGTCGTCGAGATCACGGAAAACGCACTCGCCGTTGCCGAGGCCACGCAGCACCGCTTTGTGCTCCTCGGACGGCTCCACGCCGAGCAGCGAGCAGACGTTCGCCACCTCGGCACGTTCCGTCGAGCGGAACGCGAAGACGCTGGACAGGCAGTTGGTCACCTGCTCGTTGAGCAGGTCGCCCGCGTTCTGGGAGATGAGGACCAGCGCGGTGTTCCGCGAGCGCCCCATCCGGGACACCTCGGGAACCAGCTTCGCGCCCTCAGGGGTGGACGTGATCGCCCAGGCCTCGTCGAGGAAGATCGCCTTCGGCGTGGTCCTGCCGACCGCGTTCATCAGCCTGCGGGCAAACTGCGAGACCAGGTAGAGCAGGGCGACGGACAGCCGCTGCTCGTAGGAGAAGTCGTCCCTGGCGGTCGTCGCGTCCGGCAGCGTCAGCCCGCCAAGGGTGAACACGGTCGTCCAGCCCTCGGCGTCGATCTGCTGCCCGCCGGACGGCGCGAAGCACAGCCGCGCCAGGCGCATCTCGGAGATCGACCGCATCACCGCGCCCAGGTTCTTCCAGGCCGGGTCGTCGGACTCCTCCAGGTGGCGGACGACCTTGCCCAGGCTGGGCCGCTGCCCGCCCGCCACGGCGCCGACCGCCTGGATCATCGCGCTTTCCCGCTCTTCGCTCATCCGCGGCAGCAGCAGGCGCAGCGTCTCGGTCGCCATCGTGCGCTTTTCCGCCAGGTCGTCGCCGAACGAGAACGGGTCGAGCAGCCCGGCCGCCGCCGACCCGAGCGGCAGCACCCGGGCCTTCCGCCCGGACCTGACGAGGTACTCCGCCAGCGGTTCCGCGTCGCCCTTGGGGTCGACCACCGCGATCGTCCCGCCGCGCAGCGCGAGCTGGTAGATCAGCAGCATCGCCAGCGTGGTCTTGCCCCCGCCCGGCTCGCCGGTGATCGCGATCGCGGTCGGCCTGTTGCGCGCCGTCGCCAGCATGGGGTCGAAGTGGACGACGGAGCGGGCCCGCCCCAGCGTCTCGCCGATGTACGGCCCGACCCACCCGACGCCGTCCGCGATCCGGTCGCCGAGCTCGACCGTCGCCGTCGGCATGCCGCCGGCGATCGTGTACAGCGGCTGGCGCTGCACGTAGGAGGACAACCGCACCCGCTCGCCCGGCAGCGACTCGGTGAGCAGCGAGAACTGGTCGCCGGTCGAGTTCACGATGTCGATGCCGATGTCCCTGTAGTGCTCGGTGACCGCCTCCACGCGGCGCACGCACAGGTCGCGGGTGGGCGCGGTCACGAGCAGCCGGTGCCAGCCGTAGACGAACGGCAGCCGCTCCTTGGTGATGCCGTGCTCGAGCATCCGCGCGGCGGCGATCTGCTCGGCCAGCGCGATAGGCGCCTCCGCGCCCGCCTCCCTGATGTGCGCGTCCATGTCGCGGGCGTGCGCGAGCCGCCTGCCGACGTCCTTGCTCGCCCTGGCCGGCGGGATCAGCCGCATCCGGGAGCTGACCTCGACGGGGAACGGCAGCAGGTCCGCGTAGTGCAGCCACGGCTCGCCGTCGGGGAACGACATCACGTCGGGGAACCTGGCGAACGACAAGAACGCCGCGTACGACTCCCCGTCGACGTGCTCAAGGCGCAGCAGCGTGCGCCCGTTGTGCACCTGGCCCTCGTAGAGCTGCTCGATCTCCCCCGCGCCCCAGGTGCGGCGGCGGGCGGCGGACGGGGGCGGGTCGTTGAGCGAGCCAAGCAGCGTGTGCCGCACCAGCCAGGCCACCTCGCGCGAGGTGGCGTGCCGCGCGCCGAGCGCGCTCGCGGTGAGCGCGCGGCCGAGCCGTTCGGCCAGCTCGGTCCACTTGCCGATCTCCCCGGCCGGCACGGCCTCGTCCTCAATGCCCAGGGTGCGCTCGGTGGCGCGGTAACTGCCAAGGAAGTGGGCGAACAGGCCACCCGACAGCTGCGCCCGCATGCCGCGCTGGCCCAGCCGCACGCCGAGGTAGATCTCCTTGCACCAGAAGTCCTTCGCCCACACGTGCTGGTAGATCTGCTCCAGGTACTCCCGCCAGCCGGGGCCGCCGTCGGCGGTGGCGTCGAGGCCGGTCGCCCACTCCACCGCCGGGTACGGGCGGTGCGCGATCCGCAGGTGCACCTCGGCGTCCTGCATGCGGATCGCCGCCAGGGCCACCGTGATGTTCGTCGCGAGCGCCTCGCGCTCCTCAGGCGCGGTGAACTCGTACGAGACAGAGGGCACGCGGTAGTACGCCCAGGCGTGCGTCTCGGTCAGCAGCACCCGGTCGTCGAAGTATCGGATCGCCAGCCGGCTGCGGCCCTTCGACTTCGTGGTCACCACATCTCCTGAGTAGGTCGTCCGGGGCAGGCGGCACGGACCGTTCGGCCCATCACTGCCTTCTCCTGATCGGTGCCGCGGCCATTCCCGCCACCAGCACCCCCGCCAGCGCGGTGTACGCGACGCGGGTCTGGGAGCGGAGCGCGGACGGGCCGGTGCCCCCGACCGGCACCATGTCGTCCCATGGAACCCGGACGATCGCACGGCAGCGGCCGCGCGCCACCGACTCGGCCTGCGTCACGTCCGGCATGCTGCGCCTGCTCACGCCGTTGATCAGCGTCACCGAGTGCGCCGCCAGGTCCGCGAAGCCGTGCGCGTCCAGCCACTCGCGGGTGTCGGCCAGCGCGCTCGCCGCCTCGACGCTCGCCGGCGCCACCACGACGAGCTGGTCGGTGATCGTCAGCAGCTTCGTCAGGCCGGCCGCGCCCGGGTCGAGCATGGTGAGCGGGTAGTGCCGGCCGAGGTATTCGGCCAGCAGCTGCTCGTCACCGTCCCCGAGCGCGCCGCGGGACGCGATCACGTCAAGGCGCGCCTGGGTGCCCTTGCGGGTCGGGGGCAGGCCGTCCGGACGCGACGGCGCCTGCGTCTGCGGTGCCTTGCCGCCGAGGATCTCCTCCAGCCACCCGGCGGGCGCGCCGTAGCGGGCCAGCGCCCCGTCGTGCAGGTCCACCGCGGCGACGGGCTCTTCGCGCAGGCTCGCCATGATGTGCCCGGTCATCAGCGTGGTCACCGTCTGGCCGGCGCCGCTGGTGCAGCCGAGCACGAGGACGCGCTTCGGCCCGGTGAGCGGGAGGCGGGCCCGTGCCCTGTCGAGCGCCTCCTGGTCGCGTGCGCCCGGCCCCTGCGTGGCGCCCGTGACTATCTTGACCCTGCCGTGCCAGGACAGGGGGCGGTCCTTCGACGGGCCGCTCAGCGCCCGCTCGACGGACGGAACCGCCAGCTCCTCGCTCTCCGCGACCGCGGTGACCTTCGGGCCTGGCTCCTGCGGCGGCGCCGCGTGCGCCTCGTACGGCGCCTCCCGCGGCACTTCAGGCGATGCCTCGTCTGCGGCCGTTGCCGCGGGCTGCGGCCCCGGCGGGGGCGCGGTTGGGGCAGCTGGCTGCGGTGGCGATTGCGGCTGGAGGGGCCATGTGGGCGCCTGCCAGGGTCGGGCCGCATTTACTGATGGCGCCACCGCAGGCGGCGCCGGCCACTTACGGGGTTCGCTGTGCGAGACCTCCATCCGCTGCGCACCGGGTCCGCCGCCCCGCTCTCGCACCGGCAGCACCGGGTGCACATCCGGCGTGGCGTGCGCTGGCATGCCGGAGGAGGCAGGCGCCGCCACGGCGCCAAGTGGCGGCGCGGGCACTGGCCGCGCCGTCCTGGGCTGGCGAGGCTGCGGGGGGGCCGCCTGACGGCGGCGCGTGCCGGCG
>NZ_JASIAL010000421.1:0-7344 GCF_030042015.1 Trebonia sp. | reverse complement strand
AGCTGGCGGCGCGGCCCGGCCCCCACCAGCCGGGCAGCTCGCGGTGGCCCGCGAGCACCGCGGCGATCCGCAGCGGCTGGTCAGGCAGGGCCGCCTCGAGCGTGGCAAGCTCGGCCACGGTCGGCCCGCGGTCGGTGGCCAGGATCGGCGCCACCCCCGGCGAGCCGGGCCGCGGCCAGAACACCAGGCCCGTCTCGAACAGGGCCGTGTCCGGGAAGCCGCGGCCGATGTTGCGCAGCAGGGTGCGGAACAGCCCGGGCAGCAGGGTCGTGCGCAGGTTCGGCTGGTCCTCGCTGAGCGGGTTGGCGACCCGCACCGCGGGCCGCCGCTGGTCCTCGGGCGGCAGCATCAGGTCGTCCGCCTCCGTGACCGGCGCGAACGGGTCCGTGTGCACCTCGACGAACCCGGCGTCGGCCAGCGTGCGGCCGATCGCGGCGATCAGCCGCTGCCTGGCGGTCAGCCCGCGCCCGGCCAGCGCCCTGGGCAGCCTGGCCGGCACGTTTCCGTAGCCCTCCAGGCGGATGACCTCCTCGGCCAGGTCCGCCGGATCGGTGAGGTCGCTGCGCCACGACGGCGGCGTGACCTCGAGCACGGGGTGCAGGCGATCGTGCCTGCCGTGCTGGTCGGCTTCCTCGGGAGCGCCGGCCTTCGCCGAGGCGGCCCCGTCCGCCCGCCAGGGGGCGACCGTCGGCGGCGCCGCGTGGTGCACGGAACGCACCTCGCAGCCCACCTCGGCAAGCCGCGCCACGACGGTCTCCATGCCGTACACGACGCCGGCCACCCGGTCCGGGTAGTCGGCGGCCATGGCGATCGTGATCGGCGTGACTTCGGTCTGCGCGTGCGTGCAGCCGGGCACGAGCCGCGCGCCGCCGAGCGAGGCAAGCAGCGCGACCGCGCGGGCGGTGGCGCGCAGCGGCAGCTCGCGGTCCACCCCCCGCTCGAACCGGTACGACGCCTCGCTGTGCAGCTTGTGCCTGCGGCTCATCGTCGCGGTGCCGATAGCGGAAAAGTGCGCGCCCTCGATGACGATGTCGGCGGAGTTCTCGTCGATCTCGGTGGCGAGGCCGCCCATCGTGCCGGCCATCGAGATCGGGCCTGAGTCGTCGGTGATGAGGATGTCCCGCGGGTACAGCCTGCGCGTGACGTGGTCCAGCGTCTGCAGGGTCTCCCCTGCCCGCGCGCGCCTGACCACGATCGGCCCGCTGAGCTTGGCGCGGTCGAACGCGTGCAGCGGCTGGCCGAGCTCAAGCATCAGGTAGTTGGTCACGTCGACGGCCAGCGACACGGTGCGCACCCCGCAGCGCGCCAGCCGCACCCGCATCCACAGCGGCGTCGGCGCCTGGGGGTTGAAGCCGCGCACCTCGCGCAGCACGAACCGGTCGCAGGCGGTGGGGTCGGCGATGCTGGCCGGCCAGACGTCGGCGCCGAGCGCGGCCAGGTCGGCGCCGAACACGTCGCGAACGGCGGGGACGTCCGCGCCGCCCTCGGGGTAGCCCGCCTCGGCGGCGTCCTGGCCGACGGCGTCCTGGCCGGAGACGTCCTCGCCGGCGGCGTCCTGGCCGGCGACGTCCTGGCCGGAGACGTCCTCGCCGGGCAGGAACGTCTGCGCCGGGTCGGTGAACGGCACCCCGTACGCGCTGGCCAGTTCGCGGGCCACGCCGCGGATGCTGACCGCGTAGCCGCGGTCAGGCGTCACGGTGATCTCAAGCACGTCGTCGCGCAGGTTCGCGTACTGCACGAAGTCCATGCCGAGCGGCGCGTCCGGCGGGAGCACCAGGATCCCGGTGTGGTCGTCGCCGATCGCCAGCTCCTTGACCGAGCAGATCATGCCCTCGGACATGCGGCCGTAGGCCTTCTTCGCGCCGATCTCGAACCCGCCGGGCAGCATGGCGCCTGGCTGGGCGAACGCGACCCGGTCACCGGCCGCGAAGTTGGTCGCGCCGCAGATCACCCCGGTCGCGTCGGCAGGCGGGCCGGCGAGCTCGGCCTCGGACACCGCCACCCGGCAGTACCTGATCGGCTTCTTGAACCCGGTCAGCTCCTCGATGGCCAGCACCTGGCCGACCAGCACGCCGTGGATGTCGTGCCCGGCCGGCTCGACCGCCTCGACCTCGAGGCCGGCCGCGGTCAGCCGCCTGCCGGCCTCGGCCGCGTCGACCGGCTCGGGTATCGGCGCGTAGGCACGCAGCCAGGAAATCGGTACCCGCATCGCCTGCTCTCCTCGATCTCCTCGATCGCCTAGATCTCCGTGCCGAAGGCCCGGCTGAACCGCACGTCACCCTCCACGGTGTCCCTGATGTCGGACACGCCGTAGGCGAGCATCAGCGCCCGCTCGATGCCCAGCCCGAACGCGAACCCGCTGTACCGGTCCGGGTCGATGCCGCAGGCCACGAGCACGCGGGGGTTGACCATGCCGCAGCCGGCGATCTCCACCCAGCCCGTGGAGCGGCAGATACGGCAGGGGTCCGCCCCCGGCTTGACCGACGCGCCCCGGCACACGTGGCACTCCATGGCCACTTCCGCCGACGGCTCGGTGAACGGGAAGTAGTCCGGCCGCAGCCGCGTCTTCAGCCCCGACCCGAACAGCGCGTCCACGAACGCCTGGATCGCCCCGCGCATGTCCGCCATCGTCAGCCCCTCGTCCACGGCCAGCCCCTCGATCTGGTAGAAGGCCGACAGGTGGGTGGCGTCCATGGCCTCGTTGCGGTACACCCGGCCCGGGCTGACCACGTACAGCGGCAGCGGCCGGGTCAGCAGCGACCGGATCTGCACAGGCGAGGTCTGGGTGCGCAGCACGATGCCGCTGCCGGGGGGCGCGATGAACAGGGTGTCCTGCATCTCCCGCGCCGGGTGGTCGGGCGGGATGTTGAGCGCGTCGAAGTTGTACCACTCGGCCTCGACCTCGGGCCCGTCGGCGACCTCGTAGCCCATCGCGACGAACACGTCGGCGAGCTTGCCCGCGATGAGCGTGACCGGGTGCCGCGCGCCCGGCGGGGTCCGGTCGAACGGCAGCGTGACGTCGACTTTCCCTGTGACGAGGACGCTGTCGTCGCGTTCCTTCTCAAGCTGGGCCTGGCGAGCCGACAGCGCGTCCCGCACCCGCGCCGTGGCGGCGCCGACGCGGCGGCCCGCCTCGGCCCGTGCCGCCGGCGGCAGCGCGCCGATCTCCGCGCGGGCCAGGGACAGCGGCGCCTTGTCCCCGCCGTGCGCGAGCCGCGCCTCCTTGAGCTCGTCCAGCGTTTTCGCGCTGTCGATGGCGGCGAGCGCGGCCGACAGCGCGCGCTGGACTTGCCCGGCTGACAACGCGGTCACCTCGACCGGGTCGTAGTTCTTGTTCGGTGCGGACATCTTTCGCTTCCTAAAGGCCGTACACAGCTGGCGGCCCGCGCCGGCGGCGGCAGCGGACATTTATCCCGAACGAAGGGTGGCGACTGCGTCAAGCACGCAGACCCTACCGGGCTGGTGGCCCGCGTCGCGCGGCACGCCGACGGCTTACGCCTACGCGACGGGCCCGCCCGCGGGCAGGATAAATCGGAACTCCGCGCCGCCGCCGGGGGCGCGGCCCACGGTGATGTCGCCGCCAAGCGCTTCGACGAGGCCCTTCACGATGTACAGGCCAAGGCCGGTGCCGCCACGGCGCTTGCCGCGCCAGAACTGGCGGAACACGCGCAGCGCCATCTCCGGGGGGATCCCCTCCCCCTGGTCGCGCACGGATACGGCGACCGCTTCCGCCTGGTCGCCGCCGATGCGCGCGCGCTCTACCACGACTGTCACGATACCAGCCCCGTGCCTGACCGCGTTCTCCACGAGGTTGGACAGGATCTGGTCGATCTTGTCGGCGTCGAGCCAGGTGCCGGGCAGGTCCGCCGCCGCCTCAAGGCGGAACTTGTCCTCCGGCTCGCCGGCCGCCACCCGCCCCGCGATGAGCTTCCTCGCCCGGTCCGGGATGTCGACGAGCTCCCTGTGCACCTCCATCCGGCCCGACTCGATCCGGGACACGTCGAGCAGCTCGGTGATCAGCCGGGTGACCCGGTCCGCGTCCGCGTTGACCGTCTCGAGCATGACGACCTTCTGGTCGTCGGTGAACCGGTGCCACTTGGCCAGCAGCGTGGCGGTGAACCCCTTGACGGAGGTCAGCGGGGAGCGGAGCTCGTGCGCGACCGTGGACACAAGCTCGGCGCGGCTGCGCTCGAGCCGGGCGCGCTGCTGGGCACCGCGCAGCGAGATCACGAGGCGCTGGACCGGGCCGTGGCGGCCGTCGCGGACGTAGCCGACGGAAACGAGCAGCTCGGTGCCGTCGGAAAGGAACAGGCTCCGCTCCGGGTGCCTGGTGCGGGTGGCGAGGCCGTGGTAGGGATCGACGAACACCCACCAGTCCCTGCCGTCGTCGTCGCGGAACGGCAGCACGGCGGAGACGAACTTGCCGATCGCCTCTTCGGGCGGGGTGTTCGTGAGCCGGGCGGCGGCCCGGTTGAAGACGATCACGCGCCCCACGTCGTCGGCGACGACGAGCCCGTCGGGAAGCTCATCGGCCATCAGCGGCGGCGGCGTGCGCGGAGGCGGCGGCACGGCGGGCATGCCGCCGGCCCGCTCAGGCGGGCCGACGGTACCCCGGCTCGCGGTGTTGTCCTCCACGACTGCGACGCCTCCGTCCGGCAGGGCCGCACGCTGCGGCCACGGCCTGGCTCGTTCCACGATTCGGGTGACGGAATGTGATCAGACTCTAGCGCGGTTACGCACTTCACCGACAGCCCCGGGCGCGGGATTTCTCTATGTTTTAGCGCGAATACGCTGCGCGACGACCGGTCACCGCGCATGAGGACCCGCAACGCGACGTAATCATCGGGCCTGGTCGCGGACCCGCAGCGCGGCCGCGGACGCGTACATGCACACCGCGGCCGCGGCCGCCAGGTTCAGGCTCTCCGCCCGGCCGTAGATCGGCACGGCCACGGACTCGTCCGCCAGCGCGAGCAGGTCGGCCGACAGTCCCCACGCCTCGTTGCCGAACAGCCACGCGGTCGGGCTGGCGAGCGCTTGGCGCGCTCGCGGGTCGGCCAGGGTGACGCCGGCCCGGCCGTCGGCCGCGACGATCCGCAGGCCCGCCGCGCGCAGCGCCGCCACCGCCTCGGGCAGCCGGACGCCCGCCACGATCGGCAGGTGGAACAGGCTGCCCGCGCTGGCCCGCACGCACTTGCCGTTGTACGGGTCGACCGAGGCGTCGGCGAAGACGACCGCGTCGGCCCCCGCCGCGTCGGCGGTGCGCAGCACGGTGCCCGCGTTCCCCGGGTCCCGCACGTTGGCGAGCAGCGCCACGAGCCTCGGCGCGGCCGCGACGACCTGGCCGAGCGGGACGTCGATGAAGTCGCAGACCGCCAGCACCCCCTGCGGGGTGACGGTCTGCGCGAGCTCGCTCATCAGCTCGCCGCTGACCACCTGCACGTCGGCGCCCGCTTCGGCGGCCGCCGCGACAAGCGCGGCGTGCCGCGCCTGCGCGGGCGCGGTGACGAACAGGCCGGTGACGCGCGCCCCGGTGGCGAGCGCCGCGGAGACAGCCTGCGGGCCCTCGGCGAGGAAGACCCGGTCACGCTGCCGCAGCGCCCGCTTGGTCAGCCGGCGGGCCGCCCGCAGGCGCGCCGGACTCACGCCGCGGTAGTCCACCGCGGTCAGGCGGCCGCGTCAGCGCTCTCAGGTACCGCCTGGCGCGCGACCTCGACAAGCGCGGCGAAGGCCGCCTCGTCGGTGACCGCCAGTTCGGCGAGGACACGGCGGTCTACCTCGACGCCGGCCGCCTTGAGCCCCTGCACGAACCGGTTGTAGGTCATCCCGTTCGCCCGCGCGGCGGCGTTGATGCGCTGGATCCACAGCCGGCGGAAGTTGCCCTTGCGGTCCTTGCGGTCGCGGTAGGCGTAGGTCATCGAGTGGAGGACCTGCTCCTTGGCCTTGCGGTACAGCCGTGAGCGCTGGCCCCGGTAGCCCTTCGCCCGCTCGAGGACAACCCTGCGCTTCTTCTTCGCGTTAATCGACCGCTTTACGCGTGCCATCGTTCAATCTCCTCGGTGTTGTCGCGTCAGGCGGTTACCTGCCAAGCATCTTCTTGACTGCCCTGGCGTTAGCGGGCGAGACCTCCACCGGCCCGTAGAGCCGGCGCGTGACGCGGGAGGACTTGTGCTCGAAAAGGTGGCTGCGGTTCGCGCGCAGCCGCATGATCTTGCCGCCGCCGGTGACCTTGAACCGCTTGGCGGCCCCGCTGTGGGTCTTCATCTTCGGCATGGTCGCCGCTCCAATCTGTGGTAGCCCCGGCGGGCGCACCCTGCCGGGCGATGCGGCTCGGCAGGGAGCCGCATCGCTCATTCCTCCCGCGATGCGGGTAACACTGTCCGACTACACGTCGGTCGGCGCCGTGGCCGCCTCGCTGCGCGGGCTGGGGACCCCCTGACCCGCCTGCGCGACCGCCTGCTGTGCGTTGCGATCGGCCTTGCTCTCGGTCTTCTTCCGGTGCGGGCCGATCACCATGATCATGTTCCGCCCGTCCTGCTTCGGCTGCGACTCCACGAACCCGAGCTCGGTGACGTCGTCGGCCAACTTCTGCAGCAGGCGGAATCCGAGTTCCGGCCGGGACTGCTCGCGTCCCCGGAACATGATCGTCACCTTGACCTTGTCCCCCGCCTTGAGGAACCGCTCGACGTGGCCCCGCTTGGTGCCGTAGTCATGCGGGTCGATCTTGGGGCGGAGCTTGATCTCCTTGACGATCGTCTGCGTCTGGTTCTTGCGCGACTCCCTGGCCTTGACCGCGGACTCGTACTTGAACTTGCCGTAGTCCATGAGCTTACAGACCGGGGGCCGCGCGGTCGGGGCGACCTCGACCAGATCAAGGTCGGCCTCCTGCGCGAGCCGGAGCGCCTCGTTGATGGAGACGATCCCGATCTGCTCGCCCTTCGGGCCGACAAGCCGGACCTCCGGAGCGCGGATGCGCTCGTTGACACGCGTTTCGGCGCTGATGTGACCTCCATAGCCCATCTGTTGCCGCCGGCCCTTCCGGCGGCGCTTGCCGCGACCTCGCCAGACGGAAAAGCCCCGCAAGGCGCGTGCGCCGCGGGGCTACCACAACAACGGCGGCGTGCGCCGGCCCTCGCCGGCGACCGCGCCGTGCCGCGAACCTGTCGCCGCTGGTCACGCGCTATGCGCGCCAGGCAGCCGCGAGGCTGCGGCCGGACCCGCCAGCCAGCAGGCCGGCTAGGTGGGAGGTGGTCCTCCGCTTGCACGTCCGGTGCCTGCGCACCAGACTGGTCAGCGACCAAGAGTAACAGCACTTCGCGGCAAAGTGGTATTCCCGCCGCCGCCATC
>NZ_JASIAL010000420.1:0-5735 GCF_030042015.1 Trebonia sp. | reverse complement strand
CCGAAGCGGCACCTCGCGGCGCGGCGGGCGGTGCTGGTGACGGGGGCAGGCTGCCTCGCCGTCGGTGGCATCGCAGGCACCCTCGTGGCCAGCGGACACGGGACCAGCGGCCACCTCGCCAGCAAAGCGACCCCGGCCTACGCGGTGCGGCAGAACCCCAACGGCACGATCACGCTCGACGTCTACAAGACGTCGGGGATCGCGGCCGCCAACGCCCGGCTGCGCCAGCTCGGCGCCGGCCAGGTGGTCGTGGTGCCGGTCGTGCCGGGCTGCGCGAGCGTCGCCTCGCCGCCGGCCGCGCCGCAGAGCGGACCGATCACAACGCAGGTAGGGCGCAGCGACGACGGCTCCATCACCGTCAACGCGCAGGGCATCCCGGCCGGCGACATCATGGTGGTAGGCGTGGAGTTCAACGCGGACGGCACGGACCTGGGGATAAGCGAGCTGGCCTCCCCTCCGGCGCCCAGCTGCGTGCCCGCGCCCCCGGCGCCGGGCGGCGCGGGGTCGGGGTCGGGGTCGGGCGCCTAGGTCCAGCGTGTCAAGCAACGGCTGAGGCAATCGCCAGTACAGGCAAGCGGGGCGCCGACACCCCCAAGCCCCGCCCCACCTCTGTCCGGGTATTAGAGTCTGCCCATGCGCTTTGCCACGATCCGCACCGGCGCCGGGACGACTGCGGCGCGACTCGAATCCGACACGCTGATCCCGCTGGACGCCGCCGACGTCGGCGCGCTGCTCGCCGCCGGCGACGCCGCGTCTGTCCCCGAGCGGTCCGGCGCCGCGGCCGTGCCCGTGCTCGTCTCAGAAGCGGACTTCGCTCCGCTCGTCGTCAACCCGTCGAAGATCATCTGCGTCGGGCTGAACTACCGGACGCACATCGCCGAAACCGGGCGCGAGCTGCCCGAGTACCCGACGCTGTTCGCCAAGTTCGCCGAGACGCTCATGGGGCCGAACGACGACCTGGCGCTCCCGGCGGTGAGCGAGAAGGTCGACTGGGAGGTCGAGCTCGCGGTCGTCATCGGCACGCCGGTCTACCGGGCGGGCACGGAGGAGGCGCTCGCGGCGATCGCCGGCTACGCGACGAGCAACGACGTGTCGATGCGGGACTGGCAGCGCCGCACCCTGCAGTGGCAGGCGGGCAAGATGTTCGAGCACTCCACGCCGGTCGGCCCGTACCTGGTCACGCCGGACGAGGTGGACCACGCCTCGGACCTGGAGATCCGCTGCGAGGTCGACGGCGAGGTGATGCAGCAGGCCCGCACGTCCGACCTGGTGTTCACGCCCGAGCAGATCGTCGCGTACACCAGCCAGACGATCACGCTGCGGCCCGGCGACCTGCTGCTGACGGGCACCACCGGCGGGGTCGGCGACGCGCGCAAGCCCCCCGTGTACCTCAAGCCAGGCCAGGTGCTGCGCACCTACGTCGAAGGCCTGGGCGAGTGCGTGAACCACTGCGTCGCCGAGAAGCCGGCGTCCTAGCCGGGCGGTGGAGCAACCAGTACAAACCGGCGTACCCTCTGTTGCTGTGAACAAGCAGGAGCGGACGTATACGATCCTCCGGGACCGCATCCACTCCGGCGCGCATCCGCCCGAGGCGCGGCTGAACATCGACGCGCTCGCTCGCGAGCTGGGCGTCAGCGCGATTCCGGTGCGGGAGGCGCTGCGGCGCCTCGAGGCCGAGGGCTGGGTGCGGTTCCAGCCCAACGTCGGCGCGATCGTGGCGCCGGTGGACGCCACCACCTGGGAGCAGGAGATGGTGGCGGTAGCGATTCTGGAAGGCGCGGCCACCGCCGACGCCAGCCGGCACCTTCGTCCCGCGGACCTGGCCAGGCTGCGCAAGCTCGCCGCCGAGATGGGCGAGGTGGCCGAAGCCTGCGATCCCCTCCGGTTCAGCCGGCTGAACCGCAGGCTGCACGAGATGATCGTCGCCCGCTGCGCCAATGCCTACCTGGTGGAGCTGATCGAGCAGACGTACCTGCGCCTGGACCGTATCCGCTCGACGATGTTCGCCTACCTGCCCGACCGCTCCAAGGCTTCCCTCGCCGAGCACGCCCACCTCATCGACCTGCTGGAATCGGGCGACCAGGCCGCGATCGAGCAGTACGCCCGCTGGCACAAGCTGCAGACCGTCGAGGCCTACCGCGCCACCCACGAACCCCCCGCCGACCCCGAGCCAGCGCCCTAAACGGCCCGCCGCCGCCCCCCTCGCTCAACATAGGACCCGAACCGCAGGTTTATTGTCCGTTTTATCCGCATTTCTGTCTGCCGTTCGGGTCCTATCTTGTGGCGGGGCGTCCGGATAGTGAGATAACGGGGCACCGGCGAGGCGCAGTGCCCGGGAGAAGCCCGCGCGGATGCGCGTGGCGATGTCCGCTGGGTCGCTGAAGAGCTCCTGCCAGGTGAAGTGGACGACCTCGTAACCCGCCGCACGCAGCAGCCGGTCCCGCTTGAGCTGCGCGATCGCGTCGGCGCCGCTCGCGTACTTGAGCAGCCCATCAGCTTCGGCGATCGTCCGGTGCTCGTCCCAGCAGAAGTCAGTCCGCGCGATGAAGTGGCCGGAGCGGCCGATGATGTTGACCTGCAGCGCGGGCGGCGGCAGGCTCAGTTCGCGGAAGATGACCCGCGCGCAAGACTCAAGTGCTGACTCGGCGAGCGGGCTGGCGAATTCGACCACCTGCCTGGCCTGCTTGATACCGGGCCACTGCTCGCAGTACGTCAGCACGCGGCGCATCTCGGTCTTCGACGCGTACCGCTTGTACAGTGCCGAGTCGGCGACCACGACGCCTTCCATGAACGTCGCGGTGCGTGCGATGTCGGCCGCCGTCCTGGCCGCGGTGGTAACCAGCAGGCCGTACAGCTTGGTGACGTGCTCTTCGGGGAGGTCCGCAGGATGGCGAACCACGTCGGTCCGGGCGTACGGTCCCTTGCGGGTGCCCGGCGGCACGGTGAACGTCACCGCTGCGTCTGGTGGTCTGCGCAACAGGTCAAGCCCGTGCATCCGCGCTGCCGAGTGGTGGCTTGCCACGCCCTTGCGCGTCCGGGTAGCCAACACCGCGGCCACCTGCAGTGCGTGACCGAGCTGCGGATTTGTCTCGGCCGCGGCCAGGATGCGGGCCGTCGCGTACACGCTATGCCGGATCCGCACAAGTTCGCCGGTTTGGACGAGCCTGGCCAGCCGCGCTCTGGTCACCCCGGCGGCCCGCCAGGTCGCCGTCGTCCCGATATCAATCTTGCTGAAAGCATCGCCCTGCATGCAAAGGGTAACGAAGGCCGGCGCATGCCGGTTCGGTGAACAGGCGTCAGCCGCCGAACGCGGAGCCAGGGGTGCGGCGGCCGGTGACCGAGGTTGGCCGTATCCGGATCCAGGTCGGGACCTCTTCCTCGGGCCTGGCCCATGCGCGCAGGCCGAGGTCGTTCAGCCGCCGGATCTCCTCCTCGGACTCCACCACCTCGGTAAAGCCGCTGATCACGACGCTCCAGCCGGAGTGGGTCCCGACGTCGTAGTCGTCCGCCTCGAAGCCCACCAGGTTCCTGCTGCCGATGCTGGACAGCTTGGACCCGGCGCCGGTGCGGAAGATCACGTTCTGCCCGTCCGCCAGGTAGTTGACCGGCAGTATCACGATCTCGCCGTCCGCGAAGAAACCGACCCGGCCCACCGGGACCGAATCGAGCAGCCGCAGGCAGTCCGCGAACGGCAGTATCTCAAGCCCAGCGTGATCGGTCGGATGTAGCGTCATGGTGTCTCCGTTAAGGGTGGACGGTCAGGTTCCATGGTCCGCCGCCCCGTCGCCTATCGACATGGCCAGAAGTCCCGGATGCTCAGCGTCATCGGCCGGCCCGTCGCGCTGCTTGCAGCCATCCTGGCGACTAGGTTACTGTCTAGTAACATGAGTGAGCAGACACCGGGGTTCTCGCTGGAGCTGAGCGGCGACCTGCGCGAGACGCGGGACTGGGTCCACGAGTTCGCGAAGTCCGTGATCCGGCCCGCCGCCGCCGAGTGGGACGAGCGGGAGCAGGTACCGTGGCCGGTCCTCGAGGAAGCGGCCAAGATCGGGCTGTACTCGCTGGATTTCTACGCGCAGCAGTACTTCGAGCCGTCCGGCCTCGGCATCCCGGTCGCGTTCGAGGAGCTGTTCTGGGGGGACGCGGGAATCGGGCTCTCGCTGGTGGGCAGCTCGCTGGCGGCCGTGTCGGTGGTGTCCAACGGGACAGCCGACCAGATCGGGGAGTGGCTGCCGCAGATGTTCGGCGAGCCGGGGGACGTGAAGCTCGGCGCGTTTTGCTCCTCCGAGCCCGACGCCGGCAGTGACGTGGCGGCGATCCGCACCCGGGCGGTCTACGATGCCGCGGCCGACGAGTGGGTGATCAACGGGGTGAAGACCTGGGCGACGAACGGCGGGATCGCGAACGTGCATGTCGTCGTCGCCTCGGTGGACCCCTCGCTGGGCTCGCGCGGCCAGGCGAGCTTCATCGTGCCGCCGGGGACGCCGGGCCTTTCGATGGGACAGAAGTTCCGCAAGCACGGCGTCCGGGCCTCGCACACCGCGGAGGTCATCCTGGACGGCGTCCGGGTGCCCGGCCGGTGCCTGGTCGGCGGCAAGGACAAGCTCGACGAGCGGCTGGCCCGGATCCGCGAGGGCGGGCGCGGCGGCGAGCAGGCGGCGATGAAGACGTTCGAGGCCTCGCGGCCTTCGGTGGCGGCGATGGCCGTCGGCGTGGCGCGGGCGGCGGCGGAGTTCGCGACGGAGTACGCGCGCACGCGCGTGCAGTTCGGGCGCCCGATCGGGCAGAACCAGGGCGTCGCGTTCCAGCTCGCCGACATGCGGGCGGCGGTGGACGCGGCCCGGCTGCTGACCTGGCGGGCGGCGTGGATGGCACGTCGGGGGCTGCCGTTCGACGCCGCCGAGGGGTCGATGTCGAAGCTCGTGGCGGGAGAGACCGCGGTCCGGGTGACCGAGCAGGCGATCCAGATCCTCGGCGGTAACGGCTACACGCGCGAGTACCCGGTCGAGCGCTGGCACCGGGACGCGAAGATCTTTACGATCTTCGAGGGCACGAGCGAAATTCAGCGAATGCTGATCGGCCGTGCCGTGACTGGATTGGACGTTCGGTAGCGCTGACCTGCTGATATACCCGGCATTGATCCGGAGAGGAGGGCCGTTCCACGGGGGAGCGGGGCGGCCTCTGCTGGTGTGCCGTTTGTCCGGATCATCCCGGTTGTTTCCCGTCGTTTCCGGACCGCCTGCTGAATCGGTGCTGATAACTGAAGGGTATGGTCTAGGCCAATTTCCAAATAGATCTAGACCAATTGGTATAGCTCGGCTGCGTATGGCTTCCTGTGAAGGCTCTAGTGGGCCATTCCGGTGGGTCGGGCGTGCGCTCATGTTTGGCCACTCGCAAGTTCGTTCGATCTGTTCGATGGCGGGGAGATTAGCGTGGAGAGGCTCGAGCAGGGACTGTGCGAGCGCCTGGCCCACGCCTGCGCGAGGCCTTCCCTGACCTGGGCGGCTTCTCACGGGCGAACCTCCCGTACATGCGCGTTCGCTGAGGCATGGCCGCAAGAAGCAAGTGTCCAACCGGCCGTTGGACAAATTCCGTGGGGCCACAACGTCGTGCTGCTGACCAGGCTCAAGGACAACGACAGCAGCGCCGCGCCGAACTCCGCGCCCAGCGCGAGGACCTGAAACGCCAGATCGCCCAGGCCCAGGACACCCGGAACCCGGCTCTGCTCGACCATC
>NZ_JASIAL010000071.1:0-8224 GCF_030042015.1 Trebonia sp. | reverse complement strand
TTCTCCGCCGGACGCTCACCTCAGCCGAGCCATTCGACTACGAAGGCGAGTTCTACAAGTTCGAGGGTGCATACAGCATCGTGCAGCCGGCGACCGAGGCGGGGATCCCGCTCTACTTCGGCGGCGCGTCGGGCCCGGCGCTCGAGGCCGGAGCAAAGAACGCGGACACCTACATGCTCTGGGGGGAGCCGCTCGCCGGGATCGCCGAGCGTATCGCGCAGATCCGCGAAGTCGCGGCGAAATACGGACGCTCCCCGCGCTTTTCGATCTCGTTGCGCCCGATCCTGGGCGAGACCGAGGACGCGGCGTGGGCGCGTGCACAACAGATCGGCGACCGGACCGAGGAACGGGTGAAGGGTCGCGACTTCGCCGACCCGGGCGTCCGGCGCAACAATACCTCCGTCGGCGCGGCGCGCCTGCGCGCCTTCGCCGCCGAGGGTGACGTGCTTGACGAGCGACTTTGGATGCGAGTCGCCCGCCTGACCGGCACCGGCGGCAACTCCACCGCGCTCGTCGGCACGGCCGGGCAGGTCGCCGAGGCGCTGGTTAAGTACATCCAGCTTGGCATCTCGACCGTCCTCATCCGCGGCTTCGACCCGCTCGGCGACGCGATCGACTACGGCAAGGAGCTCATCCCGCGCCTACGCGAGGCCACCAAGGACCTCGAGCCGCACAAGGAGCCCGCGCTTCCCTGACCTCCCACCTCCCCACAGCGACGGAGAACCTGGAGCGCACGATCAGTTGGGCTGTGCTCAGTGCTCGTGAACGATCACGCCGCGGATGTTCTTGCCATCGTTCATGTCCTGGTAGGCCTGGTTGATCTCGTCCAGCGCGTACGTGCGGGTGACGAGTTCGTCCAGTTTCAGAAGGCCCGACTTGTACAGGCTGAGCAGCTTCGGTATGTCGTACATCAGGTTGCTGTCGCCGGCCAGCGCACCGCGGATCTGCCGGTGGTAGCTGATCAGCGCGCCGGCGCGGAAGGTCATGTTCTTCTCGCCGAAGTGGCCGACCGCGGTGACCTGCACCTTGCCGCCCTTGCCGGTCATGTCCACGGCGGCGGTGAGCATCTCCTCGGTGACCGCGTCGGGCGTGAGGATCACCTTGTCGGCCAGCTGGCCCCAGGTGACCTCCCGGACGTACTCGTGCGCCTGTTCGGCGGTGGCGAACGCCTTCGTGGCGCCGAACACGGTGGTGGCCATCTCCCGCTTGAACTCCACCGGGTCGACCACGACCACGTGCTGCGCCCCCGCGAACCGGGCGCCCTGCACCGCGTTGCTGCCCACGCCGCCGGCGCCGAAGATCACCACGGTGTCGCCGGCTTGCACCCCGGCCGCGTACACCGACGATCCCCAGCCGGTCGGCACGCCGCAGCCGGTGAGGGACAGTACCTCCCAGGGGATGTCCTGGTGGTCGATGCGCAGCGGAACGACGGAGTACTCCGAGACGACAGCGTACTGGGAGAAGGTTCCCAGCGTGCAGAACCCGCCGACGTCCGTGCTGCCCTCGTGGAACCGCCAGGTGCCGTCCTCGAACATTCCGGTGCCGGCGTTCAGGCCCTTGACGCACATGCTCGAGTGACCGGTGGAGCAGGGCCGGCAGATGCCGCAGGCCGGGATGTAGGACAAGACGACCTTGTCGCCCGGCTTGGCGCGCGTCACGTCGGGGCCGATGGACTCGACGATGCCGGAACCTTCGTGCCCGCCGACGAACATCATGCGGTTCGGGTTGGCGGCCTTGATGACGTGGTCGTCGGAGTGGCACAGCCCGGCAGCCATGATCTTGACCCGGACCTCGTGCGCCTTCGGCTCGTCCAGCTGCAGTTCGGTGATCTCCCAGGCCTTTGAGCCCGGCCGGCCAACGGCGGCGCGGGTGGTGATGCTCATCTTCTGCGGTTCCTTCCTAGTGCTCGTGGACGATCAGGCCGCGGATGTTCTTGCCGTCGAGCATGTCCTGGTAGCCCTGGTTGATCTCGTCGAGCTGGTAGCGGCGGGTGATCAGCTCCTCCAGCTTGAGGTCGCCCGCCTCGTACAGGCCGATCAGCAGCGGCACGTCCGCCAGCGGACTGCAGCCGCCGTAGATCGAGCCCTGGATCTTGCGCCCGTAGCCGAGCAGGATGCCGGAGTTGGTGTCGAAATGGCCGCCCCCGACCGCGGTGATCGTGACCTGGCCGGTCTTGCCGATGACCTGGATGGCGTCCTGGATCACCTTGTCGTGCAGAATGCCGACGGTGATGATCGCGCGGTCGGCGAGTTCGCCCCAGGTGGTCTCGCGCACGAAGTCGAACGCTTCCTCGGCGGTGGCAAAGGTGTGCGTGGCGCCGAACACCTTGGCCATCTCCCGCTTGAACTCCACCGGGTCCACCACGACGACATTCTTGGCCCCGGCAAACCGGGCGCCCTGCACCGCGTTGCTGCCCACGCCCCCGGCCCCGTAGATCACCACGGTCTGCCCGGCGCGCACGTCGCCCGCCCGCACCGCCGATCCCCAGCCGGTCGGCACCCCGCAGGCCACCAGCGCGGCGACATCGAAGCCGATGTATTCGGGGATCTTGACGACGGAGTACTCGTGCACGACCGCGTACTGCGAGAACGTGCCGAGAGCGCACAAGCCGCCGAAGTCCTCACCGTTCTGGTGGAACCGGAACTCCCCGGTCGCGAGCAGCCCGGTCTCGGCGTTCCGGCCGGCGTCGCACAGGTTCTGCCGGCCGGTCGCGCAGTACCGGCACTTGCCGCAGACCGGGATGAACGAGCAGGTCACGTGGTCGCCGACCGTGACCCGGGTGACGGACGGGCCGACCGCCTCGACGACGCCGGCGCCCTCGTGCCCGCCGACCATCGGCATGCGCATCTTCGCGTCGCCCTTTTGCACATGGTCGTCGGAGTGGCACAGGCCGGCCGCGTAGAACTTGACCAGGATCTCGCCGGCCTGCGGATCATCGAGCTCGAGCTCGGTGATCTCCCACGGCTCACCGGCTTTCCGGCAGACCGCGGCTCGCGTTGTCATGCTCATGTGGACCTCTTTCCCGGGTAGTGCGGGCGACCGCCGGCGCGGCGGCGGGCGGTGAGCCTGCGCTCATCCGCACGATCCAGCGCCCGCCGCGGGGGCGCGCCACAATGCTCATCCCGCGCGCCGGCGGAGTCAACACGCGAGGCGCCGTCGTGCTCGCTCCACGGGGCAACAACTGTCCCGTGACCGTCTTCGCAGGACTTGCGGCCGAACGCTCCCGGGGATTCCTGCAATAGCAGGGTAGGGACCATCCCCGGCGCGGCAGATTGGAGACCAGGAGATGAGCGGGCGAGCCGGCAGCGAAGGCGCCGATGTGCTGGCCGAGCGGAGAACCCGGCTAGCAGACAGTCTGCGGGCCGGCTGGCGCGCCAGCGCATCGGTGAGCGAGGCTTTCCAGGCGGTTCCGCGGCACGTGTTCGTGTGCGGGGAACCAGCGGAGCTGGCCTACGAGGATACAGCGATCGTGATCAAGTCCGATGCCGGCGGACTTCCGGTCAGCGCGTCCACCCGTCCCGCCCTGATGGCGATCATGCTCGACCAGCTCGGGCTTGCCCCCGGGCAGCGTGTTCTCGAGATCGGGACCGGGAGCGGCTACAACGCGGCGCTGATCGCGCAGATCGTCGGAGGGTCCGGCTCCGTAGTCACGATGGACATCGAGCCTGACCTGGTAGACCGGGCGCGCGCCAGCCTGGCCGAGGCCGGCTTCGATAACGTTGCAGTCGTCTGCGGCGACGGCGCGGCCGGGGTCCCCAGCTACGCGCCCTACGACCGGATCATCGTGACCGCGGGCGCCTGGGACCTGGCACCGCGGTGGCTGGCGCAGCTTGGCGCCGGCGGGCGGATCGTGGTCCCTCTCTCGGTCCGGGGCATCCAGCTGGCGGTGGCATTCGAGCACGCGGGAAACCACTGGGTCGGGCGGCGGGCTTGCCGGTGCCATTTCATCAGGATGACCGGCCCTTCCGCCGGACCAGAGGTGATCGTGCCGCTCGGTCCGCAGCCGGGCCTTTACGCACTGGCCGCTGACGGGGCCGGTGCCGGAGGCCGATCCCCTCGATGAGGCGCTTTCCTGTCCCGCGACGGACGTGCCTGTTCCCTCGGGGCTGCGCGTCGATGGCATCGCCGAGCTCGCAGACCTGGACCTGTGGCTCGCCCTGACCGAGCCGGGCCTGTCCAGACTGAACATGATGGCCAGCCAGGAGGGGCACGCGAACCCGGCCCAGCGGCGCATTGCCGGCCGGATGCGGCTCGGCGGCTTCGCGCGGTATGAAAGCGGCGCCCGCCTCGGAGTCGCGGCTCTCACCGTGCCACCCGGACTCGCGCGCAGCGACCGGCCCCTTGAGGTTGCCGTCCATGCTTACGGACCCGGCGGTGCGGCTCTCGCTGGTCATCTGGCTAAGAGGGCGGCCGTCTGGGATGGGCTGGGCAGGCCGGGAGCCGACAGCCTGGGACTCGCCGCCTACCCGGCTGGAACGCGGCCGGGGGCTCTTGAGGGCAGGATGATCATCTGTCGGCCGAATACCGTACTGGTAGCGGGGTGGGCGACACCGGTGTAGCGAGGACTGACGTGGAACCTGACGGCGTACTGATCGGACGCTCGGTGCACGGCCGTCCCGACGCGTTCGTCGATGTGGCCCGCCGTCATGAGGTCGCCATTCACGCGTACTTGGCCCGCCGTGCGGGCCGCCAGGCGGCCGATGACCTGCTGGCCGAGGTATGGCTCAGAGCGTTCGCGGGACGCGGCGGCTACGACACCGAACACGCCGACGCGCGGCCGTGGCTGTACGGGATCGCACGGAACGTGCTGCGCGAGCACTGGAGAACTGGCAGCAGTGACGAGTCGGCGGCCCTTGAGGAGGAACGGCTTGACCCATGGGATGGCGTCGATGCCCGGCTGGACTCGGCCGAGCGGGCCAAGGCTGTGGTATCGGCTGTACGAGAGCTTCCGGCGGCCGAGCGCGAAGTGCTGCTGCTCGTTGCCTGGGAGCAGCTCACCCCGGCCGAGGCAGCAAGGGTGCTGGGAGTTGCGCAGGGAACCGTGCGGAGCCGGCTGCACCGGGCACGAGCAACATTGCGCCGGGTGCTGAGCGAACGCGATGCTGAGGACGAAGCTGGGGTGAGCGCATGAGTGATGAGTCGGCGGGGTTGGAGACCGGTGAGCTGCTGAGCGCGATCGGCAAGGTCCGGATGCCCGAGCCGGGTGTCCTGGAAGATGCGCGCGAGGTGTTGTGGTCTGCGATCGCCAGCGAGATGCTCGGCAGCGGCCCTTCGGGTGAGCAGGCGACAGTGACCGGGGGATCGACCGGAGGAGACGAAGATCGCCGCAGGACACTGCGGCGACGCCAGACAGAGCGGTCACGGGATGACCGCAGGATGTCCATGGGCGGGGGAGACCCCGGACCGTTAGGTGCCCCGTCGCGGGGAAGATCGCGTCGGCCCACTGCACGTGATACAGCACGGGCGCAGAGACGGCCCGTGCGGCTGTCAGCATCAGGCCGGGAGCGCAGAGCCCGGGATGGAGCGGCTCTGGCTGGCGGGATCTCGAATTTGCCGAGCACGGCGCAGCGCCCTCATCGACGATCAGCTGCTGGTAGACGGAGGATGAGTCCCAGACAACCACGGTCTCTTCTCCGAGCCACTTGATGCGGCTCGCCTGATCAGCGCCGTTGACCGGACCAGGGCCGGTGCCACCAGCCGGTTGCGAGTATCGCGAGCGCGGCCCAGTAGGGACTGGCGAAGACCGGGTGCCAGGGCGGTGCACTCGGGGTGGATCGCCGTCTCGTTCATCCTGTCGGTCGCGTCCTGCGAAGCGACAACTCCGTAAGACGGAGAAGTCCCGCGCCGTCTCATGTGACTCCCAAGTGCCCGGCGCTTGGGGCCTGGTTACATTCCGTGCTCGTTACATTCCGTGGCGTGCCAGGAATGCGGCTGTGCGCTGCGGGGTCGCCAGGATGTCCCACTGGCGCTCGGGGTAGTTGAAGTTGTCGGTGAACTCGTCCGCGACGGCCGGGTTCTGCGACATCGCGCCGAGGAGCTGCAGTAGGTGCGACGCAGGCGGCAGGGCGATCATGAGGTTCGTCCAGTCGGAGATTGCCTGCACCCGGTTGGCGCGGCGGGCGGCGACCTTCCGGCAGAACCGCTCGTCGAAATTCGGGTCCTCGGCGATCACGGTGCCGAGTTCCCAGGCCGAGTAGGACGCCGAGTTCGCGCCCTGGCCCACGACAGGGTCCACGACCGAGTGCGCGTCGCCGAGCGCGATGATGGGCTTCCCGTTCGGCAGGACGGCATAGTCCTCGCGCAGCACCGGTATCACGGCACCTTGCAGCAGGTCTTCAGGCCGGGTCAGCCTGAACCGCGCCGTATCGATCCGTTCGAAAACCGACGGGTGGTGCGTGCGGACCTTCTCCAGCACCAGCCGCTCGAACGCCGCCGGGTCCTCGTCGTACTTGGCATCCGCGAGCACCTCGGTATCGCCGCCAGGCACGTTCTCGAACAGCAGCACCGTGACGTGGCCCTCGGAAGAGAACGTGGGAATCTCCAGCAACTCCCCGTGCGGCGGCGCCACGCTCATCGTCACGCCCTTGGGCTCCGATCGCGCGATGCCATGGTAGAGGCCGGCGCACAGCCGTCGCTGCGGCCGGCTGTAGGGCGACTTGCCGGGGATGACCGGGAACATCGCGCTGGTGCCGCCCTTGCCGGTGGCCACGACCACGAGGTCATGCTGATCTGACAGCTTCGCTATCTCTTCCGGACTGACTTGCTGTCCGGCGCGGAAGTCGCCGCCCCGTTCCTGGAAGTCCGCTAGCAGTCTGGGCAGGTAGATACGGTAGTCGATGGCCCGTGAGGGAGCGCCAAAGGCACCGGGGAAGGACAGCGGCTGCGGCCCGCCGATGTAGTGGTGATGGCAGAAGTACCCGTATTCTGCGAGCTCCCAGTGATCGACGCCGAGTTCCATCTCGCGCCGGACGGTCGTGTTGTGATGGGCGACCGTGTTCAGCATCCGGCCGCTGGCCAGTTGCGCGGTCGTCTGCTCGCTGTAGATGGTGACCGGGATCCCCTGCTTCTGCAGCAGCAGGGCCAGGTGCAGACCCGCGACCCCGGATCCGATAATGGCGATGCCTGACGACTCCGTACTACCTGGCATGCAGTGTCACCTCTCTGCGCAGCCCTGCCGACGATCTTCCGCCTCCATCATCGTGCGCTTATCGGCGAAAATCGAGGAGCAATGCTTGGCTCCTTGCGGCCGTCGGCGCGCACGCCGATCATCACCACCAGGCACAGCTTGTGCTCCTCCAGTCGGACGCTGACATGGATCACGTCAGCCCACAGGTACGCGTAGTCCGCGCGGCCGACAGGTCCCGGTCCCGGCCCGCGAACGCCCGCTGCTCGTCCTGCCACTGCTCGGTGAGCCGGGTAATCACCGCCGCCGACAGCCCGGCGGACGACCCAGGGGAACTGGCCCAGCGCGGGCACGAAGTACCCGGTGGACAAGTCGCGGAGATAGAGCAGCCGATGCTTCGATTCCCTCGGCGGCTCCACCATGTGGATCATCGCCGAGGAGATGCGATGGGTCCGCGACGAGATCTGGCCGATCCCGGAGCGCTACACTGGCCGGGTGGAGGACCCGTCGCTGTGGCCGCCTGACGCGCGTGCCGCCCGGGTGTTCTTCTTCACCGGCGTCAGCCCCCATCGATGACCGGCCGACGGGGCGGGCTGTTGCGGCAGCGGAACTTCCGCCTGTTCTGGACCGGGGAGAGCATCAGCGAGGTCGGCAATTCCGTCACCATCGTCGTCATTCCGCTGGTCGCCATCGACACCCTGCACACCAGCACGTTCATCGTCACGCTGCTGACCGCGATGGTCTGGCTGCCCTGGGTCATCATCGGCATTCCCGCCGGAGCGTGGGTCGACCGGCTGCCACCCCGGCCCGTCATGCTGGCCAGTGATGCGGTCTCGGTGACGGCGTACGCGAGCGTCCCTGTCGCCGCCTGGTGCGGGGTGCTGACCGTCGCGCAACTCATCGTGGTCACGCTGATCGCCGGCGCGGCGACAGTGTTCTTCAACAGCGCCTACCAGGTCCTGCTCCCAGGGGTAGTCGACGAGGCGGACCTTACCGAGGCGAACGCCAAGCTGTTGGGCAGCCGCGAGGTCGCCCAGATCGGCGGGCCAGGGCTCGGCGGGCTGCTCGCCCAGGCGGCCGGCCCCGTGACCGGGCTGCTGG
>NZ_JASIAL010000070.1:0-5734 GCF_030042015.1 Trebonia sp. | reverse complement strand
CCTCGGCGGGGACGACCACGACCGGGCAGTGCGCGTGGTGGGTGACCTGGGTGCAGACCGACCCAAGCAGCAGCCGGGCGAAGCCCCCGGTGCCCCGCGAGCCAAGCACGATCATGTCGGCGTCCTTGCTCGCCTCGATCAGCGCCTCGGCGGGGACGCCGGTGAGCGCATCCACGGTGACGTCCTTCGGCCGGGCGGCGCCGACGAGCGCCAGCGCCTTCTCCGTCGCCTCCTGCGCTTCCTGCCGCGCCCGCTCGGCGAACGTGTGGTCCTGCGGATAGACGACCGGCCCGCCCCAGTAGCTGACAGCCGTCCGGTAGACCGTGATGACCCGCAGCGGCGCCCGGCGCACCGCGGCCTCGCGCACGGCCCACTCCAGGGCTCGCTGCGAATCGCTCGAGCCGTCAATTCCGACGATGATTCCAGACATTGTCCCGCATCTCCTCATGCGCTGCGCATCGGTGCGGCATCCTGATGCTCTCCACAACTCACGCTACGCATGACGACCTGCGGTATTCAGTGCCCAGGGTCCTGGCCGCCGCGGGCCGGCAGTCCCCACCGTCCGTGACGATCGTCCGTCCCGTGAACCTGGCCAAACGCCGCTTCGTTCTCGTATGAGGGGTGCCAGCACGGGAATATCGACAAAGAGGCGCAAAGAGGAAAGAGGGGAGGAACGGTGGCCGGTGCCATCGGGCCGCGCGGCCTGCTGGCCGCCATCGCCGCCGGCGCTGCCGCCGTCCTTGTCCTGTGGTGGCACAGCACCCTGGTCATCAGCGGCACGGTCCTCGGCGGCTGGCTGACCGGTGCCGGCGAGATCCTTGGCCTGCTGGCCGGCTACGCCGTCGTCGTGCTCGTGCTGCTGATGGCGCGCATCCGGCCGATCGAGCGCGGCGTGGGCGCCGACCGGCTGGCCCGCTGGCACGCCATGGGCGGCCGGTACGTGATCGGGCTGGTCAGCGGCCATGCGCTCGCGATCACCTGGGGCTACGCGGTCACCGCGCACACCAACCCGGTCACCGAGGCCGGCACGCTGCTCACCGCCTACCCCGACGTGCTGATGGCGACCGTCGCCTGGTTCCTGCTGCTCGGCGTCGGGCTCGTGTCCGCCCGCGCGGTCCGCAGGAAACTGCGCTACGAGACCTGGTACTACCTGCACCTGTACACATACCTGGCGATCGCCCTCGCCTTCAGCCACCAGTTCGCGAACGGGGCCGCCTTCGTCACCGACCTGGCCGCCCGGTTCTGGTGGTCGAGCCTGTACCTGGTCGTCGCCGCGCTGGTGGTCTGGTACCGCCTCGTGGTCCCTGTCCGCGATTTCGCCCGGCACGGGTTCCGGGTGGCGGGCGTACGGGCGGAGGCGCCGCGGACGTTCTCCGTCTACATCCAGGGCCGCAGGCTCGGCGGGCTCGACGCCGAACCGGGCCAGTTCTTCCGCTGGCGCTTCCTGGCCCGCGGGCTGTGGTGGCAGTCGCACCCGTACTCGCTGTCCGCGGTCCCCAGCGACGACCTCATGCGCATCACGGTGCAGGATGCCGGCGACTACGGCGCCGCGGTCCGCTCGCTCAAGCCTGGCACCCGGGTGATCGCTGAGGGCCCGTTCGGAGCGTTCGTCCCCATCCGCACGGGCCGGTCAACCCTGCTGCTGGCCGGCGGCGTCGGCATCACGCCGCTGCGCGCCATGTTCGCGGCGCTGTCGGGCAAGGTCACCCTGATCTACCGGGCGAGCACCTGGCAGGACATCGTGTTCCAGTCCGAGCTCGACGCGATCGCCGAGGCGCGCGGCGCCACGGTGCACTACGTGGTCGGCAGCCGGACCGACCTCGGCGGCGACCCGATCTCCGCGCAGACGCTGCGCGAGCTCGCCCCTGGCGTGCACAAGATGGATGTCTACCTGTGCGGCCCGCCCGGCATGACGGGCAGCGCGGTCGCGGCGCTGACCGAGGCGGGCGTGCCGCGGCGGCGGATCCACTTCGAGTCGTTCGAGTTCGAGACTTAATTACCTAACCGGGGAGGAAAGCATGCGCCGAGTGATCCTGGCCGTCACCGCGACGGTAGCCGGCCTCGTCGCGCTGCTGTCCTTCAAAACCCATTCTTCTTCCGAACGGGCCGGGGCGTCTCCCACGGCCCCGCCTTCTCTGCTCCCCGGCGAACGCGCCGTCACGGGGAATGTCGCCGATACCGTCTACGGCCCGGTGCAAGTCCAGCTCGTGGTGAAAACCAACAGGATCGTCAAGGTAAACATCCTGCAACAGCCCTCGTCCACCCAGATGGACCTGGAGATCGGCCAGTACGCGCTGCCGCGGCTGATAGGCGAGACGATCACGGCGCAAAGCGCCCGGATCGACACGGTCTCCGGCGCGACATACACAAGCGGCGGGTATATTCAGTCGCTGCAAAGTGCGCTGGATAACGGGGGATGAGCGTGCTGTCTATTCCGCCGGTCCAGGCTCGGGTGCGGCACGCCGAGCACGTCATGGGGACCGTGGTCTCGTTCGACGTCCCCGTGTCCGCGCGCGCCAACGGGTCGCTGGATTCCGCGATCCGCTGGCTGCACTGGGTGGACCGCGTGTTCTCGCCGTACCGGCCGGACAGCGACGTCTCGCTGCTCGCCGCCGCCGAAGTCACGGTCGACGGGTGCGCGCCCGAGGTCGCCGAGGTCATCGCCGCGTGCGCGTTCGTCCGTGACCTGTCCGGCGGGTACTTCACGTCGTCGCCTGGCGGCCGCTTCGACCCCTCCGGCTACGTGAAAGGCTGGGCGGTGCAGCGGGCGTCGGCGCTGCTCGCGGCCGCGGGCTCGGCGGCGCACGTGGTCAACGGCGGGGGAGACGTGCAGTGCGTCGGCGGCCGCGACAGCCAGGGTGAGCCCTGGCGGGTCGGGATCGCGGACCCGTTCCGCCCCGGCGGGCTTGCGCTCGTCGTGGCCGCGCGCGACTGCGCGGTCGCGACCTCAGGCGTGGCCGAACGCGGCCCGCACATCCTTCACCCGCACGCCGGCGGTCCGGCCTCCGGCCTGGCGAGCCTGACGGTCGCCGGCCCGAGCCTGGCGCTCGCGGACGCCTACTCGACGGCGGCCTTCGCCATGGGGCCGGCGCTCGGCCGCGAGTGGGCCGAGTCGCTCGCGGACTACGCGGCGTTCGCGGTTACCGCGGCGGGCGAGGTCTGGCACACCCCCGGCTTCAAGCGCTACATCTGCCCGGCCTGAATCCGGGGCTCGTTGCGCCGTGCGGCGCCGGCCAAGCGGTGTGGGCTCAGCGGCCCCGCAGGCGGCGGACGAGCGCGGTCAGCACGACGACGGTCACCACGGCGGGCCTGGTGATGCCGCCGCGGCCGCCGGGCGGCTGCCCGCCCGGTGCCGCCGGCGGCCGCCGCGGGCCGTCCGCGCCGGGAACCGCGACCGCGACAGCCTCGCCCTCGCCCAGCATGCGGCGGCCCTGCAGGGCGTACAGCAGGACGAAGGAGGGGCCGATGAGCGCCGCGGCGACGATGAACAAGACCACGATCGCGACCAGGATGTCATCAGGGGCGCCCGCGTTGCTCAGGGTCACCCCGGTGTTCGGCAGCAGCACCGGGTACCTGGCCACGCCCCAGCCCCATACCACGGCGGCCACCCCGAGCGCCGCGATCATGCGAACCGCCGCCCCCGTCGTCCGCCCGATGCTCAGCAGGACGAGCACCGCGAGCCCGCACACCGCGGCGACGATCACCAGCGCGAGCGCACGGCCGGTGAGCCGGCCGAACAGCAGCGGGCTCGCGGTGTGCAATTCGGCCATGGTCGCGAGCGACAGCGCCCCGGCCACGATCGCGGCGGCCTGCGCGCGGTGGGTGAAGTAGGCCCGCAGCGCCGCGTCGCCGCGGCGCTGCGCCTCGCCGGTCAGGTAGACGGCGGCAAGGTAGCCGCAGGCGGCCACGAACAAGAACCCGGCAAGCAGCGCGGTCGGGCTCGTCCAGGCGGCGAGGCTGGCGTGGGCGCCGTTGGCGGGCACCGCGCCGGTGGCGATCGCGCCGATCACCGTGCCCATGAAAAACGGGGTCATCAGCGAGGAGAACGCGAAGGTGGCGCCTGCCAGGCGCCGAATCGGCAGCCGCGTGAGCTCCTTGCGGAAGGCGAACCCGGCGCCGCGCAGCACGATCCCGGCCACCGCCAGCCAGAGCGGCAGCGCGAGCACGGTCATCACGGCGGCGAACGCGACAGGGAACGCGGTCCAGAAGATGACCAGGTCGAAGACGAGCCACACGTGGTTGGCCTCCCACACCGGGGTGATCGACTCATCGATCAGGCCGCGCGGCCGCCGGCCGCGCTGGGCGCCGCCGGCCAGCAGGTCCCACAGCCCGCCGCCGAAATCGGCCCCGCCGAGCACCGCGTACAAGCTGATCCCGGCGAGCAGGATGCCCCCGACCGCCGCGGCCGCCATCAGGACTCCGCGTGCCCGGCCGTACGGCCCGCCGTCGCCGGCGGGCCGTACGGAACGTCGGTCTCGGCGGCGTCGCCGCGGCGCCAGCGGCGGGCCAGCAGCCGCAGCACGGCGATCGTCGTGGCGCCGAGCACCGCGTACAGGACGACGACCAGGGTGAGGCTGGTCACCACGCCGCCGTTCGTCGTGGCCGCCTGGGCGGTGGTCTGCAGCCGGTACACCACCCAGGGCTGGCGGCCGACCTCGGTAACCACCCAGCCGCACTCCATGGCCACGATCGCGGCCACCCCGCTGACCGCGCCGAACAGCCAGAACAGCCGCTGCGGCGGCAGCCGGCGGCGGCGCCACCACTCCCAGGCCGCCCACAGCCCGCCGAGCAGCAGCAGGAATCCGATTCCCACCATGGTGTCGAAGCACAGGTGGATCAGCCACACGACCGGGGGACGGTCGGCGGGCGGGACGCTGTCCCAGCCGGTCACCTGGGTTCCCGGCCCGAACCCGACCAGCAGCGAGTCCAGGTCAGGGATCCTGATCCCCGCGTAGATGTGCCCGTTGACGTAGACGCCCGCCAGCCATTCCGGGACCTGCCTGGAGGTCGTCGCCACGTACTCCATCGCCGCGAACTTCACCGGCTGGTCGCGGGCGATCGCGCGGGCCGCGGTGTCGCCGACGAAGATCTGGAACGGGGTGAGGATCGCGGCGGGGACGAACCCGATCGCGAACCCGGTGTAGTGGTAGCGGTCCCGGCGGCCGCGCAGGATGCCCGCGGCGTACACGCCGGCCACGGTGAACCCGGCGACCATGTACGCGGCCAGGATCATGTGCGGCATCTCGTAGCTGGCCGCGTGATTGAAGAACACCTGCCACACGTTGACCGAGGTGATCCGGCCGTCCACCTCGGTGAAGCCGCCCGGCTGGTTCATCCACGCGTTCACCGCGACCACCGACATCGCGCCGAGGATGCCGCTGACCGCGATCGGCACGCCGCTCCAGAAGTGCGCCCAGCCCGGCAGCCGCCGCCAGCCCCACAGGTAGATGCCGGCGAAGATCGCCTCGATGAAGAAGAAGATCCCCTCGACGCCGAACGGGAAGCCGAGCACCGCCCCGTACTGGCGCATCAGCCCGGGCCACAGCAGGCCCATCTCGAACGACAGCACGGTCCCGGTGACCGCGCCGACCGCGATCAGCACCCCCATCACCTGCGACCAGCGGCGCGCCAGCCGCAGCGCGGTCTCGTCATGCCGCCGCAGCCCGATGAACTCGGCCAGCAGCACGATCGAAGGCAGCGCGACCCCCATGCAGGCCAGGATGATGTGGAACCC
>NZ_JASIAL010000419.1:0-3468 GCF_030042015.1 Trebonia sp. | reverse complement strand
ATCTGGCCGGGGTGAACAGCACCTCAAACCAGTGCTCGTGCAGCAGCACGGTGAGCATGTGCCCGAAGTTCACGCCATCTTCACCCCTTCTCCCGTGATGATCGTACAATGAGGCGGCTAAACAGGGCACGGCATATTCAGTCGCTGTCCGGCGATGTACCAGGAAGCCATTTGTGTCCGAAGCCATGCGGTAGTTTGATGCCGTTTGGCGGAATTCCGGGGCGAGTCGGAGGTTGGCGGCTGAGACCATTCTGCCGCTTGTCCTGCGCGACCCCGCGGTGGTTTTAATTTGGTTTTAATTTGCCGGAGCCTGGCTTCCGGCGTGATGGCGGCGGGCGAACGGAGCACCGCTGGTGGGATCGCCTGGCTGGGCGGTTACGGTGCGGGCGGCCAAGCCCGCCCGCCGCCAAGCCGCCGCCGATGTCCTCCGCCAGATCTTCAACGCCTGCACCGGCAAGGGACGCCGATGAACGCCAACCCGGGCCCCGGCCCGGCCAATACACGGTCAAGTAACACGACAGCCGCCAATCAGGGTTTGATCTGCGGCTTTCCGTCGTCACGCGGCACCCGCCGCCCGGCGCTGCTGTGGTCAGCCGATGACGCGATATGCCCGATATGCGTGGATCTCGGAACCAGACATTCCGGGCAGGCCGGTTATCGTGGAAGAAAAGGCCGGTCAGGGGCGGTCATATCTTCCACGTAGTCCGGCCGGGCGCGTGCAAGGCCAGCGGGAGGGGCTGCTGTGACGGACGGGGAAATGGGCCGAGCCGGGGACAAGCCGGGGACGACCGGCCAGGCAAAGGCATCGCAGCAGGCCAACAGCCAAATGGCGGCTGCCATGGTAACCCGCAAGGCGGTCAAGCTACTAACCCAGTGCGGTATTGGATGATCTGCGGGCTTTACGGCCGCACGTGGCCGCCGCAACGTATGAGACTTCGCGTCGGCGCGGAGCCGCAGCGGCCGAGAACGTGCACCGGGTGGCCAAGGGGAACGAACCGCTCTATGTCGTCACGTGACACGACCTGCGCTCCGACGCGAGCCGGACCGGCGGCCCAGCGGGCACGCCGAGCCCGCCGCGTCGGCCCTCGGCATTCACTCCTTCAGGGAAGCCAGGACTACGCCGTCTCTGAGTTTATGCATGGAACCGAGAATCTCCCGGATATCGGCGGCCTCATCGTTCCTGATCTCCCGGCCGATCAGATTGCTTATGGCTCGCCCGAGTTCCCGGTCCGGCGAATTTACATAGTGCTCGAAGGTGCGATGCAGCGCACGAAGGCGCCAGTGGCCCCATAGCTCAGGCATATACTCGGCGATTTTCGTCAGCAGCGACACCCAGGACGAGGGGTTCAGCCCGATGACACCGGGAATATCCGGCGCCATACGGTAGATAGCCTGACTGGTGGACGCGAGCTTCATCTCGCCGCCGCCATACTTGCCGTGAATCGAGTCCCAGGCGTCCTTCCATTTTGCCCGGTGCCGAACTTTGTCCTTGAGTGACACCGATGGGTCGTCTAGCAACTGCTGGAGCTGGCCCAGTTTAGTGCGGAGTTCTGTGAATTCTTCGCGTACAGAGAGCGCCGACGCGAAAACGTTATCGAATGAGCGAGTCTGGCTGAATATCTCGTAGCCTATTGGCGGAAGCGGAACGCTCACATACGCGGACGGATCGATTCGGACTTGCTGTCGCATCGCAACGACAGCCGAGGACAGGGACGCATAGTGGCCAGTGAGGTCACATACGCTGTGATCCGCCCTGACGTTGGCCGAGATTTCATAAAAGATTAGCTGAAGTGGCATGAGACTCGCCGGGCGCTCGAATATCCGCTCCATGTAGAGGGAGTTTGCTGCCTGCAGGATCATCGTGCCGAAGGCGTCGTTATCGGCCTCAATGCTGTTTTCCGGCTTGATCTGCGGAAGTGCTGATATCTTGACCGCGAAGGGATCTTGCTGTTGCAGGCTGCTAACCCTAGCGCTGTTTACTGTCTCATATGAGATCACTCCGGCCGCCTGCCAGCCCGACAGCATCTCCCTGACCAGGTTACGCCCTTCCGTTTCGTCCTCTGTAGGCGGCCGGTCATCCTCAATGGTGGTGATCATAATTTCATCCCGCAGCACAAGCTGTTCCGCAAGGCTGCAGAACTGAAGAGAGTGAAAAAGGTCGCGCTCTTGGTAGAGACCCGCTAGCAGCAATGCAAGCATGTCGATATCGAGAACGGCATTATTGGTACCTTGGAAGACCATCTGCTGCCCCCGCCTCCTTGGTATGCGGAAATCAAAATTAGCTAAGCTCGCCCCGCTTGGGGCCGAATACCCGGCGGAGCGCGACGCGACCCTGGTCTGCTGAACACTTTACGGCTCCGATCGGCAAGTAGTAGGTGTAAGGGACGGCAGGAGGGAGAGCCGTGACATCGGATGGGGCGCGGCCGGCTTTCTCCCGGCGAACTCGGACGGACTCCTGCGGGTTGCCGGCCACCAGGCGCTCAACGGGCAGCAGGCAATCGAGTTCCAGTCGACCACGGACGGGATCCTGACCCTGCGCTTGTGGGTCAATGCCAGTACCTACCTGCCGGTGCGATCGGTGACAACCGGGCTGACCGGTGATCCGAATCCTGGCCGGACGTGGACAGAAACCGAACAGCACGCATTTCTCAGTCCAACCCAGGCCAATCTCGCCCGCTTGCGCGTCAGCGTGCCGCCAGGCTTCACAGAGGCCCCGTCTTCGCCTGCGCAGGGGTAGTCCGGCCGTCGCCAGCGCGCCTGCACCCGCCCGCGGGAGACCGGGGTAGTCTTCGGCCGAAGAAGTAATGTCGCAAAGTGGTGCCCCAGTGACCACCGCGGTCATGGGCTCGGCGGGAGGCGTCAGTGGAAATCGCAGCGGTTGCCGGCGCTGCTGTCGTGCTGCTGGTGATCATGGGAATGTCGGTCTACGCGGCGCGCACGCTGCCGCCTGACGCCCAGATCCCCATCCACCATGGCATCGGCGGCTACAACAACTGGGTGTCAAAAAGTACGGGCCTCGTCATCTGGGCGGCGATAGGGGCAGTCATCTTCGTGATCACGGCGGTTACGGCCGCCAGTGCGCACGCCGGGAGCAAGTCAACGCCGAGTCTTATCCTGCCCTTCGTGCTGCTGGTCGTTGCCTGCGGCCAGTACGGCGCGATCAGGGCCGCGCAGCGCCAGGGCGGCGGCGCGGCTGGCCAGTTCCGCGATTAGTGCAAGATGACGGTCCGATTGCCGTTGAGAAGCACCCGGTGCTCGGCGTGCCAGGTGACCGCGCGCGCAAGGACCTGCGCCTCGACGTCACGGCCGGCCTCGGCGAGCCGCTGCGGCGGGTAGGTGTGATCGACGCGGATCACGTCCTGCTCGATGATCGGTCCCTCGTCCAGGTCCGGCGTGACGTAATGCGCGGTCGCGCCCACCAGCTTGACGCCCTTGGCATACGCCTGGTGATAGGGCTGGGCGCCCTTG
>NZ_JASIAL010000418.1:0-43039 GCF_030042015.1 Trebonia sp. | reverse complement strand
ACTCGAGGCACCGGGTCAGGCCGCCCCGCCCCGGCGGTCCAGGCCGACATCGGCCGCCGGAGCCTGCTTGCCGGCGCCACGGCGCTGTCGGGTGTCGCGGCCAGCGGCGCGGTCCTGCCCGCCAACCTGCGCAAGATGCTCGCGGCCACCCCGCGCGACCTGCGCGGCCAGCTGTCCGACATCCAGCACATCGTGATCTTGATGCAGGAGAACCGGAGCTTCGACCACTATTTCGGCACGATGCCGGGGGTGCGCGGCTTCCGGGACCCGACCGCGATCACGCTGTCCACCGGCAATTCGGTGTTCTACCAGCCGGACCCGAGCCACGCCGACGGCTACCTCACCCCGTTCCACTACGACACCAAGAGCACCAGCGCCCAGGCGACTCCCGGGACCGACCACACCTGGCCGACCCAGCACGAGGCCTGGGACAACGGGGCCATGGATCAGTGGATCAAGGCCAAGGGCGAGTACACGATGGGGTACTTCACCGCCGGCGACATCCCGTTCCACTGGGCGCTGGCGCAGGCGTTCACGCTGTGCGACAACTACCACTGCTCGGTGTTCGGCCCGACCAACCCGAACCGGCTGTACATGTGGACCGGGATGATCGACCCGGCCGGCACAGGCGGCGGCCCGGTCATCGACGACACCCCCGCCTACAACAACGCGTACCTGTCCTGGACGACCTACCCCGAGCGCCTGCAGGCGGCCGGCCTCAGCTGGCAGGTCTACCAGGAGGAAGACAACTACGACGACAACGCGCTCGCCTGGTTCAGGCAATTCAGCAACGCGCCGGCGTCGTCCCCGCTGTGGCAGCGGGGCATGCAGAAGCGGGCCGCCGGCTGGTTCGAGAGCGACGCGCGGGCCGGCCGGCTGCCGCAGGTCTCCTGGCTGGTCGCGCCGACCGCGCAGTCCGAGCACCCGGACTACTTCCCGGCGGCGGGCGCGGAGTACATCGCGAGCAAGCTCGACGCGATCGCCGCCAACGAGGACCTGTGGCGCACGACGCTGTTCATCCTCTGCTACGACGAGAACGACGGCATGTTCGACCACGTGCCGCCGCCGACCGCGCCCGCGGGAACGGCGGGCGAGTTCGTCGACGGGCTGCCGATCGGCCTGGGCTTCCGGGTCCCGTGCACGATCATCTCGCCGTGGACGGCCGGCGGGAACGTCTACTCCGACGTGCTCGACCACACCTCGCTGATCCGCATCATCGAGGCACGGTGGGGCGTGCTCGAGCCGAACATCAGCGCCTGGCGCCGGCAGACCGCCGGCGACTTCACCAAGGCGCTGCGCTTTTCCGGCGTCCCGGCGGACTGGCCCCGCGCCAACCAGGCGATCAGCCTGGCCGCGGCCGAGGCCGGCTTCCTCACCGCCCAGCAGGAGGTCTTCAACAACCCCGCCCCGGCCATCCCCGCGGTCAACGAGCCCGTCCCGCAGCAGTAGGAAAACCATGATCACCCCGAACGGGCAGTGGCGACTCCGGCCGCCGCCCGTTCGGGCCCACTTGGGCGGGACACGCCCGGCCCGGCCAGGTCCTCGTCGAAGGCCATGACGCAGCGTAAGGTTGTCGACCGTAACTCGGGGACCGGGCCGGTCGCGATTTGGGGCTGTTACCGAGGCGCCACGGAGTGTTACCGTCGGATTGGGACACGACAGATTCGGGGGGTCTGCGCATGGTTGTCGCCGAACTAGTCACCCTGCGCGCTGAACGCCTAGCTCGGCGCGATTGGAGGACGTCAGCCGCTTGCCGGACCGCGGATCCGGAGCTGTTCTTTCCGGTGTCGTCCTTCGGCCGCGCCCAGGACGACATCGCCCAGGCGAAGGCGGTCTGCGGATCGTGCGAGGTACGCCGTCAATGCCTGCAGTTCGCGCTGGCGACGCACCAGATGTACGGGGTGTGGGGCGGCACGACCGAGGAAGAACGCCGCGTGCGGGTCCGTGAGCAGCGGGAACGTGCACGGAGCACGGTAGGCGCAGGCACCGGCCGTTCCGTATAACCCGGATCCGTATAACCCGGATGGGTGGAAACCGGCGGCGGACGGGGGACCGCCGCCGGGCTTGCGTCCGGTGGCGATGGCAGGGGGCGCCACCGCCACCGGACGCCCCGCAACCAGGCCCCCGGCGCCGCCGGCCAGACAACGGGAAAGATCCTCGGCCCCCCGACTCCGACGATCCTTCCCGATAATTGCCCCTGTTATGGAATGTAGTACAAGTGCTATCTTCCATATGAGGTGTCTGATCTAGTTGCCGAAGTGCGCGACCTGAGGATGCGGTACGGGACCAGGGAGGTCCTGGCCGGCCTCGACTTCGACGTCCGCGCCGGCGAAGTGGTCGCCATGCTCGAGCCGAACGGCGCGGGCAAGACCACCACGATCGAGATACTCGAGGGGTTCCGGATGCGGTCCGCGGGGCACGTCAGCGTGCTCGGGACCGACCCGGCGCACGCGGGGGAGCAGTGGCGGGCCCGCGTCGGCCTGGTGCTGCAGTCCTGGCGGGACCACGCGAAGTGGCGGGTGCGGGAACTGCTCGCGCACGTGGGCGGGTACTACGCGCGGTACGCCACGCCGGAGATCCCGCGGCCGTGGGATCCCGATGAGCTGCTGGACCTGGTCGGGCTCAGGGCGCAGGCGGCCGCCAGGATCGGACGGCTGTCCGGCGGGCAGCGGCGGCGCCTGGACCTGGCGATCGGCATCGTGGGCCGCCCGGAACTGCTGTTCCTCGACGAGCCGACGACCGGTTTCGACCCGGCGGCGCGGCGCGAGTTCCACGACCTGGTGCACCGGCTGACCGACAGGGAGCGGGCCACCGTGCTGCTGACCACGCACGACCTGGCCGAGGCGGAGAAGCTCGCCGACCGGGTGCTGATCCTGGCCGGGGGCCGCCTCGTCGGCGACGGCTCGCCCGACGAGCTGGCGCTGCGCATGTCCGGGCAGGCGGAGGTGCGCTGGAGCCGGGACGGGCAGCGGTTCGTGCACCCGACCGACGAGGCGACGAGGTTCACCAGGGAGCTGTTCGCGCAGTTCGGCGAGTCGGTGGAAGATCTCGAGTCGGTGGAAGATCTCGAGGTGCGCCGGGCGAGCCTGGAGGACACGTACATGTCGCTGGTGCGGGAGTACGAGCAGTGCGGGCCGTGACGACCGTGCGGGGCACGGGCCCGGTGCGGCTGGGTATCGCGCGGGGCCGGATCGAGCTGAAGCACAGCCTGAGCTACTGGCCGGACATCGTGCAGACGGTGGTCTTCGCCGCCGTCTCGCTGCTGGTGCTGTTCCTGCTGCGCGGCCATCACGTGCCAGGCACGTCGTTCTCCCTCGGGTCCCTGACGCTGCCGAGCCTCATCGGGATGAACCTCGCGTTCAGCGGGGTGCTCGGGGTGTCAGTCACGTTCACGTCGTGCACCACCGTGATCGCCCTCGCGATACTGCTTGCCGTGGGGCGGCTGGCGTTCCCCGGCCTGTCCGTGACCGCCGCCGGCTGGCTGACGATGGCGTGGGTGGTGGCGCTCAGCCTGCTCGCGACGATCCCGATCGGGATCGCGCTCGGCTCGCTGCTCCCCAACCCGCAGTACATCCCCCTGGTCATGCTGCCGTTCGGCGCGCTGACCGCGATCTCAGGGATCTTCTACCCGATCACCCACCTGCCCGGCTGGCTGCAGGGGATCGGGCAGGTGTTCCCGATGTACTGGGCGGGTCTTGGGATGCGCTCTGCGCTGCTGCCGTCGTCGCTGGCCGCGGTGGAGATCGACGGCTCGTGGCGGCACTGGCTGGTGCTGCTCGTGCTCGCCGCGTGGGCGGTCGCCGGGCTGCTGGCCGCGCCGCCGATGCTGCGCCGGATGGCGCGGCGCGAATCCGGGTCGCGGGTCGCGGCGCGCCGCGAGCGGGCGCTGGTGCGGCCCAGGTGAGGCCCAGGTGAGCGAGACCGTCTACAACCGGATCGCGATGCTGCGCGCCGAGCGCGGCGTCTCCAGGCGCGAGCTCGCCGACGCGCTCGGCGTGCACTACCAGACGGTCGGCTACCTGGAGCGCGGCGAGTACAGCCCGAGCCTGTACCTGGCGCTGCGCATCGCCGAGTACTTCGAGGTAGCGGTCGGGGTGATCTTCTCGACCACGCCGTTCCCGCGGCTCGGCGCCGCGGACCCGGCGGACCACCGCAGCGCCTGAGGCGGACCCCAGTACACCGGCGCTTCACTCATAGGCCGATAAATCGCGATCAGACAGACTGCTCAGATCTACCGTCAGGCAACCTTCCGTTCAATGTCCTTCGCCACCATGCACTTGTCTAGCCAAGATGACAAGTCCGTCCCCCACCAGGCGGGCGGCATGGGAGGGCAACCTTGCGCGCAACCAGGGCGATCGTGGCGCTCAGTGCCACGGTCGCGACTATCGTTCTCGCCGCCGGCTGCAGCAGCTCAAGCAGTTCAAGCAGCTCAAGCCCCAGCGCGAGCACCACTCCGGCGTCCAGCAGCTCCGCCGCCAGCACGACGAACTGGGCCACGTGCACCTCGGCCGCCGCCTGCGGCGGGATGAACGCCCTGATCGCCGCGGCCAAGAAGGAAGGGCAGCTGAACGTCATCACGCTGCCGAGCAACTGGGCCAACTACGGCACGATCATGGCCGACTTCACCAAGCTGTACGGCATCCACATCACCGACGCGAACCCAGAGGGCTCCAGCCAGGACGAGCTGAACGCGATCGCCCAGCTCAAGGGGCAGAGCCGCGCGCCTGACGTCGTCGACGTGGGCGGCTCGTTCGCCGTCACCGGCGAGACGGACGGCGACTGGGCGCCGTATGAGGTGGCGACCTGGAGCGACATCCCGGCCGCGGCCAAGGCGGGGAACGGCGACTACTACGCCGACTACGGCGGTTACGTGGCGATCGGCTACAACCCCAAAGAGGTGAAGGTCGCACCGACAAGCTTCAAGTCCCTGCTCAACCCGATCTACAAGAACCAGGTGGCGATCGACGGCAACCCGACCCAGACCGGCTCGGCGTTCGCCGCGGTGTACGCGGCGGCGCTCGCCAACGGCGGCTCGCTGTCCGACATCGCCCCTGGCGTCGCCTACTTCAAGCAGCTGCACTCGGTCGGCAACTTCGTGCCGGTCGAGGGCACCCCGGCCACCGTGGAAAGCGGCCAGACCCCGATCCTCATCTGGTGGGACTACCTGCTGGCCTCCGAGGTCAAGGCCGTCGTCCCCGGCCTGAAGATCGTCATCCCGTCGGACGCCCAGTACGCCGGCTACTACTACCAGGCGATCAGCAAGTATGCGCCCGACCCCGCGGCCGCCCGGCTGTGGGAGGAGTTCCTGTACTCCACGCAGGGCCAGAACCTCTGGCTGCAGGGCGCGGCACGGCCGATCGAGATGAGCGCGATGATCGCGTCCGGCACGATCAACAAGACCTGGGAAGCGGCGCTGCCCGCGGTGCCGGGCAGCGGCACGCTCGTGCTGCCCACCGAGGCGCAGGAGACCACCGCGGAGAACGTCGTCGCCCAGCAGTGGCCGAGCGTCACGAGCTGACGACGTGGCAAGGACCGACACGGTCGACGTGGCCCCGGGGTCCCTCGCGGACCCCGGGGTTACCCGCGTCAGGACCGTACGCACTGTCGGCCGGGGCATCACCAGGCTCGCCGGGATCGTCCCGTTCGCCGTCTACATATCCCTCGGCCTGCTCATCCCGATGATCGCCATCGCGGTCGGCGCGTTCAAGAACCCGAACACCGGCGCCTTCACGTTCTCCAACGTCGACATCGCCACGCACGGGGTCTACCTGACCGGGATCAGGCAGTCCGTCATCTTGTCGGTGCTGGCCTCCGTCATCCCCGGCATCTTCGGGGCGCTCGTCGCCTACGCGATCTTCACGGCCAAGCGCGCGTCGCTGCTGCGGCAGGTGGTGATCACCGCGTCCGGGGTGTTCGCCAACTTCGGCGGCGTGCCGCTCGCGTTCTTGTTCATCGCCTCGTTCGGCTCGAGCGCGCTCGTCACCGGCTGGCTGAACGACATCGGGCTCAACATCTACAACGACGGCTTCAGCCTGTACACGCTCAGCGGCGTCGCGCTCGTCTACATGTACTTCCAGATCCCGCTGATGGTGCTGGTCATCCTGCCCGCGCTTGAAGGGCTGCGCCCGGCGTGGCGGGAGGCCGCGGAGAACCTCGGCGCGCGCACCTGGCAGTACTGGCGCTACGTCGGCGGCCCGGTGCTGATGCCCTCGTTCCTCGGGTGCGTGCTGCTGCTGTTCGGCAGCGCGCTGTCCGCGTACGCCACGGCCGAGGCCCTGACCGCCGGAACCATACCGCTGACCTCGATCCAGATCGCCTCGTTCCTGAACGGCAACGTGATCGCCGGGCAGGAGAACGTCGGCAAGGCGCTCGGCCTTGGCATGGTGATCATCATCGCGATCGTCATGGTGTTCTACGTGCTGCTGCAGCGGAGGGCCGCCAAATGGCTCCGCTGAGCGCGCTCGCGGTGGGCCGCAGGAAGCCGGGCGCGGGCGGCGGCGAAAGCGCCGGCAGGCGCCGCCGGACCAGCTTCCCCGTCTGGCGGTGGATCATCCTGCTCATCGCCGGCGTGTACTTCCTGCTGCCGCTGTACGCGGCGCTGCGGTTCGCCGGCATCCACGCGTTCGGCACCGTGTTCGTCCAGCCCGGGTTCTGGCCCGCGCTGTGGCTGTCGGCCCGGCTGGCGATCATCACCACGGCGATCACGCTGGCGCTCATGGTGCCGACCGCGGTGTACGTGCACCTGCGCCTGCCGGGACTGCGCCGGCTGCTTGAGGGGATCACGATCCTGCCGATCGTCATCCCGCCGGTCGTGCTGATCGTCGGCGTGCTGCAGGTCTCGCCCGGCGCGCTGAAGGCCAGCCCGTGGCTGCTCGGCCTGGAGTACGTGATCCTGGGCATGCCGTTCGCCTACCGCGCGATCGACGCGGGGCTGCGCTCCCTTGACCTCAAGACGCTGACCGAGGCGTCGAGCTCGCTCGGCGCGGGCTGGCTGACCACGCTGTGGCGGGTCCTGCTGCCGAACCTGCGCACCGCGCTGCTGTCGGCGACCGTGCTGGTCGTGGCGCTCGTGTTCGGCGAGTTCACCATGGCCAGCCTGGACCTGTTCGTGACGTTCCCGGTATGGATCGTCCTGTTCGACCAGCTGAACGCGAACATGTCGGTGGCGGCCTCGATCTTCGCGCTGGTCGTGGTCTGGCTGCTGCTGATGCTGATCGTCGTGGTCGGCACCCGCCAGTCCCGCCGCACCGGCGGCGGCCAGGTGAACCTGTTTACCGCAGCCCGCACTGACACGAAGGGGAACTGACGGCATGGCAACCAACGCCGCCGACGCGGCCACGAACGACTCGGGCGTCGCCGGGATCGGGGGCGCCGCGCCCGCGCGCGCCGCGCGCGCCGGGACGAGCGTGTCGCTGCGGAACCTGACCCGGGTGTTCGGCAAGACCAGGGCGCTGGACGGGATGTCGCTGGAGATCGCCCCCGGTGAGCTCGTCGCGCTGCTCGGCCCGTCCGGCTGCGGCAAGACGACCGCGCTGCGCATCGTGGCCGGGTTCGAGACCGCCGACCACGGCGAGGTGCTGATCGAGGGCAAGGACGTCTCCCCGGTGCCGGCCGCCAAGCGGGACATGGGCATGGTGTTCCAGAGCTACAGCCTGTTCCCGAACATGAACGCCCTGGACAACGTGGGCTTCGGGCTGCGGATGCGCAGGATGGGCGCCGGCCGCCGCCGCCAGCGCGCCGCCGAGCTGCTCGAGATGGTGGGCCTGTCCGACCAGGCCAGGCAGTTCCCGCACCAGCTGTCCGGCGGCCAGCAGCAGCGGGTCGCGCTCGCCAGGGCGCTGGCCATCGAGCCCCGGGTGCTGCTGCTCGACGAGCCGCTGTCCGCCCTCGACGCCAAGGTCCGCCTCCAGCTGCGCGAGCAGATCCGCAACCTGCAGCAGCGGCTGGGCACCACCACGCTGTTCGTCACGCACGACCAGGAGGAGGCGCTGTCCATGGCCGACCGGGTCGGGGTGATGCGCGGCGGCAAGCTGGAGCAGGTCGCCGCGCCCGACGAGCTGTACTCCCGGCCGGCCACCGCGTTCGTCGCCGAGTTCGTCGGCACGATGAACCGGCTGCCCGGCGACCTGACCGGCCGCGGAACCGTCACGGTCCTCGGCGGCACCGTTCCCGTGCAGGACGGCGCCCCTGAACCCGGCCCGGTCGACGTGCTTGTCCGCCCGGAAGGCCTGACGATCACCCCCGTCCGTGACGGCAACGGCATCGTGTCCAACCGCACGTTCCTCGGCGCGAGCACCCGCGTGACCGTGCTGATCTCCGGCGACACGGAGATCCAGGTCGACGTGGCGAGCACCGCCGCCGCCGCGATGGTGCCTGGCACGGCCGTGCAGGTCGCGCTGCCGCCCACGCCGGTCCTCGTCGCGCCACGGAACACGTGAGCCTCGGGTTCCCGGCGGTCTGGCTGCGGCACAACTGCCCGTGCCCTGACTGCCGGGATCCGGGGACTGGCCAGCGGTTCATCGAGATAACCGATATCCCGAACGGGATCGCGGCGACTGTCACGGCGCAAACGTCGGACGCGGTGGAGGTGACGTTCGCCCCGGGCGGGCACCGCGGCGTGTTCAGCCGCGCCTGGCTGGCGGCGCAGGCACGAAAGGAGCCGGACCCGCGCACGTGGTGGCGGCGGTCGCCGAGACGCTCGGGTACGTGCGGGAGACCAACTACGGGCGGGTGTTCGACGTCCGGGCCGAGCCGTCCCCGGCGAACCGGCGTTCACCAGCCGCGAGATATCCCCGCACACGGACAACCCGTACCGGAACCCGGTGCCGACCCTGCAGCTGCTGCTCTGCCTGCGCGACGCCGCCGCGGGAGGCGAGACGGGCCTGCTGGACGGGTTCACGCCGTGGCCGTTCGGATATAGCGATGACGACACGGAGCTACGGGCCTGCCAGCCCCTCATCGGCCTCAGCCCGCGCGGCCGGATCCGCGAGGTGCGGTTCAATCACCGGTCGATGCTGGCGCTCCGGCTGCCTGCCGCCGAGGCCGGGGCCGCGTACGCGGCGTACCGGGCATGGGCGGAGCTGCTCGCCCGGCCGGAGTTCCTGCTGCGCCTTCGGCTGGCGCCTGGCGACTGCCTGATCCTGGACAACACCCGGGTGCTGCACGCCCGCTCCGCGTTCTCCGCCGCGGGGGAGCGGCACCTGCAGGGCTGCTACGCCGACCTGGACAGCCTGCTGGGTACGCTCGCCGTCCTGCGCCGCCGAGGCCGGTAACCCCTGCGCCGGCTTGAGCGGAACGTAGGCGTTGGCTTCCCACGAGAAGATGAAGAACTCTTCCGCCGGCCGGGTCCGCGCCCAGCGGATCACCTCGTCTCCCTCCCCCTCGAAATCCTCGACGCCTGCCCCCGGCTTCCCGTCGCTGACCTCCTTGTCCAGGTAGTCGTCCTGCCACGAGGCCGACCACTCGCCGTAGCGGTCGCACAGTACGAAGACGCGGCCGTGCCCGGGTCGCGGGTTGCCGAGAAGCTGTTCACCCATTGCTGTATCCGCTCCCCGCCGGGTCTTTTGCCGACGTCGTCGAACTTAACGCTCTTCGCCCAGAAGTACCAGGTGCCAGGATAGTCCGCCATGTTCCAGCTCCACTCATGCCACACCGGACTGCTCAGGAGCCTTGTTGTAGAACGCCTTATAGCCGTTGGGCGTCCACTGGACCGTTTCCCCCGCCGGGACGTTGCCGGCGAGGTGGCTGTTGCCCGCTCCGCCGACGGGGAGCCCGGCCGGGTATTTCTGGTGTATAGGAGCCGGTTGCCTTCGAAGATTAGGTTTACGACGGCGGCCGAGGACTCGAACCTGACCGGCTTCGATCTGGACTGCGCACCCTTCAGTGTCACCTCGAAGTAGAGGTGCACCTCGCCGAGCAGCGTCTCGCCGTATCCGAAGTAGCCGCTAGCACTGTAGCCAGATGCTTCTACTGCATAGACGTACCAGCAGCCTTGTATCTTGCAGTATCCGCTCTCGGGTGTTGCGGTGCTAGCGGTGACCTGCTTAGCCGCGCACAGCCAGTTTCCGGTGCGTTCGGCCAGCGGCTACTGCTGAACTAGCGCTGAACTGCGGCGGTTCACTAGGCAAGGTCTTTTGGGACCACGCGGCGTAACTGCGGGCGTCCAGATTGGTAACATTAACCACCGGATGATTGCCGAGTCCGCTCGGGAAATTTCCGCCAGTCCAGTGCGGAGGCACATTATGGCCAGTGGCGTTTACGAATGCCGCGTAATCATTATTGGTTGTCGGGTAGACGTCGATGTAGAATGCCGACAGCCAGAGCGCCTGATTATTTGGCCCAGATAGGAAAGAGCCGCGTCTATTAACACCATTATCTTTCCGTCTATGGGATGAGTAATCCTGCGAGGATAGCCCGTCTCATTACTCGCACTAGGTGCACGCGGCTGGCTCGCCGCGGTACCCGGCCCGATACCGAGAAGTAGCTCGAACCGATCGCGCGCTTCCGCCGAAGCCCTTTCAAGTGCGGTATCCAGCATTGCCTGTGAACCTGGACGAGGGACCATCTTCTCGCCGTCGGCTTCCCATTTGGAGACGGCGCGGTCACTGACCCCAAGATGCGCGGCAAAACCCCGTACGCTCATGCGCATCGCCTCACGTAGCACACGAGCTTCGCGGCCGGTCCACTTCTGAATCGCTGTCACATCCGAAGCCCCTTGCGAACCGCGCAAGTAAAGTTGCTGAACCGTCTACGCCCGGTAATAGTACTGGCTACCTGCGGATCTTAGCGATGCTCCGCTGGGTTAGCTGACTGCCTCGTGGCGCCACCAGGGACCGGGCTGCCAGTCTAGGCCGTCCCAGGCCTCGCGGGCGCTGGCGAACGGGTCGGCGGCCAGCCGCGGGCCGTCGAGGCCGAAGATCATAGCCTCGCGCCGGTCCGTCGCGTACCGCGCCCAGCCGGGGTCGCCGGCGGTCGCGAACGCGCCCCAGGCGTCGTGCAGCAGCCGCGCCAGGCCGTCGCCGCCCTGCCAGATGCCGGTGCCGTCGCCGCCGTGCGCGCCGTAGAGCAGCTTCTCCAAGGGCGCGAACTCGGGGTCGTCGGCGATGCCGGTGTACGGGCCGTCGTAGCGGGACCGCCACACGGGCGCGTGCCTGCTCTGCGCGTCGGCGAGGCGGCCGACCCGGACGACGTACCGCTCGTCGGTCATGATCGCGACGCGCAGCGCGGCCTCGTCGAGTTCGGGGTGGCGGGCGGCGTAGGCGGCGAGCAGGGCGTCTTTCACCGCCCCGCCGAAGTACCCGGTGAGCACCCGGTCCGCCTGCTCGGCGGCGTCGGGGGCCATCAGCTGGTAGAGGGCGCACTCACGGGAACAGGTCTGCGCGAGCAGCGGGATCCCGGCGGCCGCGCCCGCCTCGATCGCGCGCAGCGGGTGGCCGGTGAGCGCGGTCCCGTCGATGGACGGCCGCCAGGTCCACACCGAATGCGGCGGCACCCCGATCGCCTGCTGCGCCTGCAGCACGTCGTCCGCGCCGACCTGGCGGATGGCCTGCGGTGCGGCGCCGAGCTCGCGGAAGAACCGGGTGGCCAGATCGCGCGCCTGGGACTGGCTCTTCACGTGGTCGCCGCCGCTTGAGGACGCGGCGCGGCGGATCATGCCGGTGGTAAGCGGGGAGGCGAGCAGGTTCGTCACCGTCTTGCCGCCCGCCGACAGGCCGTACACCGTGATCTGCCCGGGGTCGCCGCCGAAGCCCGCGATGTTCTGGTGCGTCCAGCGCAGCGCCGCGATCTGGTCGTGCAGGCCAAGCGCCCCGGTCGGGTCCTCGCCGGGGACGTCGAGGAAGCCGAGCGCGCCCAGGCGGTAGTTGAACGTCACGACCACGAGGCCGTGGCTCGCGGCGAACGCCGCGCCGTCCCCCGCCTGGTCGGTGCCGCTGCCGGACTCATAGCCGCCGCCGTGCACCCAGAACAGGACCGGGCGCGCCTGCGCGCCGGCCGGGGCCGTGACGTTGAGGTACAGGCAGTCCTCGTCGAACGGCGGACCAGGCTCGGGGAACTGCGCGGGCGGCTGGAGGGACCGGTTGCCGTATTCGGCTGCGTCCCTGACGCCGCTCCAGGCCTGCGGCGGCTGCGGCGGCCGAAGCCGAAGCTCGCCTACCGGCGCCCGCGCGTACGGAATGCCGCGCCACGCGTAGACGCCGTCGGCGATTTCCGTGCCGTTAACTTGCCCATAAGCGGTGGCACGTACGATCACGCCATGATCATGTCACCGGTGGACCAGATCGCGGAACTGTTTGACTCCGCGGCGGCGCGCGACTACCTGGGGGAGCCGGTCACGGTGGCGGCGCACCTGCTGCAGGCGGGCGCGCTGGCGCGGGCGGCGGGCGCGCCGGCTGCGCTGGTGGCGGCCGCGCTGCTGCACGACGTCGGGCACCTGCGCGGCGCCGACCCGGCGGTCGCCGAGCCGAGCGGCCGGGAGCTCATGGCGGGCAGCGACAACCGGCACGGCGAGCGGGGCGCCGCGTGGCTGGCTCAGTGGTTCGGCGAGCAGGTGACCGAACCCGTCCGGCTGCACGTGGCGGCCAAGCGGTATCTGTGCGCGGCGGAGCCGTCGTACTTCGCGCTGCTGTCGCAGGCATCGGTGTACACGCTGTCGGTGCAGGGCGGGCCGATGAGCCCGGCGGAGGCACGCGAGTTCGAGGCGCTGCCCTACGCCGCCGGCGCGGTGGCGGTGCGCCGCTGGGACGACCAGGCCAAGGACCCGTCGGTCGCGGTCCCGGGTTTCGAGCACTTCCGCGCGCTCCTCGGTGAATTCATTCTGAACGGGTGATGTCTGCCAGATTACGGCGCCGGAGGATGCCCGCATCGGCCACGGTCAGACCAGGAGGTGGGGACCGATGACGGTGCAGGAAGCGCGGCGGACAGGGCGCCCGGACGTCGACGAGCGCCTGGCCAGGGGCAGGGAGGCGGCCGGGCTGACGCCGCCGTCGATCCACGCCGGCTGGAAACCCGCCGACGACCGTCCCGACCCGGTTGCCCTGCTCGAGGCGCAGGACCTGACCCGCGAGCCGGACCTGGTGCCCGTCAGGCACGGCCGGATGATGGCATCGCCGTTCACGTTCTACCGCGGCGCGGCCAAGATCATGGCGGCCGACCTGGCCGACACCCCGGTGGCCGGCCTGAACGTCCAGCTGTGCGGTGACGCCCACCTGTCGAACTTCGGCGTGTTCGCTTCCCCGGAACGGCGCCTGCTGTTCGACCTCAACGACTTCGACGAGACACTGCCCGGGCCGTTCGAGTATGACGTCAAGCGCATGGCGGCCAGCTTCACGATCGCCGCGCGGAACAACGGATTCGCCAAGGCGGACGCCCGCGCGTCGACGATCGCGTCGGTCACGGCATACCGGGAGGCGATCGCGAGCTTCGCGCAGATGCGGACGATGGACATCTGGTACGCGGCCCTGGACGAGGACACGATCATGCGGGCGATCCGCGGCGCGGTCGAGGAGACGAAACAGCCGAAAGACGACAAGGCGAAGAAGGGGAAGGACGCAAAGAACAAGACCGAGCGCAAGCAAGCGGAGCGGGCCGCGAAGACGGCGGCGAAGACCGCGGAAAAGGCGCACACCCGCGACAGCCTGCACGCGCTGAGCAAGCTCGCCGAGCTGGTCGACGGCAAGTACCAGATCGTCAGCCAGCCGCCGGTCATCGTCCCCGAGCGGGACCTGGCCGGCACGTACGGCCTGTCCGGCGAGGAGGCCGACCACGCGATCCGCGAGCAGTTCCGGGCGTACCGGGCCACCCTGCAGGACGACCGCAGGCACCTGCTTGAGAGCTTCGAGATCGTGGACGCGGCCCGCAAGGTCGTGGGCGTCGGCAGCGTCGGCACCCGGGCGTTCATCGTCCTGCTCGAGGGCCGCGACACGAAAGACCCGCTGTTCCTGCAGATCAAGGAGGCGACCGCCTCGGTGCTCGAGGAACACCTGGGCAAGAGCAAGTACCGCCAGCACGGCGAGCGGGTGGTGCAGGGCCAGCGGCTGATGCAGGCCGCCAGCGACATCTTCCTCGGCTGGACCAAGGGACTGGACGTGCGGCGCCACTTCTACTGGCGCCAGCTTCGCGACATGAAGGGCTCGGCCCTGGTCGAGGCCATGACCCCGATCGGGCTCGGCTTCTACGGGCGCATGTGCGGCTGGACGCTCGCCAGGGCGCACGCCAAGTCCGGCGATCCTGTCGCGATCGCCGGGTACCTGGGCGAGACCGCGGCGTTCGACGACGCGATCACCGACTTCTCCGCCGCCTACGCGGACCAGAACGAGGAGGACTACGAGGAGTTCGTGACCGCGGTCCGGGCGGGGCGCCTCACGGCAGTCGAAGGCGTCTGAACGGCCGCCCGGCTTCCCGGCACGGTCGCCCACCTCACTCCCCGCGGGGGATGCCCCCGGTGCTCGCCCGATCCAGCATTGTCACTGACAGCCAGACAACAGACGCACGGGGGGACGCCGATGGGCGCCGAAAGCGAGCGGGTGGCCGGGTTCGGCAAGCTCGAGGACGGGCTTCGCCAGGCAGGCGACTGGTACCGGTGGGGGCCGTACCTCAGCGAGCGGCAGTGGGGGACGGTGCGCGAGGATTACAGCGCCTACGGTGACGCGTGGGACTACGTGCCGTACGACCACGCCAGGTCCTACGCCTACCGGTGGGGCGAGGACGGCATGGCCGGCTTCAGCGACATCGAGCAGCGGCTGTGCCTGAGCCTGGCCCTGTGGAACGGCCGCGACCCGATCCTGAAGGAGCGGGCCTTCGGCCTGACCGGAGAGCAGGGCAATCACGGGGAGGACGTCAAGGAGTACTGGTGGTACCTGGACGCGATACCGAGCCACGCGTGGAACCGATGGCGCTATCACTATCCGCAGGGCCCGTTCCCCTACCAGGACCTCATCGGCGAGAACTCGCGCCGCAACAGGTACGAGCCGGAATACGAGCTGCTCGACACCGGGGCGTTCGACGACAACAGGTACTGGATCGTCGAGGTGCGCTACGCCAAGGCCGGCCCCGACGACCTGCTGATGGCGATCTCGGTGACCAACGCGGGCCCGGACGCCGACACGCTGCACGTGCTGCCGACCGCGTGGTTCCGCAACACGTGGTCCTGGGAGTCCGACGGGCACCGGCCCGCGATGGCGGCGACGAGCGACATATCCGTCGGGATCGAGCACCCGTTCACCGGGACACTCGAGCTGCTCGCCGACCAGGGCCCAGACGGGGCGACGCCGGAGATCCTGTTCTGCGAGAACGAGACGAACATGGAGCGCCTGTACGGCGTGCGGTCGGCCACGCCGTATCCCAAGGACGGCATCAACGACCACGTGGTCAGCGGCGCGGCCACCGTCAACCCCGAGCGCGCAGGCACCAAGTGCGCCTTCTGGTACAAGGTCACCGTCCAGCCCGGCCAGACCGCGCGGCTGCGGCTGCGGCTGCGGCCGGCGCAGACGCAGGCCGCGTTCGGCGACGCGTTCGACCGGGTGCTCGCGCTGCGCGAGGCCGAGGCGGACGAGTTCTACGCCGAGCTGACCCCGGCCGGCGCGAGCGCCGACGAGGCGATGGTGATGCGGCAGGCGTTCGGCGGGATGCTGTGGAGCAAGCAGCTGTTCGACTACGACGTGAGCCGCTGGCTGGACGGCGACCCGGCCGAGCCGAGGCCCCCGGACCAGCGGCTGACCGGGCGCAACGCTCGCTGGCGCCACTTCAGCGCCTTCGACATCATGTCGATGCCGGACAAGTGGGAGTACCCCTGGTTCGCCTCGTGGGACATGAGCTTCCACTGCGTGGCGCTCGCGCACGTCGACCCGGCCTTCGCCAAGTACCAGCTCATCTTGCTGTGCCGGGAGTGGTTCCAGAATCCGGACGGGCAGCTGCCGGCGTACGAGTGGGACTTCGGCGACGTGAACCCGCCGGTGCAGGCGTGGGCCGCCCTGGAGGTCTTCGCGATCGACGGCGGCCGCGACATCGACTTCATCAGCCGGATCTTCGACAAGCTGCTCGTCAACTTCACCTGGTGGGTCAACAGGGAAGACGCCGAGGGCAACAACCTGTTCGAGGGCGGCTTCCTCGGACTGGACAACATCGGCCCGATCGACCGCTCGCACCTGCCGGTCGGCGGCATCCTCGAGCAGTCCGACGCCACCGGCTGGATGGGCTTCTACGCGATCGCCATGGGCACCATGGCCGTGGTGCTGAACCGGTCCGGCCGGCGCCCCCACCAGGACCTGGCCCTGAAGTTCCTCGAGCACTTCGCCGCGATCAGCGACGCCCTGGAGGACCTGGGGCTGTGGGACGACACCGACGGCCTGTACTACGACCGGCTCAAGACGCCAGGCGGGGACACCGTGCCCGTGAAGGTCCGGTCGATGGTGGGCATCATCCCCGCGATAGCGGCGGCCGTCGTCAGCGAGGACGACGTCCGGCAGTCGCTGGCCCTCGGCAAGGGGTTCGCGGGCTTCATGATCAGGCACGAGATGACGGACCGGCAGAAGCTTGCCGAGCGCGGCGTGCTGCGCGGGGAAGCCGGCGACCAGCGGCTGCTGCTCAGCCTGTGCGGGCCGGACCGGCTGGAGCGGCTGTTCACCAAGCTGTTCGACGAAAGCGAGTTCCTGTCCCCGCATGGCCTGCGGGCGCTGTCCGCCTATCACCGCGACCACCCCTACCAGCTGCAGGTCGAGGGCCTCACGGCGACGATCGACTACGAGCCCGCCGAATCCACCACGCCCATGTTCGGCGGCAACTCCAACTGGCGCGGTCCCGTCTGGTTCCCGCTGAACTACCTGATCGTCAGCGCCCTGGAGCGCTACCACCGGTTCTACGGCGACGACCTCACGGTCGAGTACCCGGCCGGGTCCGGGCACCAGCTGACCCTGGACAAGGTAGCCGACGACCTGTCGGACCGGCTGATCTCGATCTTCACCGCCGGCCCTGATGGCCGGCGAGCCTGCTTCGGGGGGACGCAGATCATGCAGTCCGATCCGGCCTGGCGCGACAACCTGATCTTCAGCGAGTACTTCCACGGCGACAACGGCGCCGCGATCGGCGCGTTCCACCAGACCGGCTGGACCGGAGTGGTCGCCGACCTCATCCGCCGTCGGCACGGGGAGGTGCCGATGCTCGGAGACGTCATCAGGCGGATCGGGGCGCAGCCAGGGCACTGAGCACGCGGGCATAGGGCAGCGGTAAAGTTAGTTGCACAAAGCAAACTAATCCCCGTCCTGGAAGGGGTCCGCGCTGCCCGAACTGAGCCGCCGGCGCCGCTACCTGGTGCTGGCCATCTGCTGCCTGAGCCTGTTCATCGTCGGGCTCGACGTCACGATCGTGAACGTGGCGCTGCCGGCCATCGGCAGGGACTTCCGCGCGCCGGTCTCCGGGCTGCAGTGGACGATCGACGCGTACCTGCTGGTGATCGCCAGCCTGCTGATGCTGTCCGGGTCGACAGCGGACCGGATCGGCAGGCGGCGGGTCTTCCAGACCGGGCTGGCGCTGTTCACCCTCGGCTCGCTGGCCTGCAGCCTCGCGCCCGGGCTCGGCGCTCTGATCGCGTTCCGCGCGCTGCAGGCGGTCGGCGGGTCGATGCTCAACCCGGTCGCGATGGCGATCATCTCGAACACGTTCACCGACCCCGCCGAGCGGGCGCGGGCGATCGGGATGTGGGGCAGCGTGTTCGGGCTGTCGCTGGCGCTCGGGCCGGTCGTCGGCGGTGCGCTCGTCGACTCGGTGGGCTGGCGCGGCGTGTTCTGGGTGAACATCCCCGTCGGCGTGGCAGCGCTCATCCTGACCGCCCTCTTCGTGCCGGAGTCAAGGGCGGCGCTGGGCAGACGGCTGGATCCGTTCGGGCAAATATTGATCATCATGCTGCTGGGGACGGTCACCTACGGCATCATCGAGGGACCGGCGTACGGGTGGGGCTCGGCGCGGATCGTGGCCTGCTTCGCGGTGGCCGCCGCGGCGCTGGCGGTCTTCCTGTGGTACGAGCCCCGCCGCACCCAGCCGCTGGTCGACCTGCGGTTCTTCCGCAGCCTGCCGTTCTCGGGGGCGGCGGTGACGGCGGTCACTGGGATGTGCGCGTTCGCCGGCTTCCTGTTCCTCATGACGCTGTACCTGCAGGATGTCCGCGGCGTGCGGCCGTTGGTCGCGGGGCTGTTCCTGGTGCCGATGGCGGTGGTGATGGCCGCCTCGGCGCCGCTGGCGGGGCGGGTGATCGCACGGCGGGGGACGCGGATCCCGCTGCTCATCTCCGGCGCGGGGATCATCGGCGGCGGCCTGCTCCTTGTGTTCCTCACGCCGTCGTCGCCGGCCTGGTACGTCATTGCGTGCTGCCTGGTGTTCGGCGTCGGGCAGGGGTGGCTGAACGCGCCCATCACGACCAACGCGGTGGCCGGCATGCCGCTGTCGCAGGCCGGCGTCGCCGCGGGCATCGCGTCGACGGGCCGGCAGGTCGGCTCCTCGCTCGGCGTGGCGATCGTGGGTTCGGTGCTCGCCGCGAACCTGCACGGGCCGCTCGCGGCCGGGTTCACCGCGGCCACGCGGCCCGGCTGGTGGATCGTCACCGCCATGGGGGTCGTCGTGTGCGCCCTGGCGCTGGTCACCACCGGCCGTGCCGGGAAGGCGAGCGCGGCCCGCGCGGCCTCGCTGGCCGCCGGCGAGCAGGGACCGATCCCGGTTCGCGCCGGGTGAGCGGCGTCGCGGCGGCGCCCGGCCCGCCCGGGCAGCTGTGCGCCGGGCGGGCCCGTACCTGGACAGCAGTAATCCGGGCTTTAAGCGGCATTCCAGAAGTTCTGCTCGTAACGAGGCGGTAGCCAGGGGCTGGTCCAGGGCGCGGCGGTGTCGAGCATCTGGTCTGGTGAGCGGCTGCGGAAGAAGGAGTGGATCTGCCGTAGCCGGGCAGGCCAGCTGACGGCGGTGTTGGCCACGTAGTTCTTCAGCCCGCCCCAGATCCGCTCGACGGGATTGTCGTGCGGGCTGTACCGGGCGCCGTACAGCAGTTCCAGCCAGGGGTGCTGCTGCAGGTAGGCGGTGACCTTGCGGCGTGATGGATGCTGTCGTTGTCGAGATCATGACGATCGCCGGGGCGCGGGGGAATGCTGCCAGCACCTGCTCCAGCAAGGCGATGAAGTCCGCGGCGCAGCGGCGGCCCAGCCGGCACACCCAGACGCCGGCGGTCACCTCGAGCGCGCCGAATACCGTGACCTGCCGGTTTTTCCCCGGCGTGGGAACCTCTGGCCGGCTAGCGCGCAGCGCCCAGCTGGCCCGCACGTGCGGCAGCAGGTTCAGGTGCGTCTCGTCCTCGGCCAGCACCACCGCCTTGCGCGGCAGTTCGATCAGCCGGGCCACGATCGCGGCCACCACGTGGTCGTGGTGCGGGCCGCCGCACGCGGTCAGCCTGGGCCGCCGCCAGATCGCGACCAGCCGGACCCGCCGGTACAGCGTGCGCGGGCTGACCTGCGGCCAGCCCAGGTAGCGGCGGATCCGCGGCAGGGTCCACGGCCCGGGGCGGGCCAGCAGCCCGGCGATCCGCCCCGTCAGCCGGCGGCCGCCCAGCGCTGGCCACCCGGACCGCGGCCGGTCCGCCAGTCCCGCCATCCCCTCGCTGTTGAACCGGGTGATCCAGCGGCGCACCGTGGCCGGGTGGCAGTCCAACAGCTCCGCGATCTGGGCAGGTGGTAAACCATGCGCCGACAGCAGCACCATCACCGCCCGGGTGGCCTGCCGCCACCGGCCCCGCAGGCTGGCCTGCAGTTCCTCCATCTCGCGGCCGGGACGGTTGGCGAACACGCTGACCGGGCGCATACTGATCACGACCTCGCCCTGATCACGACCTCGCCGGCCGGGTGGATGATGTGCCAACTTCAATCCAACCCCCGGCGAGGCTGCTGTCAACGTGCCTTACCCGCTGGACTCACAGCAGCGTTACGCGTGGAACTTATGGATAGGCGCTTAACGTCACATGACGGGCTGGGCACTGCCCTACAGACCGGCAGATGAAGGCGCTGAACATCGTCATACGCAAGACGGTGTGGGACGCCGTTAACCAGCTCAGTAACCCCGGCAAGAACGCGGCGCCCATTGCCTTCGCGCTGCTCACGCGCAATGACTACATGGAAGCACCCGGCTCCCCGGAGCTGGACGCCGCGTTCGCGGCGGTTGAGGCGGGCAGGTTCGACCCGCCGGGGTCCGTGCCTGACTGCACGCGGGACAAGCCGTAGGCTGAGGCGACCGAGCCGCCATGGGCGAGAGCACCCGGCACACGGAGCGAGCCACTTCGGGAGGAGCGCACCTACTAGAGCAGCACCCCGCCGGGCAACCGGCGGGGTGCTCTGCGGCGAGCGCCGCCTGACGAACGTCCCCGTTCCCTGCCCGGCGGCGGCGCGCCGAGCTGCTGCTTGAGCTGCGGTTCTTCCGCAGCGCGCCGTTCAGCGGCGCCAGCGTGATCGCGGCGGCCTCGTTCATCGCGCTCGCCGGATTCCTGTTCGTCATCACGTTGTACCTGCAGCGGGTCCAGGACGACCCTCCGCTGCGGGCCGGGGCTGGCGCTGCTCCCCGCGACGGTGGTGATGGCGCTATCCGCGCTGGTGGCGGGGCGCCTGGTCGCGCGCCGTGGCCCGCGGGTTCCGCTGGTCCTCAGCGGTGTCCTGACCGCCGTTGGCAGCTACTTGCTCGTCGGCATCTCGCCGGCGACCTCCTACCCCCGGCTGGCCGTCGAGCTTGCGGTGCTCGGCGCCGGCCTCGGGCTGGTCAACCCGCCGATCACCAACATCGGCGTCAGCGGGATGCCGCCGGAGCAGGCGGGAGTGGCGTCCGCGGTGATCTCGGCGACCAGGCAGATCGGCAAGGTGCTGGGCGTCGCGGTGCTGGGCGCGATGCTCACCAGCGGCTACCACGCGCGGCTGGCCGCCGGGATGCCGACCGCCTGGGCGCTCAGCGCGGCCACGCGCGCCCCGTGGCTGCTCGCCGCGGCGTGCGGCGCGCTCGTCGCGGTGACCGGGTTCGTGACGACGGCCTCCTGGCGTCCTGCGCGACCGTGACCTGCGCCTGAGTCAAGAGGCGCGGCCCGGCGCTGCCGTGCCTGTTACGCCAGTGAGCGGAAGACCTGCGTGAGAGCTAGGTGGCTGTCGGCGGAGGTGGCTACCTCAACTGAGCAGAGAAGTTGGCCGGGGGCCAGTAGCTCCCACCACATCCCACGGACCTCGATCACAGTGGCGCTTGCGTTGAGCGAGCCCGGACGTACCGCTGCCTGGGCAGCCACGGTCTCCGCGGCCCGCCGGACTGCTTCGTATCCGAACAGCAGGAGAGGAACCCGGCGCAGGACCAGTGATTGACGCACCTGATCAGAACGGCCTTCCTCGTATGCGGCAACGACCGCCCGGCGGAGTCCGGTACGGTCGGCCAGTGAATCCCACTCAGGCGGGTCGAATGCCAGGTCCTGCCGCCGCGCTCTCGCAAGCGCCGGGCCAGGGCCATGCCCGGCTCCCTCTACTCCGGCCTCTAGCCTGATGACTGCTTCCCACCATCCGGCCCATTCGGCGCCCGCCTGTCTGCGTATAGCCGGGTCCAGCCGCTGCGAGAGATCAGGCACATCGCGCACGGGCCGCGGCGGGACCGCCTGCGACCCGGTCTCCAGCCTTAGCGCATCGCGGACGAACAGCGCCACGTGCGCAAAGGTAGGCACCGACTCCGCGAAACGCCAGGATTCCGTTCCAGCCTGCTGCGTGCCAGAGTCCCTTGCTACCAGCACCCGCGGAGATCGTCCGCCGTCAGGCAGAGCCGAACCGTTCGATCGAAGACCTCAGCCTGAACTACAAATCGGGTCCCTGCGACGGCTACGACGACAGCCTCGCGACCCTCGAACGGCCCGTTAGCGATCATCACGGAATCCCCGATTGTGAAGCTCATCGTGAAAGGTTAGTCACCTAGACGATCTGGGCGCCAGCGTTCTCACTGTCCGCGGCTAGTCCCACTGCCGGGGAGTTGAGGCAACTGGGCCGTTGGCGCAGCTGGCCCGATACAGCCGGGCCGTTGGCGCAGCTGGCCCAGTCAGGGAGGCCGGGGCAGCGGCCGCAGGCACCAGGCGGCCGGGTACCGCGCTCCGGCGGCCCGGCCTGCCCGCAACAGCAGACGCGGGCGCTGCCAGCGCTGTACCAGGCGCTGCGGATCGCCATCACCGGCGCCATCCAGGCCATCCCGGGCGCCGGCCCCGACCGGGCCAGCTGCCAGGTCGCCGCCGAAACCGCCCAGACCATGGTCACCGGCATCCGCACTGTCCCGTTATCTGCGCCAGAGCCCGACATTAGAGCTGCCCGCCGCGGGAGTCGTCTGCCAGATGACCGTCGGTGGCGGGAAGAGAACGGGTCCCGCCAATGGCGGCGCTGCGCGGTGCCACAGTAACGGGGCACGGGCAGGCGCCCCGGCTCGTTCGGGATAATGATTTCGATTTTTTCCTGAGCCGGGGGCGCGGGCGGCTTGTGTGCCTGGCGCGCCCGCAGCGGCGCCCGCACCACCGGCCGCGGCGCGGCAGTCGCGCCTGCGGAGCCGAATCATCCTGGCGGGGTGATGCGACGCGGCCGCGCGGCGGGCGACCGTGGCGGGGTAAGCGCGACGCAGCGGCGAGGAGATAGTCGTGGAACGCTACCCGAACATCAGCGATCACGGGATCATCGGCGACCTGCAGACGTGCGCGCTGGTGTCCACCGACGGGACCGTGGACTTCTTCTGCTGCCCGCGGTTCGACTCCCCGAGCCTGTTCGCGTCGCTGCTTGACGCCGAGCGGGGCGGCCACTTCTCGATCAAGCCGGTCAGCGATGGCTATGTGTCCAGGCAGCTGTACTTCCCCGACACCGCGATGCTGATCACCCGCTTCATGACCCCGGACGGCGTCGGCGAGGTGCTCGACTTCATGCCGGTCATCGAGAGCGGGGCGACCCCCACCGACCGGCACCGGCTGGTCAGGCACCTGCGGGTGGCCCGGGGCACCATGCGGTTCGAGATGGAGATCCAGCCCCGGTTCGACTATGGCCGCGCCGGGCACACGGTCGAGATCTCCGCGGACGGCGCGGTCTTCCGCCAGCACGGCGGGATGCACCTGACGCTGCACACCGCGGGCAGGCGCGACGCGGCCGAGGAAAGGGCGTCGGTGGAGCGGGCCGGCGACGGGCTGCGCGCGACCTTCACGATGCGGGAAGGCGAAAGCGGCCGCGGGGTGGTGCTCGAGTCCATGGGCGGTGCGCCGCGGGCCATGACGGCGGCCGAGCTCGACCAGCTGGCCGAGGAGACGGCGGCCTTCTGGAAGGAGTGGCTGGGCCGTTCGACCTACATGGGACGCTGGCGGGAGGTGGTCAACCGCTCCGCGATGACCCTCAAGCTGCTGACTTACGAGCCGGCCGGCGCGCCGGTCGCCGCCGCCACGTTCGGGCTGCCCGAGCAGGCCGGCGGCGAGCGGAACTGGGACTACCGCTTCACCTGGATCAGAGACGGGTCGCTGACCATGCACGCCCTGGCCGGCCTCGGCTACCTGGTCGAATCGGCCAGGTTCAGCTTCTGGCTGCGGGACCGGGTGTCCGAGCACGTCGGCGGCGCCTCCGGACCGCTGAAGATCATGTACCGGGTCGATGGCAGCTCTGAGCTGAGCGAGGAGAACCTGGACTTCGAGGGCTGGCGGGGATCGCGGCCGGTCCGCATCGGCAACGGCGCGGCCGACCAGCTGCAGCTCGACATCTACGGCGAGGCCATGGACGCGCTCTACGACAGCGCCGGGCAGGGCCTGCCGATCGCGCACCGTGGGTGGCAGGAGCTCACCAAGATCATCGACTGGGTCGCCGACCACTGGGACCAGCCCGACGAAGGCGTCTGGGAGACTCGCGGCGGCCGCCAGGACTTCACCTACGGCCGGTTCCAGTGCTGGGTCGCCCTGGACAGGGCGATCCGGATGGCCGAGCACACGGGCCGCCCGGCCAACATCGCCAAGTGGGCCATCGAACGGGACCGGCTGTACAACCAGATCATGGAACGCGGGTGGAATCCCGTGGCCCGCGCCTTCACCCAGCATTACGGCACCGACGTCGTGGACTCCTCGCTGCTGCTCATGCCGCTCGAAGGCTTCGTCGCGCCCCAGGATCCGATGTGGCTGTCCACCTTGCGCGCCATCGACAGGCAACTCGTCTCAGACAGCCTCGTCTACCGCTACAACCCGGCCGCCTCTCCCGACGGGCTGCACGGAGACGAGGGCACCTTCTCCCTGTGCACCTTCCTGTACGTCGACGCGCTCGCCAGGAGCGGACGGCTGGACGAGGCGGTGCTGACGTTCGAGAAGATGCAGACCTACGGCAATCACCTGGGCCTGTTCTCCGAGGAGATCGGGCCCACCGGCGAGCAGCTCGGCAATTTCCCGCAGGCGTTCACGCACCTGTCGCTGATCAACGCCGCGATCACGCTCAACCGCGAACTCGACCGCCGCGCGGCGCACCCGGACCGGGTCGCCGCCATCGAACAGATCGTGGCGGCCGTATAGCGAGGTCCGCGGCCCTGGCCGGGGACGACGATCCTGACATCACCAGGAGGCAGTCGTGGCAGAGGACTTCGAGGTCATCATCGTCGGGACGGGGGCGGGCGGCGGGACGCTGGCGTACACGCTCGCGTCGACCGGGAAACGGATCCTGCTGCTGGAACGCGGCGACTTCCTGACCAGGGAGGTGGAGAACTGGGATCCAGGGCCGGTGTTCGTCGACGGCAGGTACATATCGACCGATACCTGGTACGACCGCGACGGGACGCCGTTCCAGCCGCAGGTGCACTACTTCGTCGGCGGGGCGACCAAGCTGTACGGCGCCGCGCTGTACCGGCTGCGGCCGCAGGACTTCGGCGAAATCCGGCACGCCGACGGCATATCGCCGGCCTGGCCGCTCGGCTACGAGGAGTTTGAGCCCTGGTACACCAAGGCGGAATGGCTGTACCAGGTGCACGGCGTGCACGGCAAGGATCCCACCGAGGGCCGCTGGTCGCGGCAGTACCCGTGGCCGCCAGTCTCCCACGAGCCGCGAATCCAGGCGATCTCCGACGCGCTCGAGGCGGGCGGCTACCATCCGTTCCCTGCTCCCTGTGGCATCCTGCTTGACGAGGCCCACCGGCCCGCGAGCCGGTGCATCCGGTGCGCCACCTGCGACGGTTACCCGTGCCTCGTGCACGCCAAGGCTGACGCCGACATCATCGCCGTCCGGCCGCTGCTCGACATGCCCAACGTGACCCTGCTCACGGGTGCCGAGGTCGTGCGCCTGGAGACCGACCCGTCCGGCCGGACGGTCACCGGCGTCATCGTCGACCGGGGCGGAGACGGCAAGGAAGAGACCTACGGCGGCGACATCGTCGTGCTGGCGGCCGGGGCCACGAACACGGCCAAGATCCTGCTCAGGTCGGCGTCCGACGCCTGCCCGGCCGGGCTGGCCAACGGATCGGACCAGGTCGGGCGCAACTACATGTTCCACAACAGCAAGGCGGTGGTGGCGCTCGGCAAGGAACCCAACGACACGGTCTTCCAGAAGACCCTGGCGATCAACGACTTCTACCTGCCCGGCGACGAGCGGGAGTGGCCGCTGGGCAACATCCAGCTGCTCGGCAAGTCCAACGCGATGGCGATGAAGGGCGAAGAGCCGCACCTGACCAGGCTCGCCCCGACGCTCAGCCTGGAGGAGGTCGCCGCGCACGCGGTGGACTTCTGGCTGACCACCGAGGATCTCCCCAAGCCCGGCAACAGGGTCACGCTCGACAGCGACGCGAACGTGCACCTCGCCTACACCGACAGCAACGACACCGAGGCGGCGGGGCTGTACGCCGAGTTCAAGAGGATCCTCAACCACATCGGCATGGCCGAGCACCACGTCCTGCACAAGAACTTCTACATGAGCATGAACGTCGCGATCGCCGGCGTCGCCCACCAGGCGGGAACCTGCCGGTTCGGCTCCGACCCGGCCACCTCGGTGCTTGACGTCAACTGCAAGGCGCACGAGGTGGACAACCTGTACGTGGCGGACACGAGCTTCTTCCCGAGCATCGGCGCGGTCAACCCCGCGCTGACCGCGATGGCCAACGCCATCCGCGTCGGCGAGCACATCGCGGAGCGGCTCGGCGTGACCGCCAGCGCGCTGGCCTGGGCGCCCGCGCCGCGGCGGGCGCAGGCGGAGACGGCGCAGACCTCCCCCTCGGCCGGCGAGACGAGCTGAGAGGAGCCCCGCGTGCAGGAGACCCTCGCCCGCTGGCAGTTCGCGTTCACCTCGGTCAACCACTTCTTCTTCGTCCCTGTGACGATCGGGCTCGCCTTCGTCACCGCGATGCTGCAGACCAGCTGGTACCGGCGGCGGACCCCCGAATACCTGCGGCTGACCAGGTTCTTCGGCACGCTGCTTGTGATCAACGTCGCGATCGGCGTCGTCACCGGCCTGGTGCAGGAGTTCCAGTTCGGGATGAACTGGTCGGCCTACTCGCGGCTGGTCGGCAACGTCTTCGGCGCGCCGCTGGCGATGGAGGGGCTGGCCGCCTTCTTCCTCGAATCCACGTTCCTTGGCCTGTGGCTGTTCGGCTGGGACAAGCTTTCCCGGCGTGTGCACTTGGCCACCATCTGGCTTGTCTTCCTCGGCAGCGTCCTGTCGGCGGCATTCATCATGGCGGCCAACTCCTGGATGCAGCACCCGGTCGGGTACGTCATGGTGCACGGCTCGCCGCAGCTCAACGACATCTGGGCGCTGTTCACCAACCCCGTGTTCGTATGGGGGTACGCCAAGGTGGTCCTCGCCGCGATCGTGACCGGCGCGGCGGTCATGCTCGCGGTGTCCGCGTGGCAACTGCGGCACGGCGGCGACCGCGCCGTGTTCCTCATCCCGGCCCGGCTCTCGCTCGCCGTGCTGGTCCCGGCCATCTTGCTGACCATGCTGGTCGGCGACGAGCTCGGCGTGATCGAGGCCCGCTACCAGCCGATGAAGATCGCGGCCGCCGAGGCGCAGTGGACCACCTGCCAGCCGTGCTCGTTCTCGCTGTTCCAGATCGGCGGCGGCAACAACGACCAGACGCCGACCGAGATCATCGCGATCCCGCACCTGCTCTCCCTGCTCGCCACCAACCACTGGAATGGCAAGGTCGTCGGGCTGGACCCGCTGCAGTCGCAGTACACCAAGCAGTACGGGCCCGGCTACTACGTGCCGAACGTGTTCATCCAGTACTGGAGCATGCGGGTCATGGCCTACCTGGCCGTCATCGTCTTCCTCGTGGGCTTGTGGGGGCTCATCCTCGCCCGCAGGAAAAAGCTGGCCACCTCCCGGCGCTTCCTGTGGTGCGCCATCTGGATGGCCGTGCTGCCCTTCGTGATCAACACGGCGGGCTGGCTGCTCACAGAGAGCGGTCGCCAGCCGTGGATCGTGCAGGGCATCATGCTGACCAAGAACGGCCTTTCACCGACCGTCAGCACCACGTACCTGATCATCAGCCTGGCCGTCTTCGTCCTGCTCTACGGCGCTTTGGGCACCGTCGACCTGATCCTCATGCTGCGCTACTCGCGCAGGCAGCTCGAGAGACCGCAACCGGAACAGGATGTCGACACGCCCGTTCCCGCGATGCAGTACTGAGGTGAGCGATGGCACTGGTTCCGTTCTGGTTCATCCTCATCACGATCTTGTGGACGGGGTTCTTCATCCTCGAAGGGTTCGACCTGGGCGTCGGCATGCTGCACGGAGCAGTCGGCCGTGACGAGGCCGGGCGCAGGGCGGTCATCAACACGATCGGCCCGCTGTGGGACGGGAACGAGGTCTGGCTGATCACGGCCGGCGCGGCGATGTTCGCCGCGTTCCCCGGCTGGTATGCCACCTTGTTTTCCGGCATGTACCTGGCCGTGGTCCTCTTGCTCTGCGGCCTGATCCTGCGCGGCGTATCGTTCGAGTACCGCGGGAAGGACCCGGACAAGCGCTGGCGCGGCACCTGGAGCTGGGCGCTCGGCGTCGGCAGCCTGATCGTCCCGCTGGTCATCGGCATCGCGCTCGGCGATCTCCTGCACGGCCTGCCGATCGACTCAAGCCACGAGTACACGGGCACCTTCTGGGGCCTGTTCCAGCCGTACGCGATCATGACCGGCGTCATGCTGGTGGCGCTGTGCCTGCTGCACGGCGCCACGTTCATCACGATGAAGACCACCGACGAGGTGCGCTCGCGCGCCTGGCGGACGGCCAGGACCGTAGCGCCGGCGACCGGGCTGCTCGTGCTCGCGTGGGTTGGCTGGACCCATGTCGAGGCCCACGAGGGCGCCTTCTTGAACCTGATCGAGCTGATCGCCTGCCTCGCCGTCGTCGCGGCCGTCTGGGAGGCCTGGGGAGAGCATCAGGGCTGGGCCTTCTCCGCGACCACGGTCACGATCGCCAGCTGCATCGTGACGTTCTTCGTCGACCTGTATCCCCGGGTCATGGTGTCCTCGACCAACCCCGCGTACTCGCTCACCGTGCACAACTCGGCGTCGCCCACGTACACGCTCCAGGTCATGACGGTGATCGCCGTTGTCCTGCTGCCGATCGTGCTCGCCTACCAGGCGTGGACGTATTACGTGTTCCGCCGGCGCGTCAGCGCGCAGCAGTTCCGGCCCGCCGCGCCCGCGCCCGCGCCCGCGTCCCCGTCCCCGCCCCCGTCCCCGTCCCCGCCGGCGCCGCGGTCGCCGGCCGCGCAGGAAACATCGACCGTCCCCACGACCGCAGCCAGGCCCGCCCCCGCCAGCCCTGTGCCGGCCGGACCGCGGACCGGCCGGCACAGGCGGTGGCGGAGGTAACCACGAGCCAACGGAGGCAGACATGACAGACGGCAAAGCGGACGCCCTGGTGATCTTCGGGGCGACCGGCGACCTGGCCAAGCTCGAGACATTCCCCGCGCTGGTCGGGCTGGTCGAGCGCGGCGTGCTGGACGTTCCCGTGATCGGGGTGGCGAAAAGCGGCTGGGGTCTGGCGCAGTTCCGCGACTACGCTGCCGCGTCGCTGAAGCTCAACGGGATGGATCCCGCCGATCCGGCGGCCGCCAGGATGATCGGCCTGCTGCGGTACGTCGACGGTGACCTCGGCGACGACGCCACCTACAAGGCCATGTCGGATCAGATCGGCGCCGGCAGCCGGATCCTGTACTACATGGAGGTGCCGGCTCAGCTGTTCGGGCGGATCGCCCAGGGAATCGCCGCGGCCGGCCGGGCGCGGGGCGCGCGGGTCATGGTGGAAAAGCCGTTCGGCACCGACCTGGCCAGTTCCCGGCGGCTTAACGACACCATGCACGAGTACTTCCCTGAAGACGCGATCTTCCGGGTCGACGACTGGCTGGCCTTCGACCCGGTGGAGAACGTGCTCTTCGTCCGCTTCGCCAACTCGGTGATCGAGCCGCTGCTCAACAGGAACTACGTCGAGAGCATCCAGATCACCATGGCGGAGGCGTTCGACGTCTCCGACAGGGGCCGGTTCTACGACCGGACCGGTGCCATCCGCGACGTGCTGCAAAACCACATGCTCCAGGTGCTGGCGTCCGTGCTGGCCGAGCCGCCGTCAGGGACCGGCCTGGAATTGTGGCTCGACGCCAAGGCGCAGGTGGTGCGCGGGCTCAGCCGGCTGACGCCCGAGCACACGGTTCGCGGCCAGTACGAGGGCTATCACGAGGTCGACGGCGTCGAACCGGACTCGACAGTGGAAACCTACGTCGCGGTCAGCCTTACGGCCGATACCTGGCGGTGGTCCGGGGTGCCGATCCTGATCCGGGCGGGCAAGTGCATGCCCGTCACGGCCACCGACATCACGATCACCTTCAAGCAGGCGCCGCACGACGTGTTCGGGATCGAGCCCGTGCTGCCCCAGGACAGGCTGAGGTTCCGGATCTGGCCCGAGACCCAGGTCAGCTTCACCGTGCACGGGAAGAAGCCGGGTGCCGGGTGGGAGCCGCAGGCGGAGGAGCTCGCGTTCGCGCAGCAGCCGGGATCCGACATCCGCCCCTACGACCGGCTCATCGGCGCGGCGCTGGACGGCGACCGCTGGCTGTTCGCCCGGCAGGACACCGTGGAGGCCGCGTGGCAGATCGTCGACCAGGTGCTCGGCGATGCCGTCCCCGTCCACCCCTATCCGAAGGGCGGCTGGGGCCCCAAGGAAGCCGACCGGCTGCTGCCAGCCCGCGAAACCTGGTACGACCCGGCCTGAGCGCCGGCCACACCGATGTGCGACGAACAGAAAGGGGTGCCGGGATGACCGGACAGCCTGACCATGGCCGGGTCGTGATCGTCGGCGGCGGCTTCGCGGGTCTTTTCGCCGCCCGGGCGCTGCGCGACGGACCGTTCTCGGTCACGCTTGTCGACCGCTCGCCGCAGCACGTGTTCCAGCCGCTGCTCTACCAGTGCGCGACCGGCATCCTGTCAGAAGGGCAGATCACCGCCCCGCTGCGCCGGATCCTGCGCCGCCATCGCAACGTGCGATGCGTCACGGCCAAAGCCGTCGACGTCGACCCAGCCGGCCGGACGCTGACATGCCTGCGGCCGCTGGGCGAGCGGATAAGCATCGCTTACGACCATCTGATCGTGGCCGCCGGGGTCAGCCAGTCCTACTTCGGCCATGACGAGTTCGCCACGTACGCGCCCGGCATGAAGACCATTTCCGATGCGCTCACGATCAGGCGGCGCGTCTTCGGGGCGTTCGAGATGGCCGAGACCGCCGCCGACCCCGCGCAGCGGCGCAGGTGGCTCACGTTCGTCCTCGTCGGCGCCGGGCCCACGGGCGTCGAGCTCGCCGGGCAGATCCGCGAACTCGCCACCAAGACGCTGCGCGACGAATACCGGCAGGCGAATCCCGGGGACGCGCGCGTGCTCCTGTTCGACGCAGGGGCGGCTCCGCTGGCGATGTTCGGTGACCAGCTGTCCGGCAAGGCCGCGCAAACGCTGCGGAACCTGGGTGTCGAGCTGCACATGGGATCGATCGTGACGAGCGTTGACGCCGACGGGATCATCGCGCGTGACCATGAGGGCAACGAGACGCGGTATGACGCCATGACCGTGCTGTGGACCGCCGGGGTGGCGGCCCCGCCGTTCGCGGCGGCGCTCGCGGCGGCGACAGGAGCCGAGCGGGACCGGGCCGGCCGGATCGTCGTCAGGAACGACCTGACCATCCCCGGGCATCCCGAGATCTCGGTGGCCGGCGACATGATGAGCCTGCGCGACCTGCCCGGCGTCGCCGAGGTCGCCATGCAGTCGGGGCTGTACGCGGGCCGCCGGGTCAGGCGCGAGCTGGCCGGCGACGGCCCGCTGAAGCCATTCACCTACCACGACCTAGGCTCGGCCGCTTACCTGGCGCGCGGCCGGGCGGTCGTCTCGGCGGGGCGGCTGCAGCTGAGCGGCTTCCCTGGCTGGGTCGTCTGGCTCTTCATCCACATCGCGTTCCTGACCGGGTACCGGAACCGGGTCGGCGCGATCCTCACCTGGTGGGTCGCCTTCACCCGCGACATCCGCCGCGAGCGCGCCTACACCACCCGCGAGGTCGGGGTCATGCGGGATGTGTACCAGCCGGCGGGCGAGGCCGGGGCGCCCGCCGTGCCGCCGCAGCCGCGAGCCGCCGGCGACAAGCCGAGCGAGTCACGGCCGGGCGCGTCATCGGGTTAGCTCACCCGTCACGGGTGTCGCCGGCGGCCGTGACCCGGGAGACCCTGGAGGCATATGCGACCGCTCGACCCGCGGCTGTCCCGGCATGCGCACGCCGCCGCAGGCTGCCTGCTGACCACGATCGTTCTCGGCCTCGCCGCCACCGCACTGGTACTCGCCCAGGCGGGCTTGCTCGCACATGCCCTGGCGAGCGCGGCGCGCGGCACCGGCCTGGGTGCGCTGCGCGGAACTCTGCTTGCGCTGCTGCTCGTGGTGGCCGGGCGGGCGGCCGTGGCGTACGGCGGCGAGGTGGCCGCGCTGCGCGCCGCCGCCCGGATCAAGTCTGCGCTGCGCCGCGGGCTGGCTGCGAAGGCGCTGCGGCTCGGGCCGTCGTGGCTGGCCGGCCAGCGGGCGGGCGAGATCACCACGCTGGCCACCACGGGGCTGGACGCGCTCGACGCGTACTTCGCCAGGTACCTGCCGCAGCTCGTGCTCGCCTGCCTGGTGCCGCTGGCTGTGCTGGCCAGGGTGACCGCGGCCGACTGGATATCCGGCCTTGTCATCGCCGTGACGCTGCCGCTTGTCCCGCTTTTCGGGATCCTCATCGGCAGCTACGGCAAAGCGCGCACCCAGCGGCAATGGCAGCTGCTGGCCCGGCTCGGCGGGCACTTCCTCGACGTCGTCGAAGGCCTGCCGACGCTCAAGGCGTTCGGTCGTGCCCGGGCCCAGGCCGAGGTGATCAGGAACGTGACAGGCGAGCACAGGACCGCCACGATGGCCGCGCTGCGGGTCACGTTCCTGTCCGCGCTCGTGCTGGAACTGGCGGCCGCGCTGGCGACCGCGCTGGTGGCGGTGGAGGTAGGGCTGCGGCTGCTGTACGGGCACATCGGCTACGAGACCGCGCTGCTCGTGCTGCTGCTGACGCCCGAGGCCTACCTGCCCCTGCGCAACGTAGGCGCCCAGTTCCACGCCAGCGCGCAGGGCACCGAAGCGGCCCAGCGCGCGCTCGATATCCTCGAGCTCGAAGACGATCACGGGCAGCCCGACAGGCCCGGTCAGCCTCGCCCGGCCGTGACCACGGTGCCCGGGAAGGAAGCCGACCTGCGCAGCCAGCCGATCACGCTGACCGGCGTCGTGCTGACCTACCCGGGCCGGCCCGCCGCGGCGCTCGACGGGATCTGCCTGACGATCAGCCCGGGGGAGCGGATCGTCCTCACCGGGCCGAACGGAGCGGGCAAGAGCTCGCTGCTAGGGCTGTTGCTGCGGTTCTGCGAGCCGGCATCCGGCCGGATCGACGTGGGCGGCACCGAGCTGCGCGCGATCCCGGTGCGCTCGTGGCGCCGCCAGATCGCCTGGGTGCCGCAGCGTCCGTACCTGTTCGCCGGCTCGGTCGCGGAGAACATCGCGCTCGGCGATTCCCGCGCCAGCCCGGCCGCGATCAGGCGGGCCGCCGGGCTGGCTGGCGCCGAGGAGTTCATCGACGCGCTGCCCGGCGGCTTCGGCGCCCAGCTGACCGAACGAGCGCTCACCCTCTCCGCCGGCCACCGGCAGCGGATCGCGCTGGCCCGCGCGTTCTTGTGGGACGCCCCGCTGGTGTTGCTTGACGAGCCCGCGGCGCACCTGGATCCGGCGGCCGCCCGTCAGCTCATGGCCGTGATCGGGACGCTGCTTGCGGGCCGTACCGTGCTGCTGGTCAGTCACAGCCAGCAGGCCGGGATCCCGGCGGACCGGGTGCTGCGCCTCGACCGGGGCAGGCTCGTCCCGGCCGGCCAGCCAGCCCTCCTGGCGGCCACCCGGTGACCGGCCACCCGGTGACCGGCCGGCCATTGAGCGGCCGGGACCCGCTCATGCGAACGCTGCGGCTGGGCCGGATGGTCCGCGGCCGGCTCCTGCTGGCCGCCGCGGCGGGCGCCGCGGCCACCGGCTGCGCCGTCGCGCTGCTGGCCGTCTCTGGCTTCCTGCTGGCCCGGGCGTCGCAGCACCCGAGCATCGTGGCCATCAGCGGCGCGGTCGTCGCGGTGCGCGCCTTCAGCGTCGGCCGCGGTGTGTTCAGGTACGGCGAGCGGCTGGCCTCCCACGACGCCGCGTTCCGCGTCCTGGCGGACACGCGGGTGGCGGTCTTCCGCCGGCTCGCCCGGCTGGCGCCGGCCGGCCTCGCCGAGTTCTGGTCGGGTGACCTGCTCACGCGGCTGATCTGCGACGTGGACAGCGCGCAGGACCTGTTCATCCGCGGCATCGCCCCGCCGCTGACCGCGGCTCTCGTCGGCGCCGGGGCGGTGACCGTGTGCCTGCTGATCCTCGTTCCCGCCGGCGGCGTGCTCGCGGCGGGGCTGCTGCTCGCGGGCGCCGCCGTCCCTGCCGTCGCCGCGGTCGCCGACCGGGCCTCGCGCCGCCGGACCAGCCCCGCCCGCGGTGAGCTGGCCGCCGGCCTGGCCAACATGCTGGCGGGCGCCGCGGACCTGCACGCGTTCGGTGCCGAGGACGCGAGCCTGGCGCGGATAACGGCCAGGGACGGCGAGCTCACCGGGCTTGCCCGCCGGTCGGCCGCGGCCACCGGCCTGGGCACGGGCCTGACCGCGCTCCTTTCCGGCCTGACCGTCTGGGGCGTCCTCGTCCTCGGGGTCGCGGCCGTCGGGGCGGGCGCCTTCAGCCGCGTCCCGCTGGCCGTGCTGACGCTTACGGCCCTGGCCGCGTTCGAGGCGGTCAGCCCGCTGACCGGGGCCGCGCTGCAGATCGGGCAGGCGCGCACGGCCGCCAGGCGGGTCTTCGCCGTCCTCGACACCCCCGACCCTGTGCGGGAGCCGGACAATCCCCTTCCGCCGCCGTCCCCGCCCGTCACCGTCACGCTGCGCGGTGCCCGGGTCCGTTACCTGCCGGACGGCCCGTTTGCCCTGGACGGGGTCGATCTCGACCTCGAGCCGGGACGGCGGGTCGCCCTCGTCGGCCCGAACGGGGCGGGCAAATCCACCGTGGCGGCCCTGCTGATGCGCTTCGTCGACCTGGCCGGCGGCACCGCGACCCTGTGCGGTCGCGACCTCGCCCGCTACGCCGCCGACGACGTGCGCCGCGTCATCGGCGGCTGCCTGCAGGATCCGCACATCTTCGACACCACGATCGCCGGCAACCTCCGCCTCGCCAGCCCGGACGCGAGCGACGACGACCTGGCCGCTGCCGCCGCGCGGGCCCGGCTGCTGCCCTGGATCGACTCGCTCCCTGACGGTTTGCATACGCTTGCCGGCGCGCACGGCGCGGCGATCTCCGGCGGCGAGCGGCAGCGGCTCGCCCTGGCCAGGGCCCTGCTCGCGGACCCGGCGCTGATGATCCTCGACGAGCCGACGGCCGGCCTCGACCCGGACGCGCGCCGGGCACTGACAGCCGACCTGCTGGACCTCACCGCAGGACGGGCCACGCTGCTCATCACCCACCAGCTGGACGGGCTCGACCAGGTCGACGAGATCGTGGTCCTGCAGGCCGGCCGGGTAGTCCAGCGTGGCACCCACAGCGAACTGCTGCTCGCGGGCGGCCTGTACCGCTGGATGTGGGACCGCCGGACCTGACCGCGGCCCGTCCCCGCATCACCCCCGGCGGGTGGAGCCAGGCAGCGCCGGGCACGGTCAGATGGGCGCGGGGAGAAAGGCGCGAGGAGGGCAGGCAATGGCAACCGACACGGCGGACGCCCTGGTCATCTTCGGGGCGACCGGCGACCTCGCCAAGCACGAGACCTTCCCGGCGCTGGTCGGGCTGGTCGAGCGCGGCGCGCTGAACGTCCCGGTGATCGGCGTCGCCCATAGCGGCTGGGACCTTGCGGAGTTCCGCAGCTTCGCGGAGGACTCGCTGCGGCGCAACAACATCTACCCGGGGACCCCAGCCTCGTCCGCGATGCTCGGGCTGCTGCGGTACGTCGACGGAGATCTCACCGACGAGGCGACCTACGCGGCGCTGGCGCGGGAGCTGGCCGGGGGCCAGGCCCTGTTCTACCTGGAGGTGCCGCCGGCGCTGCTCGGCCGCGTCGCGCGGGGAATCTCCGCGGCGGGCATGGCGAAGGACGCGCGGGTCATGGTCGAGAGGCCATTCGGCACCGATCTGGACAGCGCCCGGCTGCTCAGCGCGACGCTGCACAGCTATTTCACCGAGGACCAGATTTATCGTGTCGACAACTGGCTCGGGCTCGAACCGGTGGAGAACGTGCTGTTCGTCCGGTTCGCCAACTCTCTCATAGAGCCGGTGCTTGACCGCGATCACGTGCACAGCATCCAGATCACGATGGCCGAGACGTCCGACGTGGCCGGCTATGGATGGTTTTACGAAAAGACCGGCGCGATCAGGGACGTGATCCAGAACCACATGCTGCAGATCGTGGCCTCGCTGCTGGCCGACCCGCCGGACGGCCGGGGCCTGGCATCCTGGCGGGACTCGAAGTCCCAGCTCATCGCGGCTCTTCAGCCGCTGACGCCAGAGGACGCGGTGCGCGGGCAGTACGACGGGTATCTGGACGTCGAGGGGGTGGCCCCCGGCTCCACCACCGAGACCTACGTGGCGGTGCGCCTGCACGCCGACTCCTGGCGCTGGGCGGGCGTGCCCATCCTGATCCGGGCCGGCAAGTGCATGCCCGTCACCGCGACCGAGATCGAGATCAGGTTCCACCGCCCGCCGCACGATGTGTTCGGCCTTGAGCCATCCTCGGTCGGCAACTGGCTGCGGTTCCGGATCTGGCCGCAAGCCAGGGTCAGCATCGGGATGATCGGCAAGAAGCCAGGCGCCGGCTGGGCGCCGCAGCAGGAGGACCTGCTGTTCACCGACTATCCGGGATTCGACATGCTGCGACCCTATGACCGCCTGATCGGCGCCGCGCTGTCAGGCGAGCGGTGGCTGTTCGCCCGGCAGGACACGGTGGAGGCCGCGTGGCGGGTCGTCGATCCGGTGCTCGGCGACACCGTGCCGGTCCACCCCTACCCGAGGAACAGCTGGGGACCCAAGGAGGCGGACAGCCTGCTTCCCGACGGCGTTCCCTGGCACGATCCGGCCGCGTAGCCGCGGCTCCTACCGGGCGAGTTCGCGCAGCAGCCGCTCCTCCTCGGCGGCGGACAGGCCCTCGTCTCCGGGAGCGGGGCCGCCCCGTGCCCGATCCCAGGCGAGCGTGTCGCGGATCGTGTCGGCCACCGGGCGGCAGGCCAGGCCCGCGGCGACGGCCCGGGAGCTGTCCACGTTGTTGACCCCGTCCGAGCCGGACTCGCCGACCCACAGCGGAATGCCCATCCAGGGCTCGACGCCGGCCGCGAGCAGCCGGCCGGAGGGAATCCAGGTCAGCTCCGCGTCACTGTAGGTCGCCGTCTTGCAAAGGCCAAGCATTATCCCGAACGGTTCCGGGGTTCCCGTCACGTTGAACACCCCGTGGCGCCCGTGGTGGCAGGCGTCGGCGAGCCACGACGCCAGGTCGCGCACGTCGATGAACTGCACCAGGTCGGCCTGGTCGCCGGGCGCGAGCACGCGGCCGCCGCGCGCGATACGGCGCGGCCAGTAGGGGAACCGGTCGGTCGGGTCGTGCGGGCCGACGATGAGCCCGGGCCGGGCGATGAGCGCCCGGTCGCCGTAGACGTCCCGGACGACCCGCTCGGCCGCCGCCTTGCGCGCGCCGTACAGTTCGCCGAAGTCCTCGATCCCGTCGCGCAGCTCAAGCAGCCCGGCGTCTTCCAGCTGACCCTCGCGCGTGCTCTGGTCCGCGTACACCGACACGGTGGAGACGAACACGTACTGCCCTGTCCGCCGCGCCAGCGCCCGCGCCGACCGCCGGACCACCTCAGGCTCGTAGGCGGCCACGTCGACGACCGTGTCCCATTCCCTGCCATCGAGGGCGGACAGGTCCACGGTCCGGTCGCCGGCGACGGTCTCCACGCCCGGGTAGAGCCCGGGGTTGGTCTTGCCGCGGTTGAACAGCGTGACGGTGTCGCCGCGGCCGAGCGCGGCGTCGACGAAGGCGCGGCCGAGGAACCGGGTGCCGCCGAGAACGAGAATGCGCACCCGCTCATCGTGGCACGCTGTTCGTCCGGGGGACGACCCCCCTGGACCCCCCTGCGACCCCCCGGACGGGGGGCTCCGCGCGCCCCCACCCCTTACCGCGTCAGTGTGACTCGCGGGGCACCTCGTGCCCGCTGGCGCCGACGAGGAAGTCCAGGTCGGCGCCGCTGTCCGCCTGCCGGACGTGCTCGGTGTAGAGCCTGGTCCAGCCGCGGCTCGCGGGTGGCGGCGGCGGGGCCCACTCGGCACGCCGGCGGTCCAGTTCGCCGTCGGTGATCTCGAGGGTCAGCGTGCGGGACGGGACGTCCAGGATGATCCAGTCGCCGGTGCGGACCAGGGCCAGCGGCCCGCCGGCCGCTGCCTCGGGCGCGACATGCAGCACGACCGTGCCGTACGCGGTGCCGGACATCCGGCCGTCGCAGATCCGTACCATGTCCCGGACGCCGCGCTGCAGCAGCTTGGCGGGCAGCGGCACGTTGGCGACCTCCGGCATGCCGGGGTAGCCCTTCGGGCCGCAGTACCTGATCACGAGCACCGTGTCCTCGTCGGCGTCGAGGCCGGGGTCGGCGACGACCGCGTAGTAGGCCTCGGGGGAGTCGAACACGAGCGCGCGCCCGCGGTGCTTCATCAGGTGCGCCGCGGCCGCGGACTGCTTGATGACCGCGCCGTCCGGCGCGAGGTTCCCGCGCAGCACGGCGGTACCCGTGCCGGCCGCCTGGAAGGGGACGTCCAGCGGGTGGATGACGTCGCGGTTCCAGCACGGCGCGGCGGCGACGTTCTCCGCGACCGTGCGCCCGGTGACGGTGACCGCGCTGCCGTGCAGCAGCCCGCCGAGCTCGCGCATCACCGCGGGCAGCCCGCCCGCGTAGCAGAAGTCTTCCATCAGGTACTTCCCGTTGGGCTGCAGGTTCACCAGCGTGGGCACGTCCTGGGCGAGCTCGTCGAAGTCGTCGAGAGACAGCCGGACACCGAGCCGGCCCGCGATCGCGAGCAGGTGGACCACGGCGTTGGTCGAGCCGCCGATCGCCGCGTTCACCCGGATCGCGTTCTCGAACGCCTCGCGGGTCATGATCGCCGACGGGCGCAGGTCGCTCTCGACAAGGTCCACGGCCACCTGGCCGGCCCGCTGCGCGGTCTCGTACCGGCGCGAGTCCACCGCGGGCCAGGTGGCGGAATACGGCAGCTGCATGCCCAGCGCCTCCGCCATCGACGCCATCGTGGACGCCGTCCCCATCGTCATGCAGTGGCCGTTGGAGCGGGCCATGCACCCCTCGGCGAACGCGCACTCCTGCGCGGTCATCCGGCCGGTCAGCATCGCCTCCTCGAATCGCCACACCGCGGTGCCCGAGCCGACGTCGGTGCCCTGGTATTTGCCGTTGAGCATCGGACCGCCGGTGACCATGATGGCCGGCAGGTCGACGCTCGCGGCCGCCATGAGCAGGCCGGGCGTGGTCTTGTCGCAGCCGGACAGCAGCACCACCCCGTCCAGCGGGTTCGCGCGGAACAGCTCCTCGGCCTCCATCGCGAGCAGGTTCCTGTAGAGCATGGCGCTCGGCCGCAGCAGCGTCTCGCCCAGCGCCATCGCAGGGAACTCCAGCGGGAAGCCGCCCGACTGCCAGACGCCGCGCTTGACGGATTCGGCGACCCGGTGCAGGTGCGCGTTGCACGGCGCCAGCTCCGACCACGTGGTGGCGATCCCGATTACCGGGCGTCCATCGAACACCTCGGGAGTGAAGCCCTGGCTACGCATCCACGACCGGTGGTTCATCCCGGCCCGCCCTGTCGCCGCGAACCACGCCGAGCTTCTCCTAGCAGCGTTTATTGTCATATCTCTATATGTAGTACAGCGACCGGGTCCAGGGGAATACGCCGGCCCAAGACTGTCGCGGGCGGGTGCGCTCAGGCACGTGATCGTAACGGTCCGCACACCGCGACGGATTTACGCGACATTTGAGGTCCGGAGAATTTTCATTCCGCCTGCCATGTCTCGGTGAAGACGGAGCCTCGCGTTAGAGGAATGGAGCATTGTTTTCGGCGATGGGCGTCGCTAAGGTCCGAAACATACCCGCCGGAAAAGGCGGACGTTCATCCCGCGCAATGTCTCTTCAAGGAGGCACGTGATGAGAATTGCCCGATTGTGGGCCCTAACCGGGGCGGTTGGGCTGGCGATATCGTGCACGGCGGCGGCCGCATGGCCATCGCCCGCGACGCACGCGTCCGCGGCGCGCGCGAGCTTGCGCGGGTCGCTGACGCCCGCCGCCGAGCGCTCGCATCCAGCCGGAAAGGTGCCGGCGACCGCCGCGGTCAGCTTCGACCTGCTGCTGACGCTGCGCGATGCCGCCGGCTTGCAGGCGTTCGTCAAGGACGTATCGACCCCGGGCTCGGCTGAATTCCACCACTACCTCACCGACGCGCGGTGGAATGCCCGCTACGCGCCGACCGCGGCCGAGGTCGCGAAGGCTAAGGCGTGGCTGCGCGGCGAGGGGTTCTCGGTCGGCGCGCTGCCGAAGGACCGGCTGTACATTCCCGCCTCGGGATCGGCCGCCCTCGTGGAGAAGGCGTTCGGCGTGACGCTCGGCTACTACGAGGTGAACGGCGAAACGGTGCGGCTTGCTAACGGCACGCTGTCCATCCCGGCGTCGCTGGCCGGCGTCACGGCCGGGGTGGTCGGGGTCAACGAATACCTCGCGACGCCGGAACTGGCCACCCGCAGCACGGCGGCGACGGCGGCCAAGCCGAAGCAGGAGCCGCCGCCGCCCGCGGGCTACCGCAACCCCCCCGTGTGTTCGCAGTACTGGGGCCAGCTGTACGACACCGCGGACTCGGCCTCGCTCTACACGCCGTACTGGCGCCCGCTGCCCTATGCCGTCTGCGGCTACGTCCCCAGCCAGTTGCGCGGGGCCTATGACGTGGCCGACCCGGTAGCCGCTGGCGACGATGGCTCAGGCGTGGCGGTCGCGATCGTGGACGCATACGACTCGCCGACACTGCTCTCGGACGTTCAGGAGTACTTCAAGCTCAACGATCCCTCCCATCCGCTGCTCTCCTCGCAGTTCTTCAACGTGACCCCGCCGACCGTCGATGACGTGACAGAGTGCGACGGCAGCGGCTGGTACCCCGAACAGGCTCTTGACGTGGAGTCCGTGCACACGATGGCCCCCGGCGCGGACATCCTGTTCGTCGGGGCGCAGGACTGCCAGGACACCAGCCTCCTCGCGGCGCTTACCACCGCGGTCACGAGCGGCGCGTCCGTCGTCACCGACTCGTGGGACGACACCCTCGGTGACGTCTTCGACGACGTCGCCACTCACACCGCGTACGACGACACGTTCATGCTCGCCGCCGCCACGGGCGTCAGCGTCCTGTTCTCCTCGGGCGACAGCGGCGACAACTTCTCCTCCTTCGGGCTCGCCATTCCGAACTACCCGGCCAGCAGCCCGTTCGTCACCGCCGTCGGCGGGACCACGCTCGAGATCAACCAGGACAACCAGCGCGCCGCCGAATACGGCTGGTCGACAGCCAAGCAGGTCCTGTGCACCCCCAGCACGACGAACTGCGGTTCGGCGACCACGGCGGCGAGTTCCCTCGCCTACGACTACGGCGACGGCGGCGGGACGAGCTACTACTACACGGAGCCCTACTACCAGGTCCCCGTGGTGCCTGCCGACCTCGCGCTGCGCAACGAGGCGCTCTTCGGGCCGGTACCCGCGCGGGTCCTCCCGGACATCTCGATGGACGCCGATCCCCAGAGCGGGATGCTGATCGGCCTGACCCAGACGTTCCCGAACGGCACCTACTACAGCCAGTTCAAGGAAGGCGGGACGAGCCTCGCCTCACCGCTGCTGGCCGGCGTGATCGCGGACGCCGACCAGGCGGCGGGAATCTCGCTCGGCTTCCTGAACCCAGTGCTCTACAAGGCCGATCTCGACAACGGGTCGGCGTTCTACGACATCCTGCCGCCCTCGAACCCCGATTCGGCGGCCGTGATCCGTGTTGACTACACCAACGAAATCGACTCGTCGCAGGGCTACACGATCAGCCTCAGGACGATCGGCTACGCGGGTCCCGAAACCTACTGCGACGGCACGAACAACTGCGCGACCCGTCCCGTCACCCTCACCGCCGGGCAGGGCTTCGACAGCCTCACCGGAATCGGATCAGTCGGACCCGATTTCCTGAGCGTGCTCTCGAAGTTCTGACCCGCTAGTAGCGGAGTCCGTGCCGCCCGGACGCGTCCGGGCGGCACGGCGGACAGCTCGAAGCCCCCAGGCTGCTGAAGGCCTCCCCGTCCTCTCACCACCCCTAGCAGCCGGGCGTCAGGCCCTCGCGACCGGTGTACGCCAGGTACTCCGCCAGCTCATCATTCAGGACCGCCGCGTCCGTCGGCGTCAGCAGGGTCTGCATTATCCCCGCCAGGTCGTCACCCGAGGCGGCGAGCATCTGCTCACGGTTGGATTCCAGCTTGACCCGGGCCGCGGCCGGGTCGCTCAAGTGCCGGCGGAAGTCATCGGCGTTTTCCTGCCCCATGCCAATCGAACCAGTCCAGCCCCTTGGCGCTGGCCGGAGCCGGCGAGGCGAGCGAGGCGGCCGCGATCAGATCGGGAAGCAGCGCCGCGCAGGCCAAGAGATGGGGACCGCCGCCGGAAATGCCCCACATCCCGAGGCGGCCGATGCCGAGCTCGGCGCAGATGGCCCTGACATCGGCCGCGCAGTCGGCGACGAACCGGCCCGGGTGCGGTGTCGAGCCGCCGTAGCCGGGCCGGTCGTAGCTGATCAGCCGCAGACCGCGGGCGGCAGCGTCGGCCGCGTTCGGGCCGTAGAAGTGCCGGGAGTTCGGCGTACCGAAGTGCACGAGCACGGGTCGCCCGCCCGGGTCCCCGGCTTCCTCGACGGCCAGCACCCGGCCATCCGGGGTATGGACATTTCGCTGCATAGCCCGCATTAAATCGCGTAGACGGTGGGCGTGGTGGTGTAGACACGTCCGGCTGGGGTGGTCCAGCGCATGTGGCCTGGTTCGGGCTGTTCGAGCCTCCACCCCGGGGCTTGCTTGCACCGGTGGTGGCGTCTGCATAGGGGTGCCAGCTCGCATTCGCAGGTGATGCCGTCCGGGTAGGGGCGGGTGTGGTCCAGGTCGCAGTAGTAGGCCTGGGCGCCGCAGCCGGGGGCCGGGCAGGTGGCGGTGCGGGCCCGGGTGAGGTGCTTGAGCGTGCGGCTGGGGGTGTAGCGGTCCTCGCGGTGCCGGTGGTCGCAGCTGCCGGCGGCGATCGGCTCGAAGGTGACGTTCAGCCGGCGCAGCAGGTCCGCCAGCTGTGCGGCCTGGCCGGGGGTGGGCCCGTCGCGCCCGCCGCCGGGTCCGGGCCCGTCGCGCCCGTT
>NZ_JASIAL010000069.1:0-3747 GCF_030042015.1 Trebonia sp. | reverse complement strand
CCCGGTTTCGCCCGGCTCTGAGGGCCGACCGCCAGGGCCAGGCGCCCGCGCGAGGCTTCCGGTTTCCCGTCGTCCTCCCGCGTCCTCGGCGTTGCCCCCGAGGGCGGCTCCCGTTTCCGGCGTGAGTGCATTTCTACTCCTGCGCCGGGGCGCGGCGCAAGCGCCCGAGGGCCGATTATTGAGAGTTTTTTCGTTATCCACAGCGAAGCCGGCGGTTATCCGCACAGGAGTGCAGTTATCCACCGGTTTGTGCACAGCCTTTCCACAGGTGATCGCCTAACGGCCGCCCGCCGCCCGCGTCGTCTCAGTTGTGAGATGGCCAGACCGGCCCGCCAGGTGTAATGCTGGACACGTCGATGACGACCGCGAGCGAGGAGGAAGGGATGACAGTGACAGGGCTCGGCCAAAAGCCACACAGTGGTCATCCTGGTGATGAGCCGACGCCGGCGGAGGCGCTCCGCCTGTATGAGACGATGCTGCTGATCCGCCGCGTCGAGGAGCGGCTGCGAGACGACAGCGCCGCGGGCAAGCTGCCCGGCGCCGTCCACCTGTACATCGGCGAGGAGGCGGTCGCGACCGGCGTGTGCGCGCACCTGTCCGACCGCGACTACGCCACCTCCACCCATCGCGGCCACGGCCACTTCCTCGCCAAGGGCGGCGACGTCAACGCGATGATGGCCGAGATCTGGGCCAAACAGGAGGGGATCTGCCGCGGCATGGGCGGCTCCATGCACGTGGCCGACATCTCCAAGGGGATCCTCGGGGCCAACGGGATCGTGGGCGCCGGGCTGTCGATCGCCACGGGCGCGGCCTTCGGCGCCAAGCTCGACGCGGACGGCAAGGTGTCGGTCTGCTTCTTCGGCGACGGCGCCTCCAACCAGGGCGCGCTGATGGAGACCCTGAACATCTCGACGCTCTGGCAGCTCCCCGTGATCTTCGTCTGCGAGAACAACGGGTTCTCCGAGTTCACGCCGTCGGCCGAGGTGACGGCCGGCCGCATCGCCGACCGGGCCCGCGCGTTCGGGATGCCGGCCGCCGAGGCCGACGGCAACGACGTGACCGACGTCTGGCGGGCAGCCGGCGAGGCGGTCCGCCGTGCCCGCGACGGCGGCGGCCCGTCGTTCATCGAGGCGCGCACCTACCGCATCCAGGGCCATTTCGAGTTCGAGTCCGTCGTGCTCAGCGGAGGCCGGTACCGGGCCGAGGCGGAGATCGAGAGCTGGCGGCTGGACAGGGACCCGATCGCGCGCTTCCGCGCGAGGCTCCTCGCAGCAAAGACCGCGCAGGCGGCCGATCTCGACCGGATCGAGGCCGCCGTAGCCGAGCGCGTCAACGACGCCGTGGCCTACGCAGAGGCCGGCCAGCCCGCCGACCCCGAACTCGCCGGGACACTGATGTACGCACCAGAGCCGGCTGGTCTGCGCCAACAGCAAAAAGGAGCGTGACGCCATGGCCCGCACCCGTCTCATCCAGGCCATCCACGACGCCGTCGTCGAGGAGATGGCGCGCGACCCTAAGGTCATCGTCTACGGCGAGGACGTCGAACTGTCGATCGTCGGCGACCTGCGCGGGGTCCACGAGCAGTTCGGCCACGACCGGATCCGCAACACCCCGATCTGCGAGACCACGCTGACCGGCATGGCGGTCGGCCTCGCCTCGGCCGGCTACCACGTGGTCGTGCAGATGATGTTCTCCAACTTCCTGTACACCGGCATGGACGCGATCGGGAACCAGATGTCCAAGCTCCGCCTCATGACCGGCGGCCAGATGGAGCTCCCGATCACGATCATCGCCACGATCGGCGGGGGCTCGTCCAACGCGGCGCAGCACTCCGACACCTCCTACCCGATGCTGATGAACCTCGGCGGGGTGAACGTCGCCGTCCCGGCCACGTCCGCCGACGCGAAGGGCCTGACGAAGACGGCGATCCGCAGCAGGAACCCGTGCTTCCTTCTCGAGCCGAACGGCCGTGGCGGCGAGCTCGGCGAGGTGCCCGACGGCGAGTACCTCGTGCCGTTCGGGAAGGCCGCCGTGCGCCGCGAGGGCAGCGACGCGACCGTCGTCGCCATCGGGCGGATGCTGAAGCCCGCGCTGGCCGCGGCAGAAACGCTGGAGACCGAGGGCGTGCGGGTCGAGGTCATCGACCCCCGCACCCTGGTGCCGTTCGACGAGGACGGCGTGCTCGCCTCCGTCGCCAAGACCGGCCACCTCGTCATCGTGGACGAGGCCCGCGAGTGCTGCTCGGCGGCCAGCCAGATCGCCGCCGTGGTGGCGGACAAGGGCTTTTCCGACCTGCGGGGCCCGATCCGCCGCGTCACCACGCCGAACGTCGCGATCCCCTACGCCCCCAACGCCGAGGCGCACGTGATCCCCGGCGAGGCCCGCATCGCCGCGGCCGTCCGCAAGCTGCTCGGCCGCACGGAGAACCGCAGGCAGGGGGTGCCCGCGTGACGATGCGCGTGCGGGTCAAGCTGCCCAAGATCGGGATGACGATGGAGGAGGCGACGATCGTGCGGTTCTGCAAGCAGCCGGGCGAGGCGTTCCGCAGGGGCGACCCCCTGTACGAGATCGAGACCGAGAAGATCAGCCAGGAGGTCGAGGCCACCGGGGACGGCGTCATGGTCGAGCACGCCGTTCCCGAGGGCAGTGATGTCCGGGTCGGCGCGCTTGTGTGCGTCGTCGAGACCGACGGAATGCCGGGCTGACCGCGATGTCGCCGCCACGGCTGGGGGAGCTGTTCCACATCGGCTGGGTCGTGCGCGACTGCGCCGCCGCGCAGGAGGAGCTGCGCACCCGGCTTGGCGCGGGCCCGTTCCTGAGCATGGGCGAGGAGACGCGCTTCGACCAGGTGCTCGTGCACGGCAAGCCGGTGCCGGTCTCGCTGAAGATCGCCTTCTGCGCGCTCGGTGGCGTGGTCGTCGAGCTGCTGCAGCCCCTGGACGACCGTTCCCCGCACGCGGCGTTCCTGGCCGAGCGGGGCGAGGGCATGCACCATCTCGCGTTCGTCGTGCCCGACTTCGACGAGCAGCTCGCGGCGGCGCGCGCGGACAACCCGGAGCTGCCCCTGCTGATCGACGGCACCGGACCGGGAAACCCGTTCCGGTGGGTCTACCTCGACGCGGGCAACGCCCGGGGGACGGTGACCGAGCTGTGGGAGCGCACACCCGTGTCCGAGGCACTGTACGCCAGCGTCCGCGGGGTGCTCGGATGAGCGCGTAACCGGCGAGAGCCGCCCCGGTCCGTTCGGGATAATGAAGATTTTTCCGAACGAACAGTGGCGTCTGTTTCCCGGCATGGGAGCGCGCTAGTAGTCTCAATGAGACTAGCTAGCGTTCTGGAGCCCTGCCATGTCTGCCGAGACCGTGCGCGACCACACCGGGACCGCGCGGCCCGGCATGCCTGCCCGGGCACGGGTGCTGCACCCGGTCGTCGGGGTGCTCGATGACGGGACGCCCTACTACGCCCCGGTCGGTGAGGTCATCGCCGACGGCTCCCGGGTGATCTGTCACCTGTGCGGGCGGGCGCTGCGTTCGGTCGTGGCCCACCTGCCGTCGCATGGCTGGACGAAGGAGCAGTACTGCGCGGCGTTCGGCCTGGAGCGGGGCCAGTCGCTTGAAGGGTCGGAGACGCACGAGCTGCGGGCCGCCCTGTTCACGGCCAGGCTGGCGGTCGAGCCGGCGATCCGCGACGGCGCCGCCGCGGGCAGGCAGCGTGCGCGCGCCGGCGAGCTGGCCAAGGCGGCCGCCG
>NZ_JASIAL010000417.1:0-3493 GCF_030042015.1 Trebonia sp. | reverse complement strand
CGCGTCTACGCCTACGCGGTGAGCCGGGCCGGCCGCCAGTTGGCCGACGAGGTGGTCAGCGAGGTGTTCCTGGTTGCCTGGCGGAGGCTGGCGGAGTTGCCAGCTGATCCGCTGCCCTGGCTGCTGGTGACGGCACGGAACGTCATCGGGAGCGAGTTCCGCGCGGCAGCGCGGCAGGAATCCCTGGCGGCGGAGCTTTCATCGTGGGGTTCGGGGGTCGCCGCGGACATCGCCGATGAGGTATCCGAACGCCAGGCCGTGCTCCGTGCACTCGCCGCCCTGCCGGAGGCGGACCGGGAACTGCTCACGCTGTCGGCCTGGCACGGCCTTTCGCCGCGGGATGCCGCCTCTGTGGCCGGCTGTTCCGCCGCGACCTACTTCGTCCGCCTGCACCGGGCGCGGCGGCGCCTTGAGAAAGCGATGGCCGGCAGCCCGGAATCCGAACACCGCCATGAGCCGGAATCCGAACACCGCCATGAGATAGCCAGTCAGCAAGAAAGGGAACCCCGATGGACATAATGGACCTGCTCGCTCAGGCACGGCCCGCCAGCCTGGACTCCAGGCTCGACACTGACCGGAGGGCGAGCGACCTGGCCAGGGCCATCGCCGCGCCCCGCGACGGAATGACCGCCGAGCCTGGCGCCAGCCGGCGTCTGGGCTTCCGGTGGGCCTCGCCTCCAGCCCGTAGGATCGCGATCGGAATCAGTGCCGCCGCGCTCGCGGGCACCGCCGGGGCGGTAGTGGCCATAAGCACCACCGGTACGCCCGTGCCCCGTCCGCAACCCACCGCGGCCCACGCGGGAACGGCAGCGGTCACCCCGGGGGAGATCAGGAACGCCATCCTCACCGCGTTCAACGGCGTGGGAGGAGACGTTTTCTACACGAAGATCACCGAAACCTATCCCGCCAAGCTGTCCAAATGGGATGGCGTCAGCCAGAACTGGGTGTACCCACTCCAGCCACAGGCCGGCCAGCAAGTTCACGTGCGCTACCTGCTCGTGCCCGCCAGCCCCGGCGAGAAAACTGACTCCGAATTGATCTTCACGGAGCCAGGCGGCACGCAGTCCGGCTCTGCCATGACCCCCGTCACGACTCAGGTGATCGACGTTCAGTACGGCAACCGCACCTGGTCTGATACCACCGCCCAGGTGGCCGTCCAGACAGAAACGGCCAGCCTGCAAGCCCTCCGCGAAGCGATCGCCAACGGTCAGCTCACAGTCGTGGGGACGACCGAACTCAACGGCCAGACCGTGCTCGAACTGACCACGCGCCTTAAAGACGCGGGCAAGGCGGGCGTGCAAATCTGGTGGGTCAGCCCCGCCACTTACCTGCCGGTCCGCACGCTCAGCATCGACAGTGGGGTCGCAATCCAGGTTGACTACGGGTTCCTGCCGCCCACATTCGCGAATATCGCGAAGCTGAAGGTCACCATCCCGCCCGGGTTCACCCAGACTCCCACCATCCAGCCATGGCACTGACGGGGCGGTGACGGCACTCGGCCGGTGCGCCGGTGCTGCCGGGGGCCTGCCGGGATCTCCTGGAGGTGGCCGTCGGTGCGGGGCGCTCACCGCAGAGGAGTTGCAGCCAATCGCGTTGACCGCGCGGGCAGGCGTGTGCTGGAGTCGGCGCGTGAGCAGCATCGGAGCCAACCGGCAGCACTGGAACCTGATCAGCCGCGGCTACCAGGAGGAGCACGATCCGCAGATCGGCGCCGCACCCCGGCTGTGGGGCATGTTCTCATTCCCCGACGCGCGCCTGCACGCCCTGGGCGAGGTCGCCGGCAAGCGCGTCCTCGAACTTGGCTGCGGTGCCGGCCAGTGGTCCAGGTGGCTCGCTGCCGAGGGCGCTGCCGTGGTCGGGCTCGACCTGTCCGAAGCGCAGCTCGCCGCGGCGGCCCGCGCGATGGGAGCGGCCCGCTACCAGCTGGTACAGGGCGCGGCCGAGCAGCTTCCGTTCGCGCCCGCGAGCTTTGACCTGGTGTTCTGCGATCACGGCGCGCTGAGCTGGGCGCCCCCGCACCTGGCGGTCCCCCAGGCCGCACGCGTCCTGCGCCGCGGCGGGCGGCTGGTGTTCAACGTCACCAGCCCGTGGTCGGCAGTCTGCTACGACGACGGCACCGACCGCGTGACCACGGCGCTGCACCATGACTACTTCGGGCTGCACGCCATCGCCGAGGAGCACGGCGCCGCAAGCTACCAGCTCAGCTACGGCGACTGGATCAGGACGCTGCGCGGCGCGGGCCTCATCATCGATGATCTCATCGAGCCACGGCCAGACCCCGGAATGCGCAACGGCTACACGCAAACCGACCCACCCGACTGGGCGCGCCGCTGGCCAGCAGAGATGCTCTGGATCGCCCACAAGCCATAAGCCGCCAGCGGTCAGCCCTTCGCGGCGGGCGCGACCTGCACGTAGACACCGGCTGCCATCACGTCGGCAGGAAGGCTCGCGATCGGGCCGACGACAGAACCTTGTACGGGTTCAGTTGCCGTGAGCGCCGCTTCGACCATGTCCAGGGCCTGTTCCCGCGAATTTGCCCAGGCCATGAAGTGTCGTGCGCCGGTCGCGGACTTCACTGTGCCGTAATACAGGTTGATCTTGGGCTTTCTCATGGCCGCAAGTGATTCCCTTCCAGGTTACGCAGGCGTGCCCGGACATGATCTACCCGCGCAGCCGGATCAAGGCCACCACCTCAAGGTACTCGCAAGCCGGCCAGCGACGCCCCGACTGTCACAGGACCGCCATTTCGGGCACAACGTGACGGCCTGGGCCGTACCGTCTCTGGGTGGAAGGGAGCGCTGACACCGGGAGGCCCGATGCGTACGGCACGCGTGGTCCTGGCGGTCTTGTGCGCGGCGGGCGCGGTCATGGTGGCAGTGACGGCGGTGCAGGCGACGACCACGACGGCGACCGCCGAGGCGGCGGAGACGATGCCGCCGGCTGGCTCCCGTCGACCCCGCTGTACTGGCCGCTGGTGGTCGGCGAGCAGGCGACCCGGCCGCAGGTCATCACCAAGGGCGTGGGCTGGCAGACCGAGACCTACCAGACCGTCGGCGGTGCGCAGCGCGCGCAGGTCATGACCGTCGACCTCACCCACGACACCACCGGCAGCGTGGTCACCCGCGCGATCGGCCTTGCTCTCAAGGCGCTGCCGCGCAACGCCGCGGTGAACATGGTGCAATCCGTCGGGAACCTCGTCGACCCGGGGACGCTCGCGGACGCGCTGTACGGGCGGCAGGTGCTGGCATCGTTCGGGCTGCCGTCCGCTGATTTAGCGGCTGCCGTCAACGGTGAGCTCGAAGTCGTGATGAGCCTTGGCGTCCAGTGCCAGCGGCAGGCGGATGCGTCCGTCCGCGACCATGCGCCGGACCTCGCCGCGGCTCAGGCCGAGTCCGAGCATGAGCAGCCGTTCCACGCGGACCGGCGCGGGCAGCTCGAAGCGGACGTGGACCGTGCAGGGCGCTTGGTCATCCGGTGAGTAGCAGGGCGGCGT
>NZ_JASIAL010000416.1:0-4182 GCF_030042015.1 Trebonia sp. | reverse complement strand
CCGTACGTCGCCCGCTCGCACGGCCGGGAGGTCACCTTCCAGCACAACATCACCGACTGGGCTCGGGTAGGGGAAGAGGTGGCCCGCCTCGCCAGGCAGGTCGCCGATGAAGTTTCGGAACGGACCGTGGCTCGTGTGGTCGTCAAAGTCCGCTACGCGCCCTTCATCACGGTCACCCACGGAGTGCCGCTGACGGCCACGATCGAGGAGGCCGCCCTGGCCGCCCTCGCCCAGTTCACCCCCGGCCGCCCGGTGCGCCTGCTCGGCGTCCGGGCCGAATTCGCCGGGGCAAGCGCCTAGAGCCGCCTGCTCATCCTGATCTCGGACAGCGACGGGTCCGACGGCAGCGGCTGCGATTCCCCGGTCGGCGCGAATCCGCACCGCTCGTAGAGCCTGCGGGCCGGCGCGTTCGTCGCGGTGACCCACAGGTACAAGCTGTCGTGGTCGCGGGCCTTCGCCCAGCCGGCCGCGGCCGCGATCAGTGCCTCGCCCACGCCGCGCCCGCGCGCGGCCGGCCGCACCCACATCGACACCAGGTCCGCTTCGCCGCCCTGCTGCAGCACCCCGGCGATGCCCGCCGGCGCTGCGCGGTCGCCACCCGACCCCGCCACGGCGAGGTACCCGAACAGCGTGACGCTGCCGTCCCGGCTGAGCCGGCCCCGCCACTGCTCCTCGGTGAACGGTTCCTCCCGGGCATGCGTCGAGGCGAACGCCGACGGCGCCTCCCGCAGCGCGGCCAGCCGCACCTCCCGCAGCGTCGCCCACTCGCCGGGCCCAGCCGCGCGCACCACCACCATGCGACCCATGCTCCCGGACCGCCCGGGCGTGCTCAAATAATTTCCTGCTTGCGCTCAATAAAGTTGAGCCACTAAATATCAAGTTGCTTGCCTTTCGCCGGAATGGATGGTTTTCTTGAGCGCGTGACTGCTGCGCAGGCTGCTCATCCTGCCGCGCCGGGCCGGCGGAACGCGGTCGTCTACCTGACGGGCCTCGGCTTCTCCGTGGTGGGCAGCAGCGCCATGTCGCTGGTCGCGGGCATCTGGGTCAAGACGCTGACCGGCAGCTCGAGCGCGGCGGCGCTGGTGTCGGTCTGCATCTACGCGCCGTCGCTGCTCGGCCCGCTCGGCGGGCTCATCGCGGACCGGGTCCGGCAGCGGCGCCTGCTGATCGCGGTGAACATCGCCGCGGCCGCGATGACCGCGACCCTGCTGCTCGTCAGCTCGCGCACGTGGATATGGCTGATCTACGTGGTGATGCTGGGCTACGGCTGCTCGCTTGTCATGACCGACCCGGCCGAGACCGCGCTGTTCACCCGGATGTTCACCCCGGAACTGCGGGCGCGCACCAACGGCGTCCGGCTGGCCCTGCAGGAGGGCGGGCGGCTGGTCTCGCCGCTGCTCGGGGCGGCGGTGTTCACCGCCGTCGGCGGCGGCGTGGTGGGGGTCATCGACGCGGTCACGTTCGTCGCCGCGGCCGGCGCGACGGCGCTGCTGACGATTCCTGACGACCTCCAGCCGAGGCCCTCGTCGCATCAGATCACGTGGCGGGCGCAGATCGCGGCGGGCGTGCGCCACCTGTGGCGCACGCCCGGGCTCAGGCAGGCGACGATCATCGCGGTCGCCCCGATCGTGGTCTCCGGGATGCTCGTCGCGGCGCAGTACAGCATGGTGACCGACGGGCTGCACCGCTCGCCGAGCTTCATCGGCGTGCTCGCCAGCCTGCTCGGGGCCGGCTCGGTGATCGCGAGCCTGGCCAGCGGGAAGCTGGTCACCCGGTTCGGCGAACGGGCGGTGCTCACCGCCGGCGCCGTCAATTTCGTCGTCGCGACCGCGCTGTCGGGCACCGGGGTGCTGCCGCTCGCCCTGGTGGCGGCGCTGCTCGCCGGGTTCGCCCTGCCCTGGTGCCTGCTCGGCATCGAATGCCTCGGCCAGCGGCTATCGGACATCGGCCTGCAGGGCAGGGTCGCCGCCGCCATCGGCCTGCTGGCGTTCGGGCCGCAGCCCGTCACCCAGGCGATCGGTGCCGCGCTGATCACCAGGCTCAGCTACCACGCCGTGTACGGCAGCGTCGCGGTCATCATCGCGCTGGTGCTGGCAGCCACGGCCTGGCCGCTCACCCGCCGGCGACGCCGCCCAGTCGCCGGCGACCCCCGCCCGGCATCGACCGAGAACCCCGCGGATCGCCGCGAGCCTGGCCCCTCAACCCCGGACGTTCGAGGTGAGCCAGGAGCAGAATGCGGCGCTCGTTCGGAGGAAAGATAGAACGCGGTCCGCGGCCTGCGGTGTTTGCAACCAGGGTTCCGGATCCCAGTGCTGCCAGGTGGTCAGCCCCTTGTGCCGCAGCAGCGCGATCCGCGGATGGCCGGGCGGGTAGCCGCGCGGCGCGGACTTGAGCGTGCCGTGGCCGTGCACCTCGACGTCGGCCTTGGCGATCTTTTCGATGATCGCTTCCAGCTCCGCGCCGGTGCGTTCGGCGGCGACCGCGGCCCGGTAGCGGTCGACCTGTTCGGGGTCCATGTGCCACATCCCCGACCCGGCGGCCAGCCCGTCGGCGGAGAACTGCACATAGCTGGTGCCGCCGATGGTCGCGCCGATATGCGTCTTGTACGGCGTCTTGTCGGCGCTGAAGCGGATATCGCGGTAGGGACGGAAGATCTTCGGCTCGCCGAATTCGGCCGCGAGGTGCTCGGTGAGTTCCGTCATCGGCCGCAGGACTTTGTCCTCATAGACGACCTTGTTGCTGGTCCAGTACGACTTCGAGTTGTCCGCCTCAAGGCCCTCGTAGAACTCCAGGGCCTCTTCCGGCCATCCGCCGAACGCCATTGCCACAGCCTACGCCGGATAAGCCCGCGTCACGCCGGACCTGCCTGACCGGTCGGCGACGTCGCGGATAGCAAAGACTATCCCTTTGGTAAGCCTATCTGAGCTGCTTGTCATATTTAATCGTGATAATATTCTATATAGTACAAGATCTTAAACATAGATCCGAATGAGGGGTGACCTCATGCCGCAGTCGCCGGCCGCCGGACATGGCCCGGGCGCAGAGCCCGGCCGGGATACCGGCCTGCCCGGCGGGGGCGGCCCCCGCGACCTGAGCCTGGCGGATTTCGCGCAGGACGGCGCGGGAGGCAGCTGCCAGCCCGGTCCGCGGCTTGCGGCGGTCATCGCCGGGCTGTCGGGCCCGGACTGGCGCTGTGACGGCGCCACCGACGAGCAGCTGCTGGGGCTGCTGGATCGCTGGGCGGCGCTGGAGTCGTGGGCGGCGGCGGGGAAGCTGGGCCTCCTTCGAGAGCTGATCCGGCGTCGGGTGCTGCCCGGTGCCGGCGGGAACTGGCACGGGGACCTGCCCGATGCCTGGGAGGAAGGGCTGGCCCATGAGGTCACGGCGGCGCTGGGGATGTCGCTGCCGGCGGCCGACAAGCTGCTGGGCGTGGCGTGGGAGCTGCAGGTGCGGCTGCCCGGCATCGGCGGCAGGCTCGCTGATGGCACTATCGACCTGCTGAAGGCGAAGATCATCGCCGATGAGCTGTTCGTCCTGGGTGATGAGCAGGCCGCGCGGGCCGGGGCGATGATCGCCGGTGAGCTGGCCGGCAAGACGCCGGGGCAGATCGGCAGGCTGGCCGCGGCCGCGGCGTGCACGGTGGACCCGCTGGGGGCGCAGAAGCGGCGCGAGCACGCCGAGCGGGAGGACGCGCGGGTCCGGTTCTGGCGCGATCACGGGGGTGCCTGCGCGCTGGCCGCTTACGGGCTGCCGGCCGATGCGGCGCTGGCCGCCAACGCGAACGTGAACGAGCGCGCCGCCGAGTATAAGAAGGCCAAGATCATGCCGGACGCGCGGATGGACCAGCTGCGCGTGCTGGCGTTCCTTGACCTGCTCAACGGCGTGGCCGCCGCCGCCCGCATCACCCAGGCCCAGGCCGAAGCCCAGGGCGACTCGGAGCGCGGACGCGCTGAGTCTTCCGGGCATGACAGCCGCCCGGACGGCGGCTGCCCGGACAATGGACACGCCGACGACGGAGGACGAGACGACAGCCGCGCTGACGACGAGTTCGGCCACGGCGGCCCCGCTGACGGCGGACACGGCAGCGGTTCCGGGGACGGCCCGGACGGCGGCAGCGGCAGACGCGGTGATGGTGGCCCGGCCGGCGGGCCGCCCGCCGGAACCGGCGCGACCGGCGCGACC
>NZ_JASIAL010000415.1:0-12075 GCF_030042015.1 Trebonia sp. | reverse complement strand
AGCTGCGACCGGCCCCGCTCCTGCCAGTCCGGCCCGTACGCCCCGGCCGCCGCCTCCGCCAGCTGCCCCGCCAGCAGCAGCGCATCCGAGGGCCGCCACCGCGGATCCTTGGCCAGCCCGCGGGCGACCACCGGCCGCAGCGCCGCCGGCACCGGGCCCATCGGCACCGGCGCCGACCGGTGCAGCTCATACAGCTCGGCCGCGGTCGCCCCGTCGAACGGCACCCGCCCGGCCAGGCACTGGTAGAACGTCACGGTCGCCGCGTACACGTCGCCGGCCGGGCTGGCCGGGGCGCCCCGGAACTGCTCGGGCGGCATGTACACCAGCGTCCCGGCCGGCGCCGCCCGGTCCCCGGCCAGCGCCGCGATCCCGAAATCGGTCAGCTTGCTCGCCCCCCGCCCGTCCACCAGCACGTTCGCCGGCTTGTAATCACGGTGCACCACCCCGCGGGCATGCGCCGCCCCCAGCCCCAGCAGCGACCCCGACAGCACCGCCAGCGCCGCCTCCGGCGACGTCTTACCCTCCCGCTCCAGGATCGCGGCCAGCGTCACCCCCTCCACCAGCTCCATCACGATCGCCGCCCCCGCCGGGCCCTCCACGTACTCATACAGCCGCACCACATACGGGCTGACCAGCCCGGCCAGCGTCGCCGCCTCCGCCCGGAACATGGCCGCCTGCCCCGGATCGGCCAGCAGGCCCGGACGCAGGTACTTGACCGCCACCGCCGTACCCGAGGCGTCGTGGGTGGCCAGCACCACCTCACCGAACCCGCCCCCGCCCAGCGACCGCACCTCGGTATACCCGGGCACGGCCCAGCGGCCCTGGCCGACCTCCGCAGCGCCGCCGACTGAATCCACCATGAAACCTGGCCCTCCAGGTGATCAGTTTGTCATGCAATTTCTCGCTGCAATGGAATTCAACGCGCCCCCACCAGCCGCTTTGTATCCGGATGATGCCGAGGAAATACCCGGCTAAAAAGCCTGTGCCGAGAATATGGCGATTAACGACCGGCTGTCAATCAGGCTAGAAACGGTTCCGGGACGGCACACTGTCGGCCCGTCGGCTGGGCCGACGCCAGCCACGTGATTGTCGGTAAGCCGATGCGCCGGCATCTCCGGCGCGAACGGCGGCCAGCACGGCCGGTCCCGGAGCACGGCGCGTGCCCGCCCTGCCCACAGGCGGCGGCAGCGCCTTCAACGCCGTCAGCTGCCTGTCGCCCGCCTGGTGCGCGGCGGTCGGTGAGCGGGGCGGCCCCGGCGGCCGGCTGTTCTCAGGTGCCGCCCGCACCGGCTTCCGGCACGGCAAGAGCTGGCGGCCCGTCACCGCTTCCTGGGGAACTTCTTCCGAACGGACCCGTGGTTCCCGTGCCGCGCCAGCGTCTGCCAGCGGGCGCAGCCACGGCCGCCGGTCTCCCCGCGGCACGGTGGGTGGACCGGCACGATTAGTTGTAATAATTTCCAATGTATGGAGGATAGTCCAGCGCGGCCGGAAGAGCCGGGGAGCGTGCCCGGGGCGAGAGCGCCGGGCAAGTCCTGGCATGGGGTGCACCAGGCGCTGGCCGACCCGCTGCGGATCCGGCTATGGGAATGGCTGGCCGAAGCGCCCCGGTCGGCGCGGCAGCTGGCCGACTGCGCCGGGCTGCCCGCCGACCGCCTGTACTATCACCTCGGCCAGCTGGAGCAGGCCGGGCTGATCGAGGTGGCCGGCTACCGGCGGCTGGCCCGCGGCAAGGCCGAGCGGATTTACGCGCCCGCCGAGACCGAGCCGCCCGGCGACGACGCCACCCCGGAAGAAGAAGCGGCGTTCCTCGGATCGATGCTGCAGGCCACCGCGATGGACATCACGATCGCCTACCAGGCCAGGCGGACGGGCGGCCGCCGGGAGGTCCAGCTGCACCGTGGCACGCTCCGCCTCACCGATCAGGCGCTGGCCGAGCTGCGCGACCACATCGAGCGACTCGCCACCCGATTCGCCGACCCCGGCGCGGACGGAACACCGACCCGGGTGGTGCTGGCGCTCGTTGACCTGCAAGACCGCCCGGAGGCCGAGCCCGTGGCAAGGAGCCCAGCATGAACGATCCCGCCGCACGGCACGCTGGCCTGGCCGTCCGCGCCTCCGACGCCGAACGAGGCCAGACCGTGGCCCTGCTGCGGCGCGGCTTCGGCGACGGCCGGCTGACCCAGGCCGAACTCGAGGAACGGGCCGGCGCCGCCTGCGAAGCGCAGACCCGCGCCGAGCTACGCGATCTCACCGCCGACCTGCCCGCTGCCCAGGATCGGCCGCCACGCGCCGGCATGGCCCTGAACCCGCGCCTGCTGTGCGTCCTGGCGTGCGTCCATCCCCCCGCCGCGCTGGTCTACTGGCTGCTCTGCCGGCGCAGCCGAAGCCGCTGACGGGCAGCACGACCCGGCGATGCCATGCGGCCGCAGCGGGGCTGACGCGATGAAGAGCCGGCACTGTCCGTTCGGGATAATTTTATTGTTCAGCCGAACGGCGGTGCCGGCCTGGCGGCCGCGAGGTAGGTGTCGGCGCCTTTTTGCACGATGGTCCCGTCCTGGTTGACGACGGCGACGTCCAGGCAGGCGATGCCGCGGTCCGGTTTGGACCGCGACCGGCGAACCTGGGAGACGGTCCAGCGCGCGGTGATCGTGTCGCCCGGGTACACGGGGCCGGCCAGGGTGCGCTCGAAACCCAGGAAGGCGATGACCGCGATGTCGTCGATGACAGGGGTCGCGAGCCCCTGCGAGACCGCGAAGACCAGGGCGCCGTGGGCGATCCGGCCGGCGAACGGCGTGTTCTCCCGCACCCATTGGTCGTCGGTGTGCAGCGGGCTGAAGTCCCCGGACAGCCCCGCGAAGGCCGTGATGTCCTGCTCGCTGATCGTCCGGGGGGCGGAGAGATACTCGCTGCCCTCTGTCAGGTCCTCCAGGTACGTGGTCATCTGCCGTCCAGGGCGAAGTTGGGCAGCACGAACGTCTCGCCGGCCGGGGTGAAGACGACGTGCACCGGCTCGTCGCAGGCGATGTCACCGACGTCGCCGACGATGCGCGCGGTCAGCCGCGGGCCCTCGTCGAGCTCGATGATCGCGAGCACGTACGGGCAGTCGGCGGCGAACTCGGCGTTGGGCGTCCGCCGGATCACGGTGCAGGCGTGCACGCGCCCGTGGCCGCTCGCGGGGATCCATTCCGGATCGGGTGCGAAGCAGGCCGCGCAGTGGCCGCGCGGGTAGAACTGGCAGCGGCCGCAACTTCGGCAGCGCTGGATGAGCAGCGTCCCGTCGCGCGCGGCGTCCCAGTAGGCGCGCGAGAACTCGTCGGCCAGCGGGGACAGGCCGGGTGCTGGCGGCAGCGCGCCGGGCAGTGCGTCGGGCATGCTCACACTCCCAGGATCAGGGTCGCCGACGTGGACAGCGACCCGCCCATGCCGTGCACGAGCGCGGTTCGCGGGCCGTCGAGGCGGACGCCTGGTGAGGTGCCCCGCAGCTGCCTGACCGCCTCGACCACGGCCAGCGCGCCGCGCCGACCCGGATGGTTGGAAGACAGCCCGCCGCCGTCGGTGTTGATCGGCAGCCGCCCGCCAGGCGCTATCTCCCCGGCGCTCGCGAACTTGCCGCCCTCGCCCTTGCCGCAAAAGCCGAGGTCCTCAAGCGCGAGCAAGACGGTGATCGTGAAGCTGTCGTACAGCTGGGCGCAGTCGATCTCGGCCGGCCGCATGCCCGCGGTCGCGAACGCGCGCGCGCCGGATGCGGCGGCCGCGGTGGCGGTGAACGGCCACATCTGGTTCATCGACACCTGGCCGAGCGCCTCGCCGAAGCCGAGCACGTACGCCGGCGTTGTGTTCATTTCCCGCGCGTGCCTGGCGCTGGTCAGGACGAAGGCACCGCCGGAATCGGTGACCACGCAGCAGTCCAGCCGGTGCAGCGGGTCGGCGATGAGCGGTGAGGCCAGCACGTCATCGACGGTGATCGGCGTGGTGTACCTGGCGTCCGGGTTGGCGTTCGCGTTGGCCCGGCACTGGACCGCGATGGCGGCCAGGTCTTCGGCCGTGGTGCCGTAGTCGTGCATGTGCCGTCGCGCGGCCAGCGCGTAGGTGGCCACGGTGCTCGGGCCGTAGGGCAGCTCCCACTGGCCCGGGCCGTGGGCGTACGTCAGGTAGTCCGGCGCGCCGTGCGGCCACGAGTACCCGCAGGCGGCGTAGGTCACGAGCACCACCTCGGCCAGCCCGGCCTCGATGGCGGCGACGGCATGGCCGGCGTGCGAGACCGGCGCCGCCCCGCCGATGTCGGTTCCGTCTGCCCACCGCGGGTGGATGCCGAGGTATTCGGCGATTTCGGCCACCGCCATCTCCCTGGCGCCCTCGGCCGGGAAGGACGCCGCGGCGGCGAGCCCGTCGACGTCCTCGCGGTCAAGGCCGGCGTCGGCCAGCGCGCCCCGCGCGCACTCGGCCTGGATCGCGAACGGGTGCGTCCCTGGCGCGCGGCGTCGCGGCGACTCGTAGGCGCCGACGATCGCGACCTTGCCGCTCCAGCTCGACGGCACCGCTTTAGTCCTGCCCCGTGAACTCGAGCAGGCCGGGCAGGCCGCGCTTGGCGGCCTCGTTGGCGATGATCAGGCGCTGGATCTCCGAGGTGCCCTCCCAGATCCGGTCGACCCGCAGCTCGCGCCAGATCCGCTCGACCGGGTTGTCGCGCATGTAACCGCGGCCGCCGAAGATCTGCACCGCGCGGTCGGCTACCCGGTTGGAGGCCTCGGAGGCGGCCAGCTTGGCGGTCGCGGCCCTGGCGTGCAGCGTCTTGCGGTTGCCGCCCTGATCGAACTCCCAGGCCACCTGGTGCGTGAAGGCCCGGTTGACCGCGATGTCCACCACGGAATCGGCGATCATGGCCCGGATGAGCTGGCGGTTGATGAGCGGCTCGCCGCCCTGCATCCGGTGCGCGGCCCAGTCGGTCGCGAGGGTCAGCGCCCGCTCGGCCGCGCCGATCGTGCGCGCGGCGATCATCAGCCGCTCCTCTGTGAACCAGTCGCGGGTCAGCTCATACCCCTGGCCGACGCCCCCGAGCACCGCGTCCGGGCCTACTCGCACGTTGTCGAAGGAGAACTCGGGGTGCTCGTAGACGAACGTGTGCGTGTAGCGCGGCGTGCGCACGATGTCGACGCCAGGGGTGTCGCGGTCGACGAGGAACAGCGTGGGCGCGTCCTGCGGCTGGACGGCCGCGAGGACCAGCAGGAAGTCCGCCGCGTCGCCGACGGTGACGAACCACTTGTTCCCCGTGATCCGGTAGCCGTCGCCGTCGCTGACGGCCTTTGTGTGGACGGCCGCCGGGTCCGAGCCTGACGTTTCCTCGGTGATCGCCACCGCGTCGCGCCGCTCGCCCCGTGCGTCGGGGATGAGGTACCGCTCGCGCTGTGCCGGGGTGCAGGCCAGCAGCGGGTTGGCCGGGCGCCAGACGGTGTCCCACAGCGCGTTGGTCAGGCTGCCGAGCACGTCCTGGACGACGACCTGCTCAAGCACGGTCAGGCCCGCCCCGCCCCATTCGGCCGGGACGTTGATCGCTTGCAGGCCGTGTGCGAGCACGGCTTCCCTGATGGCCGCGTGGGCCTGCGGCCCGAGGCCGTTGTGCTGCTCGCACTCATCCTCGTACTTGGCGATCACGGCCGCGAGAGCAAGCGCTTGCTGACGCAGCCCGGCCAGCCGGGGCGTGTAGGCGAATTCCATCTCGTTGTCGCTACCTTCCTTATGCGCCGTATGCGTCATGCGCCGTATGCGTCGTACGCGTCGTACGCGTGTGCTTGGTGTGCGCCGTGTGCTTCGTGTGCGAGGCCGGCCTGGGCCGGGACGGCGACCGGGATCTCCTCGGGCTCATCCGCCTGGGCCGCCCGGTCGGTGCGCCCGATCTTCGCCAGTACCGCCGGCCAGCGCAGGCGCAGCGTCGCGTAGGTGCTGACCGCGAGCACCACGCAGCCGGCGAAGACCCAGGCCACCACTCCGTACGCGCCCTGCGGGAACGGCCGGAAGCTGAACCAGTACACGAGGGCGATGCCGGCCATGGCCACCAGCGTGGTCAGCGCGATGCCCGCGCGCAGCGAGCCGGTGCGCGCGGCGTACACGCCGGCGACCAGGGTCGTGAGGCCGTACGCGAGGACGAGCAGGTAGCCGGACAGGGTGCCCAGGTAGCCGTAGGAGTTGTCGGGGTTGGTCAGGGCAGCCCCGGCGATGCCCAGGATGAGGTACAGCGCGGCGAGGGCCGTGACGGCGGTGACCGGTGTCCGCTGGGTGGCGTGCACCTTCGCCAGGCGGCCGGGCAGCACGCGGTCCCTGGCGAGGGTGTACACGGTGCGCGACGTGCCCGCCATGATGCCGAGGCTGGAGCCGAAGAAGCTGACGGCGACGCCGAGGTCGATCGGGTACCCGAGCCAGCCGACGTTGTTGCGGCTGGCCAGCGTGTCCAGCGGCGCCGGGCTGCTCGCGAAGGAGATGCCCTTGAACCCGAGCACGATCACGTAGCTGGCGAACACGTACAGCAGGCCGAGCCCCACGATCGACCCGGTCATGGCCAGGCCGATCGCCCGCCGCGGGTTGCGCGCCTCGCGGCCGAGGGTGGCGACGTTCTCAAAGCCGGCCAGGGCGAAGACCGCGAACCCGCCGGCTTCCAGGATCGACGCCACGTTCATGCCGCCGAAGTGCAGCTGCCTGCGGTCGATGATCCCGCCAGGGGCCTTGATCAGGACGACGCAGAACAAGATGAGGATGACCCCGACCGTGGCGAACTCGATGGCCAGCAGCAGCCGGGCGGAGAGCTTGACCTCCCGGTAGCACAGCCACGCGTTCGCGGCCACGACGAGCGCCGTCAGGATGCTGATGACAACGGCCGGATGACCCGCGGGCACGCCGACCCGCTCGAGCCAGGCGTCCAGGTAGATCGCGCTGCCGAGGGCGCACGCGGGTCCGGCGAGCAGCAGCGCGAGAACGTGCGCCGACATGACGGAAAAGCCGCCGCTGCGTCCGCCCGCCCGCGCGGCCAGCCCGTACAGCCCGCCGGTGCAGGCGAAGCGCCGGGTCAGCCAGCTGATGCCCAGGGCGAAGCTCAGCACGATGACGGCGGTGACCACCCAGGTCAGCCAGCTCAGGTTGCCCGCCGTCTCGCTGATGAGCCCGGTGGACAGGGCGAGCGTCGAGGACGGCGCCAGGATGCCGAGCGCGATGCCGTAGACGGCCCACAGCGGGAGGACTCCCCTGCGGAGGGTCCCGTCTTGTGCTGCGGCCGGCCGGGCCTGCTCGGCTGCGCTCATGGCTTCACCTCATATCTAACTGGTGAATCAGTTATTTATGAACTGTGAGGTGTGTCACCATGGTTGTCAAGAGGACAGGCCCAGATTTCTTAGCCTGACGCTGCCGGGCGGCCGGCGGCGGCCAGGTAGCGTACCGACTGAGCTGGCCAGGCCTGGCCGGCGCCTGGCCGGCACTGACTGGAGGTGAGATGCCCCGACCGCACGTTGAGGAGGAACGGCGCCAGCAGATCCTGGAGGCGACCTGGCACGTTATCGCGGTCAGCGGCTTTCGCAGCCTGCGCTTGTCCGATGTGGCCAAGCGCGCCGGGGTGAGTTCCGGGATGATCCACTACTACTTCGACACCAAGCGCGACCTGCTCAAGGCCGCGTTCGAGCGGTACTACGAGCACTCGATGCAGCGCCGCCAGTGGGTGATGGAGACCGGCAAGGGCCCGCTGGAGCTGCTCAAGCTGATCGTCGAGTCCTACGTGCCGGTCGAGGACGAGACCATGGAAGGCTGGCACGTCTGGAGCGAGCTGTGGGTCGAAGGGCTGCAGGAGCCTGACCTGCAGCAGCTGAACGAGGACTTCTACGGCCAGTGGCGGCGGCTGGTGGCCGGCATCATCCGCGACGGCCAGGACGCCGGCGTCATCCGCGACGGCAGCGCGACCGAGCTGGCCAACATGCTCATCGCGATGATGGACGGCCTCGCCATCCAGGTGCTGCTCGGCTCGCGGAGCATGACCGCGGAGCGCATGCGGACGACCTGCCTGGCCTTCATCGACGAGATGCTGCCCAAGCAGGCGGCCCGCTAGCCGCGCTCCGGTCGCCCGCGACGGCCAGCCCAGTCGCCTGCCCCTTGCCACGAGCCGCACGGCTGCCGCATAATAACTGACGCATAAGTCAGTTATTGCTCCAGCAAGGAAACGCCGCGCCATGACCGTCACTCCCGAGCCTGCGCCGCCTCTCCTCTCGGCCAGGCAGCCACGTTCCGGCGCCGCCGCGCCGCCGTCCTGGCTCCGCTCCGAATCGGCGCCGCACCCGGTCGCCTTCCCGGTCCGTGAGCCCCTGCGGGCGCTCTTCGACCCCCGCTCGGTCGCGGTCGTCGGAGCGTCGGACAACCCGCAGAAGTGGGGCTACTGGCTGGCGCGCGGCGCGCTCGCCGGGCAGCACAGGCGCCAGGTCTACCTGGTCAACCGCCGGGGCGCCACCGTGCTCGGGTCGCGTACGTGGCCGTCGCTCGCGGAGCTGCCCCAGGAACCTGAGCTCGTGGTCGTGGCGACACCGCCAGGCAGCGTCCGGGGCGAGGTCGAGCAGGGCCTGACGGCAGGCGCCCGGTGCTTCGTGGTCATCACCGCCGGCGTCGGAGAGCCGGCCAGCCCGCGCGACGAGCTCGACCTGGCCGAGCTCGTCCGAGCTCACGGCGCCCGGCTGCTCGGGCCCAACTGCATGGGCGTGGTGGACGACGCGACCGCGCTGCAGCTGTGCTGGGGTGCCGTGCCGGCCGGCCAGGTAGGGCTGATCTCGCAGAGCGGCAATCTCGCGCTGGAGATCGGGCGGCTGCTCGGCCGGGCCGGGCAGGGCTTGTCCCGGCTGGTATCGCTCGGCAACCAGCGAGACATCGACGCGGCAGAGATGCTGCAGAGCCTGGTCGAGCACGAGCGGACGCGGGTGATCGCCGCGTACGTCGAGGACTTCCGCGACGGCCGCCGGCTGGCGCGGGCGCTCGCCTGCGCGCGGGCCGCCGGGAAGCCGGTTCTCCTGCTCGCACCTGGCCGCAGTGCCGCGTCAGGTCGCGCCGCCCAATCGCACACCGGGGCGCTGGTGAGCTCGCTTGAGGTCGTGGACGCCGCGGTCGCGGAGGCCGGCGCGCTGCGCCTCGACACCGCGGGAGCGCTGGTCGACGCCGCGGTAACGCTGCTCGCGCCGGGGATGCGGGGCGGCGGCCGTGTCGCGGTCGTGGCCGACGGCGGCGGCCAGGGCGCGCTGGCGGCCGACGCGCTGGCGGCCGCGGGCATGTCCGTGCCACCCCTGCGTGAGCTCACCATGTCGCGCCTGCGCGGCCTCCTTCCCGCCGCGGCAGGCGTGACCAACCCGGTCGACCTGGCGGGCGCGGGGGAATCCGACATCGGCAGCTACGCGGCCGTGGTGAACGCGCTGCTCACCGCCCAGGACACCGACGCGGTCGTGCTGTCGGGTTACTTCGGGGACTACGCCACCGGCTCGCCGCAGCTGGCGGACGCCGAGGCGGCAGTCGCCGACGCCCTGGCCGCGGCGTCCGCGGACGCCGCCCGGCCGGTCGTGGTGCACAGCATGGCCACCACGGAAACCCCCGCGCTGCGCGTGCTGCGCCGGCGCGGGATCCCCGTCTTCGACCGCATCGAGCACGCCGCATCCGCGATCGCCAGGGCGGCCCGCTGGACCGCGCTGGCGCCAGTGGAGCGGCCGAAGTTCGCCGTCGCGCCCCCCGCCGGGGACGGCGGCTACGAGCGCACGCGGGAACTGCTGGCCGGATATGGCCTGAGCTTCCCCGCGGCCAGGTTCGTCGCCGATGCCGACCACGCCGCCGCGGCCGCGGCGGGCATCGGCTACCCGGTCGTGCTGAAGGCGATGGGGCTGGCGCACAAGACCGAGGCGCAGGGGGTGGCGCTCAATCTGCGGGACGAGGCGGCGCTGCGGGCCGCGTTCGCCGCCATGCGGCCGCGCACACGGTCAGCCGCCTTCGCCGTCGAGGCCATGGTGCGCCGGCCAGGTTCTGTCGAGCTGATCATGGGAGTCCGGCAGGACGCGTCGTTCGGGCCGGTCGCCATCGTCGGAATCGGCGGGATCACCGCCGAACTGCTGGCCGACACCGCGGTCGGCCTGGCCCCGCTGACCCGGGACCGGGCACACCAGATGCTGGGGTCACTGCGGCAGGCCCCGCTGCTGACGGGGTGGCGCGGAGCCGAGCCTATCGATCTTGCCGCCGCCGCCGACGCGCTCGTGGCGATCGCCAGGGCGGGCGCGGAGCACCCCGAATACAGCGAGCTCGAGGTCAATCCCGTCCTCGCGCATCCGGGCGGTGCCATCGCGCTGGACGCGCACGGCGTCCTTTCGGCACCCCCTGCCGCGGAAGCCGGCACCGATCGGCGCTGAGGGCGGGCAGTTTCAATCCCGAAGGAGGGTGGGTGACGATGCCGGACAACCCGCGGCGAGTCGCCATTGTCACCGGCGCGGCCCGCGGGATCGGCGCCGCGACCGCGTGCCGCCTGGCCAGGGACGGGATGGCGGTCGCCGCGCTCGACCTGGAGGCCGGCGCCTGCGCCGCCACCGTAGCCGCGATCACCGCGGCCGGCGGTCAGGCGATCGCGGTCGGCGCCGACGTCAGCAAGGCTGACCAGGTGGCGGCGGCGACAGGCACCGTGGCCGCTGAGCTCGGGCCGCCGGCCGTGCTCGTCAACAACGCCGGCGTGATCCGCGACAACCTGCTGTTCAAGATGTCAGACGAGGACTGGGACACGGTGCTCGGCGTGCATCTGCGCGGCGCGTTCCTGATGAGCCGGGCCGCGCAGGCGCACATGGTCGACCAGCGCTACGGCCGGATCATCAACCTGTCCTCAAGCTCCGCGCTCGGCAGCCGCGGGCAGGCCAACTACGCCGCGGCCAAGGCAGGGCTGCAGGGCTTCACCAAGACCCTGGCCATCGAGCTCGGCCCGTTCGGCATCACCGCGAACGCGGTGGCCCCGGGGTTCATCGTCACCGACATGACCGCGGCGACCGCCGCCCGGCTGGCGGTGAGCTTCGAGGAGTTCCAGGCCACGGTGGCGGCGCAAACCCCGGTCCGCCGGATCGGACAGGTGGCTGACGTCGCGCACACCGTCTCGTTCCTGGCGAGCGAGGACGCCGGCTTCGTGTCCGGGCAGGTGATTTACGTGACGGGCGGCCCCCTGTGCTGACGACTGGTCGGCCAGGCTGACGGACCGCATGGCGGGTCCGTCCGCTGTGCATCACTGAGAACACGCTGAACAGCCGCTTCAGTTCGCACGACACAGCTGCCCAAAATAACGCGGATGAGACATCCCGGCGCAGGCGACGCGATAATCTGCGGACGAATCCTGTATAGGTAGCCATGGGCGGTGGGCGCGGCACCGTGGTCCCGGGATTCCAACCGCCGCCGACAATGCGATGGGAGGGGTGTCTTGGTGTCTGGGCCGGGTGAGCTGGGTTCCCGCGACACGCGCGGGAACGACCCGGCACGGTTCCTCCAAGAGCTGCGCGAGCTGCGCAGTCATGCCGGACTCGGGCACGCCGAGCTCGCGGCGCGCGCGCACTATCCGTGCGAGGTGATCAGGGCCGCGGAAGCCGGCCCGTCACTGCCAGACCTGCCCGTGCTTTCGGCCTACGTCCGCGGCTGCGGCGGGACCTTCGCGGAGTGGGAGGAGCGGTGGCGGTCCCTGACCGGCAGCCCCGCCAGCCCGCTGCTGCCGGCCCGGCCGACCGGATGCTCGGCGGCGGCAAGTGCCGGAGCGCGCGTGGGCGCCACCTCGGCTGCCGCCGACGGGCACGACCCGGCCCTCGTCATGGCGGCGCTGGGCAGGGTCGCCGAGGGCATGGCCACGTCCGCAACGTCGTCGCTGTCAGCGTCTTCGCCGCCCGGCCAAGCCGGCTGCCCCACTGGCTTGGCGGCGCCCGCTGAGCTGGCCGGCTACCCCGGCTTCCCCGGCTACCCCGGTCCCGGCGGCGCCCCCGGCCCCAGCGACGCCCCCGACGCTTCCGACGCTTCCGACGCCCCCGGCCGCCCCGCCGACCCGCCGCTGCCCGCCGCGAC